>JAFLZE010000006.1 GCA_029785685.1 Nitrososphaerota archaeon | reverse complement strand
TAAAGCTGTAATCTGCCTATAGATCGGGAACGAACCCACACGGCACGGTACAGTTACGAGCTTACCCTCACCGCTGCCGCCGGCAGACCTTGAAGACGGCCCTGACCATCCTTATGTAGCGGCTGACCCTCCTCCTCTCTTCGTCGTCGTCCTTCGGACTCTTCATCTTCGACCAAGACGGAGGTCCGGGGGACGATGGCAAAACCACCCGTCTGAAGGAATCTAGAGCGTATCACGAAGAGAATCTCATTCAGACCGGATTCCTGAAGAGAGGGTTTCTACAGAGCCTTTCAGCTTCAAACTCTTAAATACGGAACCAAGGTCGCCTGTTCGCGAATTAAGATGGAGTACGTTTACGCAGCTCTCCTGCTTCACAAGCTGGGGAAGCCGGTCAACGAAGAGAACCTGACAAGTGTGGTTAAGGCGACCGGTGCAGCCCCCGACGAAGTGAAGATCAAGGCACTGACTTCTGCCCTCAGCGAGGTGAACATCGACGAGGCGCTGAAGAACGCATCGACGATGGCTGCAGCCCCTGTGGCCGCTGCCGCAGCGCCGGGCGCACCAGCAGCGAAGGCGGAAGAAAAGCCGAAGGAAGAGGAGAAGAAGGAAGAAGAGGCCCTACAGGGTCTCGCTTCACTCTTCGGGTAAGCCAGATACCATTCTAGTCTCATCTGTCCCAGCGTTAGCTGTCCAAGATGCTGATGCACTCGTGACCGGCTTCGGCCCAGCCCATCAGTCAGGACCGCGGCTATTCTCTGACAGCATCACTGTGTGAAGCCCCAGCAGTGAGGAGGCACCAGTTCCAAGAGCGAAAGACGCCCTGCTGTCCGAGGGGACGGATCTACTTCAGGCCTTTTTCTTTGGCCTTGGATTCCAAGGCCGCCGCCTCCGCCTCTGCCCGCCCGAATATCATCGGTGCAGTTTCCTTGTCGAGGAAACCCGCCTCCACCTGGAGGCTCAGGGCCTCCCTGTAGGCCTTTGCGAGTATGTCTGGCGCGGTCTCCTTGGTGACGTAACCGACGACTATCGCCAAGCCTCTGGAGGAGGCGTAGGCGTCGAGGATGCTTTTCCTGTACTCGTCCAGGTTGATCGCGACCACATCCCCCGCGTAGATCAGCCCGTTCTCGTAGGCGAGCGCAATGGCCAGGCCTGCACGGATTGGCTTGATGTTCAGCTTGGAGAGGAGGCTGGCGAGCTTGGGGGTGATCTCCGCGCCCTTCTTAACGGCCACGGAGTCTTTGTTGACCCATATGCTCCCACCTTCAATCTTGGTCTGGATGCCCGCTTCTCTGAACTCGCTCAGGACCGGGCCTGCGGGGAGGCTTGTGTTGCCCGCCGGGACTATGATGTCATCAGGGGCCTTGTCGCCGGCCCTGGCTGCGAGGTACACCTTGTTCTTGTCCAGGGCGAGGAAGAGCTTGAACGGGTCGTTGGTCGAGAAGATGAGCGCGTTCTGCCCCGTGAGGTGTGACAGGAGCTGGTCGGCGTTCTTAATCCCTGCCTTCTGGAGGCCGCGTATGGCCAGCTTGTTCTTGACGACGAAGACCTCGGCGTGCTGCCTCAGCGCCTTGCGCACAGCCATCAGCTGGCTAGCCCTCACCTTCGAGAGGCTGGTTACCGCGAGGACGGGGTACTTCTGTGCGAGAGCGGCTACACGCTCGACGGTCTCTGCCTTCTTCGGGTTAGGCTGATGGACCTGGACTGTCTTGCTCAACTAATCCACCGCCTGCTTCGCAGGCTTCCCCATGGTCGTCTTTACCATGACCGTCTTGATGTTCCTGTCGCCGTTGGGGAGCTTCTTGGACACCGCGTTGACCACGGCGACTATGTTCTCCGCCAGGTCCGTCTCAGACAGCTTGCTGTCTCCCACCATGGCCGTCACCCCCAGCGAGCCCCTGCTCCTGACCCTTATCGCTGTCCTCATCCTGTTGATCATAGCCTCGATGGGGGAGTTCGGCGGGACTGGGGACGGTATCTTCCCCTTGGGGCCGAGCGCCTGGCCCAGGACCTTGCCGACCCTCGGCATGAGGGCTGTGTCTGCGAGGAAGAAGTCGTAGGACCTGGCGAGCTTCTTGGCGTCCCTCTTGCTCCCTCCGTAGTTTTCCAGCTGAGCCGGGTCCATGACCAGGTTCGCGTTTGAGTTCTTCGCCCTGACTGCGAGGTCCCCGGACCCTATGAAACAGACCCTGGCCTGCTTCGTTGCCGGGTGCGGGAGGTACACTATCTCGTTGATGTTCAGGTCGGTCTTCTTGGGGTCCACTTCTTTCAGCGAAATCAGTACTTCGACCGACTGGGTGAACTTCGTCTCCTTGGACTGGCCCTTACCCTTCTTGACCAGTTCCGCGAGCTGCTGGTTCGAGAGCACGCACTATTCACGAATTCCTTGCGGAGCCTTGGAACACCGGATAAAAGCCTTCTGCCCGTCACTGGAACTTCGAGTCCCACTTGCCGTCGTCAATCTCTTTCATGAACTCCCTGGGGTCCTTCCCTTCGATCTTGACCCCCATGCTCACGCAGCTCCCCACTACCTCCTTCGCCGCTGACCTGACCGTCGCCGCGTAGGACCCGGCTATCTTGCTCCTGGCTATGGTTACGACCTTGTCCATGGTCAGCGTCCCGACGAACTCCAGGTTGGGCTTGCCTGAGCCCTTGGGGATGCCCGATTCCTTGGCCACCAGCGCTGAGGTGGTAGGCGTCCCGACGGATATGGTGAACTGCTTGGTCTCTTTGTCTACCTCCACCTTCACGGGGACCCTCATCCCCTTGAAGTCTCCCGTCTGTTTGTTGATCTCGTTGACGATGCCGAGGACGTTCACTCCCAGCGGGCCCAGCGCTGGGCCGAGCGGAGGTCCTGCGCTCGCCTCTCCTCCTGTTACGAGGACGTTGATTGTCTGCTTTTCACCCATCCAGACTCACTTCTGCTCCGGCTTGGCCCTGGCAACGAGCTTGGCATAGGCCGCGTCGATTGTGATGGGCATGGCGAAGGCAGTGTCCAGCAGCGAGACCGTGATCTCCTGCTTCTCCTTCTCTACCCGCGAGATCTTCGCCCGCATCCCCTTGAACGGTCCCGCGACTATCTCGATGGTGTCCTCGGTGTTCAGCTCCGCCACCATGGACTTTGTGACCAAGAACTTCTCGATGTCGGAGTACTGCATCATGCCGGGGATCTTGCTTCTGACGTGCTTGAACCCCTGGATGCTCTCGTCTACCACTTGGCTGTTTGGGGCCTCGAAGAGCACGTACCCCTTCCAGGTGTCGAGGGCGAGGACCGAGTAGATGGGCTTCCCCTTCTGGACGGCCCTGTTGGCCACGAAGGTCGCCACGGTCCTTTCCTGACCTCCGGTGGTCTTGACCGGGAAGATTGAGCTGTTCCTCTCTTGGTCGCTCAGAGCCGACAAGGTGAAAAAAGCCCGACTTTCGTTGGCCTAATAACCTTTTGACCTGCGAGCACGTCGCCGTAAGCCCGTCAGAACCACAGGATCATGCCGGACGGGCTCACTCTGAAGGCGCCGAAGGCCGCACCGCATAGCCCGCCGCCACGACGACTATCTTGCAGACTGTAACGATAGGTCAGGGGTCGTGACAGCAGAAATCTAATCCAGTGCCTAGGGTCCGACGCCCCTTGGAGGGCCTAGACGGCTCCCAAAACCCCCGTCGTGTTCTCGGGGAACAAGGCGAGTCAGACGTCTCCCAATGAGCGCGATGCATCAGGGTGAGCAGAGGCAGGCGCCTGCACTTACAGGGAAGACATAGCTGCGTGTTGGCGGGAACCGCGTCTACCCGAAGAAAATCGTCCCCACCAGTTTGATGAGGAATCCTATCGTCCCGACCACGGCGATGCCGAGCGCGACCAGTTTGAGGTAGAGGGTGAACTCGTCCGTGTCGCTCTTGTGGGCCAGCCTGAATATGGCCCTCGATGACTTCAGGAAGTCCCGGAACCCCATGGTCGTACATGATGCGGCGGCCTTGGTCGGCTTATATGTCTAATCCTCCGGAGAACCACATCGGAGGCGCAGGACGCCCCAGCGTTAATACCTGGTCGCGCGGCCGGGGAGCCATGAACCCCCAGGGGGAGCCAGCCACTGTGATTCTGGCGTCCACCACCGACTTGGCGTCGAAGACGCTCGCCTCCGCCTTGGTCGAGAGCCAGGGGTTTGTGTCGACCGGGGTGAAACTCCTTGGAAACCCGGTTTACCAGAAGGAGTCATACCTCCTGGCCTGGTTCGAGGGGGCGATCGTCACCCCGCCGAGCCTGGACGAGTACTTCAACCCCCAGGCGTACATCTTCCTGTCGAGGCATAGTGCGGAGTCCGGGATTGCCTCCCTGACGGTCCACACCACGGGGAACTTCTCCGAGGAGGCGAAGTTCGGAGGGGCAGGGAGGGAGCTGGGGAAGGCGGACCCGGGGCTCCTCAAGAACTACCTGGTCGCCCTCTGGGACCACAGGGCGGAGGTGGGCGGCTACGAGATTACGATGGAGGCGACGCACCACGGACCTACCTCGCTGCAGAAACCGATACTCTTCGTCGAGCTCGGATCGACGGAGAAGCACTGGGGAGACGCCGATGCCGCGCGGGTGGTGGCGAAGGCGCTGATGGAAAGCCTGTCGCAGAAGCGCGTCTGGGACAAGACAGCGCTGGGCTTCGGCGGGACCCACTACCCCGAGAAGTTCACCAAGCTCCTCCTTGAGGAGGAGATGGCCATGTCCTTCGTGGCGCCCAAGTACGCCCTGGGGCAGATAGACGAGAGGATGATGGGACAGATGCTGCAGAGGACCACCTCCCCCGTCAGGTACGCCGCCCTTGACTGGAAAGGCCTGGGGCCCCACAAGGAGAAGATCGTGGGGCTGGTGAAGCAGTTTGGGCTGGAAGAAATCAGAGTATGAGGTCAGCCGACGCTCATGGTGACGAGCTGCCCTATCGCCTCCCTCGCCACCTCTATGCCGTCCAGGTAGTCCCTGATGCGGACCGCTTCCTCCTCGGTGTGGCTGGTCCCCGATAGCCCCGGGCCGTAGGTCAGGCAGGAGACCCCCTTCCTGCTGGCGAAGGTGTTCATGTCACCGGTCCCGGTCTTCCTGACCAAAGAGGGCTTCTTGCCGAGACGGAGCAGGATGGCCCTCTGGAACGCCCTTACCAGCCGCGAGCCGACGTCCGCTTCGTAGGCCTCGGTGGGAGGGCCAGGGTTCAACTCCGCTCTGACCTCGCCCCAGCGGGCTTCGACCATTGGCCTGATTTCACCGAGAACCTGGGCCGAGGAGAGCCCCGGCGGGAGGCGAACATCGAAGGTCGCCTCGCAGAGGCCGGGGACCACGTTCTGGTAGGAGCCTGCGCGCACGAGCGTGGGGGAGATGGAAACGGATCTGAAGTGGTCATCCTGGACCAGGTGGCCGGCCTCGTACTCCCTCAGCCTGCTGAGGATGGAGGTGAACTCGTCGAAAGCGCTCCTGTGGGCCCAGGGCGACCCCGCATGCCCCCCCGGGGTCCGCACCACGACCCGCAGGCTCATCCTCCCCCGGTAGCCTATGGTTATCCTGTCTGCCCCGCTGGGCTCGCCGAACACGGCGTAGTCATAGGGGGCCGCCTCGTTGGCGAGCTGTTCCACCCCGGCGCCGTCCCCCTCCTCCTCGGTCGCCCCCGCGAAGGTTATCCTCACGCCGGCGTCCGCGGCCCTCGCCCCCGCCAGGAGAAGCGCACACAGGGGAGACTTCGCGTCGGCGGCTCCTCTCCCGTAGACTGCCTCTCTTGTCCTCCTGACCGGGAGCTTCCCCGGGACGGTGTCCATGTGGCCGCAGAGAAGGAGCCTGGGCTTCCCCTTCCCCACCTCTCCTACCACGTTCCCTGCGCCGTCGAGCCGTACCCTTGAGTACCCGAGGCGCTTCATGCTGTCCGCGAGGAAGCCGGCAAGCTCCTCCTCTCCCTTCGTGGGCGAATAGATTCTCAGCGAGTCGACGAGGAGCTTGACAGCCTCCCCGTCAGGTCGGTTCATCTCCCTTCGGCGGCCGCCTGCCCGCCGGAGCCTGCCGCTGACGCGTCTCGTGCAGTCAGAACCTGCCCGCCTCCGCCTCGCCTATGACGCCGTCGACGACCTCGAGCCCTCTGGCCATCTGTGCGTCCTCTATCACGAGGGGGGGCAGGAACCTGAACGTGTCCCTCCCCGAGTAGGCGGTGATCACCCCTTTGGCCTGGGCCGAGAGGAGCATAGAATGTATGTCAACCCTGGTCTGCAGTGCGAGCATCAGCCCCAGTCCCCGCACTTCCTTCACCAGCCTGTGGGCCGACGCGACCTTGGAGAGCCCCGCTTTCAAGACGTCACCTTTCTCCTTCGCCCTGGACGGGAGGTCGTTCTTGGCGATGTAGTCGAGGGTGGCCGAGCCCGCGGCACAGGAGAGCGGGTTGCCGGCGAAGGTGCTGGTGTGCTCGCCGCCCTTCAGGCTCCCGGCAACCTCGTCGGTGGCGAGGGCCGCGCCAATCGGGAGGCCGCCTCCAAGCCCCTTCGACACGGTCATTATGTCCGGGACGACCCCCCAGTGTTCCGAGGCCCACATCTTCCCTGTCCGCCCCAGGCCGGATTGAATCTCGTCGAGGATCAGCAGGGTCCCGTTCCTGTCGCAGATCTCTCTCACCTCCTTGAGGTAGCCCTCCGGAGGGACGACAACCCCGCTCTCTCCCTGGACGGGCTCCGCGATGACTGCCGCGGTGTCCCCGTCTACCATGGACTCCAACGACCTCGCGTCGCCGTACTCGGCGAAGCCGAACCCGTCAAGGAGCGGGCCGAATGGGTCCCTGTACTTCTTGCTCCAGGTGGCCGAAAGGGCACCGTAGGTCTTGCCGTGGAAGGCGCCCTTCATCGCCACGACCTTCTTCCTCGAGGTGTGCCGCCTAGCAAGCTTGATGGCCGCCTCCACGGACTCGGTCCCCGTGTTGGTGAGGAGGGCCTTCCCCAGCCCCCTGGGCGCCGCCTTCACCAGACGCTCCACGAAGCCTGCCCTGGCGTCGTTGTAATAGGAACCGTGGCAAGTGAGCAGCTTCCCGGACTGCTCCCTCACCGCTTCAATCACCGAGTCGTTGCAGTGGCCGACCAGGGCCACCCCGATGCCCGACATGAGGTCGATGTACTCCTTCCCTTCCGAGTCCCAGACGAGGGACCCTTTCCCTCTCATTATGGCAATGGGGAACTTGTTGAAGGCATGGGCCTCGTAGGCGTCCTCAAGGCCGCGGATCTGCTCAATCATCGTGTGATCACCGTGCACCCCTCGTGGGAGAAGGCACTGGAGAGGGGCCCCTCCCTCGTCCCCGAGCATATCACCGCCTCCTTGACTCCTGCCCTCACGGCATCCACCGCAGCCATGACCTTCTTCTGCATGCCGAACCCGATCTTCGGGAGGCTGGCCGCAGCCTCTTCTGCGGAGAGGTGCCCGACGAGTGAACCGTCTAGGCTCAGCCCCTCGACGTTGGTCGCGAACACCACGGCGTCCGCCCCTGCTCCGACGGCCACGGATGCCGCCGCCCTGTCCCCGTCGATGTTGAGCGGTTCCCCTTCCTCCCCCATGGCCACCGGCGAGATTACAGGGACGTAACCCCGGCCGAGGAGCAGGTCCAAGAGCGAAGGGTCCACGCCGCGGACCCTACCCGTATACCCCCCCTCGATGGCGACCTTCCTCCCCCTCTCGTCTATGATCACCAGCTTCGACTTCCGCGTGGCTGTGATTAGTGACCCGTCCCCGCCTGCGAGGGAGACCCCCTTCAGCCCCGCTCTGTGGAGAGCCTGCACCAGGCGCTTAGCCAGGAAGCCGCTCATCACCATCTGGTAGATCTCTGCTGTCTCCCTGTCGGTGTACCTGCTCCTGATCCCGTCTGGGGAGACGACGAAACGCTGCTCCTTCCCAAGCCTGGTGGCATACTCTGTCACCACGTCCCCACCGCCGTGCACCAAGATGAGCTGATTGGATGGAGACAGCCTGGCTGCGTCATTGACCAGAGGCTCGGGGACGCCGGCCTTCATCAGGCTCCCTCCGACCTTGACGACCACCCTCATCGCGCTACACCGGATGCAGGGGCGCCATCTCCAGCCCCGCTTTCTCGTCGAAGCCCAGCATGAGGTTCATCGATTGGACCGCGTTCCCGGCAGCCCCCTTGACCAGGTTGTCGGTCGCGCCGAGGGCGACTATCCGGCCAGTCCTCTCCTCCGTCTCGAACCCTACGTCGCAGAAGTTTGAGCCTACGACCAGCTTAGGGTCTGGGAGCCTGAAGGGGCCCTGCCTGTCCTTGACTATCCTGACGAAGTAGCTCCCGGAGTACGCGTCACGATAGGCCTTCCACAGGTCGACCGGCTTGAACTCCCCTGAGGCGAACAGGTGCGAGGTGCTCAGGATGCCTCTCACCATGTTCACGCCGTGGGCCGACATCGAGACCTTGATGCGGGTCCCGGCGATGGACGAGAGGACCTGCTCTATCTCCGCCGCGTGCCTGTGGCCAGCCGGCTTATAGGGCCTGACCACGCTGAAGCGCTCTGAGAAGTGGGTCGCGAGGGAGGGCTTGCCGCCGGACCCGGACGAGCCTACCTTCGCGTCGACCACCACGTGCTCCGGGTCCACCCCCAGGGACTTGGTCCTGAACAACGGGGCTAGGGCCAGTATGGTGGTGATTGCCATGCATCCGGGCGAGGCCACCAGCCTGGCCCCCCTCACCTGGTCCCGGTTCAGCTCGGGGATCGAGAGGACGAACTTCTCCAGGAGGTCCGGGCGCGGGTGCTCGTAGCCGTACCAGAACGGATACTGCGAGCTGTCGCCAAGCCTGAAGTCGGCGCTCAGGTCGATGACCTTCAGTCCCGAGTCGACCAGCTGGGGGACCACCTTCACAGACTCGCCGTGTGGGAGGGCCGCGAACACCACGTCCGCTGAGTCTGCGAGCTTGGACGGATCGAGGGCGACGAACTTCAGTTCGGTGACCCCCCGAAGGTTCGGGTGGACCCTGAAGACGTACTCCCCCGCGTACCTCCGCGAGGTGGCGAAGGACACCTCTGCCTCGGGGTGCTGGAGCAACAGCCGGAGCAGCTCCCCCCCTATGTACCCGGAGCCTGCGAGCACACCCACGCGGACCATGCTATCTCCTCGCCAGCCCTGCCACGTAGCCGATCAGCCTTGAGGGGATGTCTAAGCCCACGGCTGACTGGGCCCCCTTGAACTCGACGGTGTTGTTGACCTCGTGGACCAGGTAGCCTGACTCTGGCTCCATGGCGTCCACCCCCAGGATGCCTCCCCCCACGGCCTCGGCGGCCTTCAGGATGACCTCCGTGAGGTCGGCGTCTGGCTTGAACGCCTCGGATGTCGCGCCCCGGGCGACGTTCGTCCTCCACTCCCCTGGCGGAGCGACCCTGTGGACGCAGGCGACGATGCTGTCCCCGGCCACTATAGCCCTGACGTCCCGCGGGGGCCTGTTGACGTACTCCTGCATGTAGTACATGTGCTGCTCCTGTGGGTTGGCTAGCTCTTCCTTGTATTCGATCAATGACCGGAGGGTCTCCCTGTCCCGGACGACCGTCACCATCCGCCCCCAGCTCCCGGTGAACGGCTTCAGCACTAGGGGGTAGCCGAGGGCCTCGGCCGCTTCCTCAGCAGCCTCGGATGTGAGGGCGAGGAAGGTGCGCGGCGTAGGCACCCCCGCCTTCGAGAGCGCGATGGTGGTGGCGAGCTTGTTGCTGCAGACCTCAGCCACCGCCTGGCTGTTGACTACCTGTATCCCCGCCCCTTCGAGAGCTCGGGTGAGGTTCGACGAGCGGTAGTGGCTGATGCACCGCTGGAGGACGACGTCCCCGAACTCCTGCCGCCTCTTCGGGACTTCGAAGACCAGCCCCTTGACGTCGACCAGCGTAGCGTCTATCCCGGCAGCCGCGGCGGCTTCGCTGAGCGCCTTCTCCTCCCACCTCAGCCTGTCGAAGGTTATGGTGAGCTTCACTATTCTCCCCAGTCCTCTCCGACCTTCTCGGCGGCCTTGAGCAGGGCAGTGCCGTTCGATATCTCCGCTACCTCGTACTCTGACGAGCAGTCCTTGCACGAGACCAGCTCCCCGACTATGGCATCGTCTGGTACGGCCAGACCGGCTCCGCACTCGTTGCAGCTTGTGTTCAATCTCCTGACTTCACCTCCCGGGCCAGGCCCATGGCGGTCGTGCGCAGCTTCTGTTCCGACGCCCTCAGCGCGGCCTTCCGCTCGGAGAGCGAGGACCTAGTGGAGGCGACGTCTCGTTGGCGTGCGTCGAGCTCCTTCGCTATCAGTCGCGGGTTGGCGCCCCCCTCGGTCGCGACCTTCGCGAGGAAGCGGGCGGGGTCGAGGATGGCCTCGATGGTCCGTCTGTCCAGGGCCACCCTCTTCCCGAAGCCTGCAGAAACGTTCGCCAGTTTGGACGCAGCCACTTCCTGAAGGGGCGCGCCTGTGTCCGCCGAGATGCGGACCAGCTCCCCTACCACGGCGTGAGCCTGGCGGAAAGAGAAGCCGTGCTCCCTGACAAGATGATTGGCGAGGCCGACGGCCGTCGACCCGTCCCCCTGGACCGCCGAGGAGAGGCGCTCCTTCCTGGGCGAGGCCGAAGCGACCATGCCTGCGAGGAGCCTGACGGCGCTTGTCACGTCGTCCATGGCACGCCAGAGGTGCGGGGTGACCTCCTGCAGGTCGAGATTGTATGAATAGGGGAGCGCCTTCAGGATGGCGCAGGCGGCGACCAGCCCTCCCAGGACCGACCCAGCCTTGGCCCGGGCCATCTCAGCGACCACGGCGTTCTTCTTCTGGGGCATTATGCTGCTTGACGCCGCGTATGCGTCGGCGAGCTCCAAGTACCCGAACTCAGACGAGCTCCACAGTATCAGCTCCTCCGCCAGCCTGCTGACGTCGAGCGCCGTGATGGTGGCGCATGAAAGGGACTCGACCGCGACGTCCCTGGCGGAGGCGCCGTCCATGGCGTTTCTGACCAGGCCTGAGAACCCGAGGAGGCCTGCGACGTACCTTCTGTCGACCTTCACCGACGTCCCCGCCATGGCCGCCGAACCCATGGGAGACTGGTTGACGCGCGCATAGAGCTCCAGAGCCCTCTCGACGTCGCGCTGGAGTGCGTCGAAGTGGGCGAATAGATGGTGGGCGAAAGTCACGGGCTGCGCCCTCTGGAGGTGGGTATACCCAGGCACCAGCACTGCGCCGTTCTTCTTCGCCTGCCCCAGCAGCGCCGCCTGGAGCTCGGCGATGGAGCCGGCCAGGACCAGTACCGACTCCCGCAGCTCCATGCGTATCGCCGTGGCGACCTGGTCGTTCCTGCTCTTGCCGTAGCTGAGGAACCCGGCGGTCTCAACCCCGAGGAGGTCGACGGCCTCCTGTTCGAGCTGCTGGTGGAAGTCCTCGGACTTTACGCCGGGCGGGATCTCGGAAGATGCGCCGGTCAGGAACTTCATACATTTCGCTCCGACCCGGCGGTCCACCTCCCCCGCCCTGACCAGGGCTGCCATGTGGGCCATGTTCACCGAGATGACCTGGCGGGCGATGCGCCCGTCGTCGGCCATCGAGGAGGTGAAGGCGAGGGCCTCGTCACTGGGCTTCCTTAGCCTTGTCCCTCTGATGTCCATTCTCTTCTTTTTCCTCGGATTGGGCGCTGAGCCCGGAGGCGACCCTCGACTGGAGCCCCCACAGCTCGATGAATCCGACCGCGCTCATCTGGTCGAAGGTCGAGCCCCGACCATAGGTAGCCAGGCCGACGTCGTAGATGGAGTAGTCCGACGACCTGCCGACGACTCTGGCGCCCCCCTTGTAGAGCTTCACTTTCACAGAGCCGGTCACCCTGTGCTGGGTGGCTGCGATGAACCGGTCCAGGGCCGGCCGGAGCGGCTCCAACCAGAGCCCCGAGTAGACCAGCCATGCCCACTCCCTTTCGACCTGCGCCTTGAACGCGAGCTCGTGGCGGGTGAGGACGAGCTTCTCGAGGTCTCTGTGTGCCTCTATGATCACAGAGGCTGCAGGGCATTCGTAGACTTCACGGGACTTTATCCCCACCAGCCTGTCTTCGATGTGGTCGATCCTCCCGACACCGTGGGCGCCTGCGACCTCGTTGACCCGGCTGACCAGCTCGAGGGGCTCCATGGCCTTCCCGTCCATCCTGGTGGGTACTCCCTCCTGGAAGCCGAGCTCCAGGTATCCCGGCTCGTCCGGCGCCTCCTCCGGGGAGGCCGTCCACTCGAAAGCGTCTTCTGGCGGCTCGGTATCAGGGTTCTCGAGGGGGCCGCTCTCCACTGACCTCCCCCATATGTTCTGGTCGACGCTGAAGATTGACTTCGAAGGCTTGACAGGGAGGCCGCGCTGCTGGGCGTAGGCTATCTCCTCGTCCCTGCTCATGTTCCACTCACGGACAGGGGCTATGACCTGCAGAGAGGGGTTCATCGCCCTCACAGTGACGTCAATCCTCACCTGGTCGTTCCCTTTGCCCGTGCAGCCGTGGGCCACGGCGGTGGCCCCTTCCTTCTCGGCGACCTCGACAAGCTTCTTCCCTATGAGAGGCCTCCCCAGGGCGGTGCCGAGCGGATACTTCTCCTCGTAGAGCGCGTTGGCCTTGACAGAAGGGAAGACGTAATCGCGTACGAACTCCTCCTTGGCGTCTATGGTGTAATGGTTCCTGGCGCCGATCTGCCTCGAGCGCTCCTCTATCCCGCCCATGTCGTCCTTCTGGCCCAGGTCGAGGGTTACAGTGATGACCTCGGCGTCGTACTTCTCCTGGAGCCACTTGACGCACACCGAAGTGTCAAGGCCGCCGGAGAAGGCGAGGGCTACGGTTCGGCGCAAACTTCAGGCCGGACGGCCCAGATAACGCTTTTATAGATTTTGGACAAGAAAGTGCTGTTTTGGTCAAACGTGACCCGAAACTGGTCAAAACCGCCTCCGTCATGAAGGCGGTCAGGGACGAGGTGGACGCCGACCTCTCGGTCCAGGACGCCCTCGCCAGGGACTACGCGAACCTCAGCGCCCTCGCCAGGATGCTGGCCCCCAGGGTCGCGTCCAGGACGGGGAAGACGCCCAGGGGGGTGAGCGACGTAGGGGTGGCGACGGCCCTCAAGCGGCTCCGAGGCGCATACTCCCCGGCCCCGCCCAATGTGGGCAGGGTAATCGCCGGGAGCGTGGTCAACGTCAGGACCCACGTCTCCAGGGTGTCAGTCGAGAAGACCAAGAGGACCCTCCAGGTCGTGGGGACGCTGCTGTCAGCTCACCACGAAGACTTCATCCAGGTGTCGGAGTCGATCTCGTCCATCACGCTCATCTTCGACCAGAGGCTCCACCGGATGGTCAAGAGGGCCCTGGGGAGCGCCGAGATACTGGACGAGGGCGAGGAGGAGGCGGCCATAACGGTCCACAGCCCCGGCGAGATAGTCACGACCCCTGGGTGCGTCAGCACCCTCTACAACCAGCTGTTCAGGAAGAAGGTCAACGTCGAAGACACCGTCAGCTGCTACACGGACACCATCATGGTGGTGGGTATGAAGGACGCCAGCCGCGCGTTCGAGGCCATGACCGAGCTTGTGAGCGAGGAACGGAGGAGGCTGGGCGAAGAAGCTGACTGACGGGGGGCGGAGCGCCGGCACCATGAAGGCCACCGTCTGCGAGATGCCGGACGACAGGTCAGAGTTCGGCGAGTGGTGGGAGCGGCTGGGGACCCATGTGAAGCGCGAGGGCAGCGGGCTGGTCCTGCTCCCGGAGATGCCTTTCGTGCGTTGGATGTTCGCAAGCCGCAGATTCAGCCGTGGCGTCTGGGACCGGTCGGTGGAGGAGCACGGCCGCTGGATGGGGAGGCTCCCGGAACTGGGGGTTGCCTTTGTGGCCGGGTCGAGACCGGTGGAGGTCGGCAGGAGGAGGTTCAACGAAGGGTTCGTCTGGAGCGCCGGGGGGAAGGTAGCTGGGCACCACAGGAAGCGCTACCTCCCTGACCAGCCCGGGTTCTACGAGGCTCCCTGGTACACCAGGGGAGAGAGAAAGGTCTCCGCCTTCGAGGTCCGCGGCTGGAGGGCCGGGTTCCTCATCTGCAGCGACCTCTGGTCTGTCTGGAACGCGAGGGCCTATGGGAAGGAGGGAGCCGACGTGATCATGGTCCCCAGGGCGACGGGGCTCGGCGTGGACAAGTGGCTTGCCGGCGGGAGGGCGGCCGCCGTCGTCTCCGGCGCCTACTGCCTCTCGTCGAACAGGTCGAGAGGACGCGGTGCCGCGAGGTTCGGCGGCTTGGGGTGGGTCGTGGACCCGGACGGCGAGGTCCTAGGGCTGACGAGCAGCGATGAGCCCTTCGTCACCGTCGAGATAGTCAGGGAGAAGGCGCGTGAGGCGAAGAGGACATATCCCAGGGACTCCTTCGGGACCGACTAGGCCAGCAGCGACCCTAGAAACGCCTTGGAGTCGAAGGGGGCCAGGTCGTCGTACCCCTGCCCTACCCCCAGGAAGAGGACTGGTTTCCCTGTCGTGTAGACTATCGAGAGGGCTGCCCCGCCCCTGACGTCGGCGTCAGCCTTGGTCAGGACGGCGCCATCGAAGCCGACGTGCTGGTTGAAGAGCTGAGCCTGGGAGACGGCGTCGTTCCCGGTCAGCGCGTCGGCCACGAATATGCGGAAGTCAGGTTTCACCACCCTGCCTATCTTAGACATCTCTTCCATCAGGTTCTGGTTGGTCTGCATCCTCCCTGCCGTGTCGATCAGGAGGCAGTCGACGTGGTGCGCCTTCGCGTAGAGGACGCCGTCCCGCCCCACCGCCGCCGGGTCCGCCCCATAGCGCTGTGAGACGACCTTGATGGAAAGCCTCTCTGCGTGCTCTGACAGCTGCTCGATGGCACCGGGCCTGTGGGTGTCCCCGGCCGCACAGACGACCGAAAGGCCGCTCTTCTTCAGGAAGTTGGCGAACTTGGCCACGGTCGTCGTCTTCCCTGTGCCGTTGATCCCCAGGAACAGGATGACATAGGGGTCGCCCGCCTTCGACTTCTCCTTGATGTTCGACACGATGTCGACGGACCCCGCCTTGGCGAAGGCCGCCTCAAGAGAGGCGCTGAGCCGCTCCCCGACCACTTCCGCGGGGTCGACTGAGCGCTCGACCTTGATCCCTGCCAGGCTCTTCTGCACCTCTGCGGTGAGAGCCTCGGCGACGGTCTGGGCGACATCGCTCTCGATCAGCGAGATCTCGAAGTCGAAGACGGCCTTGTCGAGGTCCTGGCCGCCGAGCTGCTTCTCCTTTACCGCGCTCGTTATCGAAGAGAATGCCTGCTTCAGCCGGTCGAACAAAGGGCTACCCCTGCTGGCTTCGGGCCATGTAGCTGTTCAGGACTTCCCTGTCCGAGTTCAGCCGCTGGGCTATCTCGTTCCTCTGATTCACCAGCGAAACAAGCGTCTTTTCGATGTCCCTCCCCCTCTCTTCGAGGATGGCCACCGCCTCGTCCCTGGACTTCTCGACCACCACGTTGGCGCCGATGCTCACCAGGACCCGTTCGGTCTCGGGCGGGCTGGACCTGAGCATGATCCCTCCCCCGACCTGAGTGAGTACCTCGCCTGAGTCCTGACCAGACAACCCCTTTATCGCGTCGAGGGCGGCCCTCCCTTCGAGCATCGCCCGCTCGAGGAGGTTCTGCCTCGCCGAGAGCTCGTTGTATGTGCCTTCGAGGACCCTTATCTCGACCACGAGGGCGTTTACCGCGTCTTCGGCCGTGGACATCTCGCTCATTTCACTTGTTTCAAACGCTCAGCGCCCGCGTTATAAACACAAGCTCAGGTCCGGTCGTCTGGCTCCCCGCCACGGCGTTCCCCGAGTTGGCCACCAGGCCTGAGGAGACATAGGGGACTCCGCTGTTGACAGACGTCGGATAGGCGTCCACCCCAAGCGCAGCGCCCAGCCGGGCGACCTCGGCCTCGCCCATCCCTGGGTACACGGCAGCTCCGCGGTTGGTGGCGACCGCCAGGGAGCCCACCTGGTAGTACTCTCCGATGGCGCCCTGTTCCACTTCGGTCCCCAGCACGTCCCTGATCTGAGTCAGCGCCTTGGAGTCCAGGGCGGGGGAGGCGAAAGCTCTTTTGTCGTTGGCGACGACCAGGTTTCCCACCGCGGTCAGCTTGGAGTCAAGGCGGGCGACGTTGAGGCCGGTCCCCTCCCTGATCTCCCTGATCTCAAAGTCTTCCGCCAGCCTGGACACCAGGACGCCGTTGTCGTTCATGGAAGTGAGCGCCCCCAGCAGCCTAGACTCCCCGATTGAAGAGGGTACGGCAGAGACGTGGAGGTTCTCACAGAGCTTGTCCGACTTGGTCTGGGCCAGCCCCTTGGGGACGAGCAGGAACCTGTCGTTGACTCGTAGGAAGATTCCTATGTTGGGGCTGCGGTAGATGTCCATCAGGTGGAGACCCATCGGGTCACACTTGTTCTGACTCTGGGAGGCTGACCGTGACTATGCCGTCCTCGTCCCTCTCCATCTCCAGGGTGATGCGCCGCGGAGGGTGCTTGATCCCCCTGGCCCAGATCAGTTCGTTGACCTCGGAGTCGATGCTGACCTGGTTGGCCTTCATGTGGCGGGTCGTGAATTCCCTTATGACAGCTATCGCCTTCTTCGCCCTCCTGTAGGGAGGGGCCTCGTAGACGACCCCCAGGGGGACGACGTAGGTCCGGGTCAGCTCTTCCATTCTCCCTTCAGACACTCATGATCACCTGAGCTTCAGCTTGCGCTGCCTCCAGTACCTCCGCTTGGGGTTCGACCTGACCTTGCGGTTGGTCCTTACTATGACCCAAGTAGGGACCGAGCGGGCCTGCTTCCCGGCCTTCGTGAGCCTGTTCTTCTTCGATGTGTCCTTCACTCGTGCCAATTCAAATCCTCCTTATCTTGATCTCCCGCTTCTTCTCCTGCAAAGCGCCGAGCATCTGCTTGACCTGCTCGTCGTCGACGGGCTTCCTGAGCTTCCCGGACGAAGCCAGCTGGATGACGTACTCCTCGATGGAGCCTGCGAGGTCGGGCCTCACCATCTTCACGTTGGCCAGGCGCTGCCTTGCGTCGGAGGTCAGGGCCATCCTCAGGGCCGCGTCCCTCATCATCTTCCGCTCCGCGGCTTCCTTGTCTGGCTGCTTCTGCTGTTCGGACATGCCTAGGCGTACCTCTCGAGTGCCTTGTTCTCCTTGCTGAGAGCCGTGAAGAGCTCGTTGCTGGTCTTGTCGAGCATGGCGCGCCCCTTCGAGGTGAGGACCCTCCCCTTGGAGGTCTTGGAGACCAGCTCGGCCTGCTCCAACTGCTTCAGTATGACCCTGATGGAGGAGCCCCCGGCGTCCCTGTGGTGCTTGGGGAAGTAGTGCAGAGCCTTGGTCCCGCCGTAGACGCGCTCTAAGTCGCTCAGCCCGACCGGACCGTGGAGGTAGACCTTGCGCAGCAGCGAGGCGGCCCTGGCGAACCACCAGTCGGGGCTAATCGGCGGGCGTTCGGCGTGGGAGCCTGTCTTGACGAACTTCGCCCAGTCTGGCTCCTGGACCGACGGGACCGCCTTCATCTGCTCCGCTAAGGCTGAGATGAGCTTCCCTGACGGGACATCGTGGGCACTAACCATAACCTTTCACGCGGTGTTTTTCGAGCCCTGCTAGACGGTATTTAAGCTTCCTACACTACTTTCCGATTTACATGGCCGCAGTCAAGGCAGGTCACCCTGACTATGGTCTGCTTCCCGTGACCCAGGCGGACCCTGGCGTTGATCCCCGGCACTAGGAGGCCCTTGCACCCGCGGCAGGTGAAGGAGCGGAGGTGCGGGTCCAGCCGGACGTTGAACCTGAGCTTGACTTTCCGGGCGAGGGCCGCCTGGGCCCTGGCCATGGCGGGATCGGTGTGCGACAGCGCGACCGCCGACTCGGTCAGCGCCTTCACCACGGAGGCCGCCTCCTCCTTCGCGCCGCGCCGTTTCACAGCCGCCGGGGGGAGCAGAAGGTCTTAACCGTGCTCCCCGGAGCGTGGAAGGGGTTGCTGAGCTTCGTCTTGGCGGAGGCCGGGCTCGAGCTGGTCCCGAAGGAGATTTGGAGGAGGCCCGCCGTGGCGGCTGACGCCAGGCGCAGAGGGAAGGAGCCGGCGGAGATGCTCCTCGACAGGAGCTTCCATCACTCGGCCATGGCCAGCCTGAGGGACGCCGAGAAGAGGGGGAGGCCGGACCTGGTGCACGCCACCCTGCTCAGCGTGACGGGGACGCCGCTGTACCTGGATGGGAGGGTGAAGGTGTGGATACACACGAGTGCGGGGATCGCTGTCGAGATCGCCGAGAAGACCAGGGTCCCGAAGAGCTACATCAGGTTCAGAGGGCTGATGGAGGAGGCGCTCGCAGGCGTGACCGAAGGGGGGCTGGTGCGGGCCCGGGCCATGGGGATGAAGGAGCTTGCCAGGGGGTTGCGACCCGGCAGGGTCTTCGGGCTCTCGGTCCTGGGGAGGCAGGGGAGCGCCGAGGGGCTCGCGGCTGAGGTGGCGGCGATGAAGGCTCCTGCCGTCGTTGTAGGAGGGTTCCCCCGGGGGCACTTCTCAGGGACGACCATGGCCGTCATCGACGAGCTGGTGAGGATCCACCCCAGACCCCTGGAAGCCCATGTGGTCGCCGCCAGGGTGGTGTATGAGGTAGAGAAAGCAGAGGCCCGGTTCAAGGATTAAAAACTCGTGATGACGCTCGCCGGGTCGTGCGGTCGTCGTCCAGTTCTCTCTGAGAGGACAGTCTGGTCTAGGACATCAGCCCTCCAAGCTGGTAACACGGGTTCGAATCCCGTCGACCGCACGCTCTTCACTAACTCGGGCTGTGCTTCTCTTCGCGAGGGGAATGATTGGAAGCGGGGCGGTGTTTTGGTTCGCTCCACTTGGTTTTGGCGAGACTCCAGGAGCGGCGTTTCCCGGCCTACTCTCTATAGTCGTCGCGGCCGGGAGTTTCGCATAGATAACCGTCGGCTTTGGCTTGAGTGCTCTTTTCCCTGGGTTCGTCGCAATAGCGATTGCGAACTTCAGATATCGGACTCGGTGAGGGCACGGGCGTACTGTAGGGACCGGACATACTCCGCACAGGATAAGCTTAGGGCGAGCCGCCGCCCTGTCTGCTCTGACCATACTCCGTCGAGCCCCCCCGCGGCAATGCCTTGACGATATGCTCGTACACCGAGTGGAAGACAAGTCCCACCAGCAGCGTCAGAGACCCGATCACGAGGGACTGCTCGCCGAGGCCGAGCATCAAGGCACCCGAAAGCACGACGGAGAATATCTGGACGTAAGGATAGCCTAGCGAGAGGTAGCTCCCGCCCATCTGCCTCTTCCTCGTTATGGCGACCTCTACCCCGGAGAGCATGTACGAGAATATGACACCGAAATTCGCCACGAGCGCGATCGACTCCACGTTTCCGAGCGCAAGTGATGAGAGCATCACCACGGCTATGACCAGTGTTGGCACTCTCGAGCCCCTGCCCAGAAAGGAGGGGAGCATCTTGTCCTCTCCCATCTGCTTGGCTGTCCTCGAGCCAGCTATGATGAGAGAAAGCGTCACGGTCAGAGTCGCCGTCAGAGCGGCCACGCTGACGACGCTGGAAATCGGACCCGGGGCTCGGACCGCGGCGAGGGCGAGCGAGACAGGGTTCGAGGCGGTCCCGTAGCCCGTCCATCTCGTAGCGTACAGCAGCGAAAAGACCACCAACATGTAGAAGGCGGAGCTTATCCCGAGAGAGGTCATTATCGCCTTGGGGACCTTCTTTGCCCCGTCCTCCACGTCGGGGGTCAGGGTTGCAATCGTGTTGAAGCCGGAGTAGGCAAAGAAAGCCAGGCTCGCAGCCTGGATGACTCCCAAAGACCCGAACGGAAACAAGGGGGTAAAGTTACTGGGCGAATACCTCCCGAAGAAGAGAATCGCTACGACAGTCAAACCGAGGCCCAAGATCGTGAAAATCACAAGCCACTTTTCGAATTCGGAAGCAATCTTGATCCCCCTCATCTCGACAAGGCAAAGGGCTACGATGAGGGTCGCCGCAAGCGGGAAGTATGCCAGCTGGGGCAACCCAAAGTCTATGAGGTAAGCCGCGAAACCAAGGGCGACCGCCGCGCCGCTCACTGCATAAGATATGAGTCTGAACCAGCCTACGAGGAAGCCGATGGTGTCCCCGAGTGTGGCCTTGGCGAAACTGTAGACCCCTCCCTCTATGTCCGGCAGCTTTGAAGCGAGTTCCGCGCTGTTCATACCGACCGTAGTCGCGAGGGCGGCGGTGATGACGAATGCCACCAATGCGCCGGCTCCGGCTTCGCTGACAGCAACCCCAGCCATCACGAATATGCCTGCTCCGACTATGTTCCCCAGCCCGATGGCCGTGGCTTCCCAGAAGCTCAGTTTCCTTCTACCCATGCACTATGTTTCACCTCGCAACCCTAGCTCCATCTCTCCTTTGCTCAGTGTTGTCCCTAGGTGCCGTTTAATCACGCTATCCGTGACCAGTAGGGGCAACGCGCAGCCGACCCTTGGCCGTGTTCATAATGGCTTCTTCGAATGAATGTGGGGTGGACAGTGTGAGCACGTAGCTAAGGCCTGAGGACTTTCTTGGTCAGCCTCTGCGGGAGGGGAGGATGTGGGACGCCCGAGAGCTGCTCGAGTCCGTCGGTGGTGCAGACGACGAGCTGGAAGGCCGCGGAACGATCTGGTTCGACGCCCCAAAGGGATGGTTTGCTACTCGTTGCCGTCAAGGGCCTTCTTCATCACGCTGACGTGCTCCTTCATCAGGGCAATCGCCGCCTCCAACTCTCTGCAGGCTCTTTCCTCCATCGAAAGCGCTTCCTGAAGATTGGCGACTTTGGCAGGTGCGCTCCCCATGTCATGCACAATCTCGCCCAACGGAGCGTAGTCCAATCGCCTAGGCATCCCTGAAAACAGCTCCCGCTGCACCTGATTGATCTCCCTGAGCTTCACCTGGTCCGTGGCCGCGAGCCATGAAACATCCCTCCCGGCCTGCAGGGTCTCGTAGAGCTGGTCTTGCAACTTCGTGTAGGACTCCCAGTACTTCATCCACGCGTCGTTGAAAGCGGTGAAGACGTCTGCAAGCCTCGCATGACTGGTCTCCTTCGTCTCCAAATCATACCTCATTGGTGGACCCGACTAATAGGACTTCCACCCCTTTAATAGGGCCAAGAAAACAGTGAGCATCGTGAGTCAGACCCAGCCGGAGGTATGCATGACCCACCGAATCAGGCTTCAGTCTGATGGCGAGTCACCTAAGCCTATCTGCCCAGTATGCGCTCAGATGAATAACCAAGAGTCTCTTCGAAGACGCTCACGAAGACGCTAGTCGCGTCAGCTCGCCGGCAGTTCGGCGCTCAGTCCTCACCGTCCCCCTGTCATAAATCAACCCCTCGCCCCTTTAATAAGGGACCCACCAACACTCGGCTATCGGATGGAATAACGGTAGGACAGGTGATTCTATTGAGTTTCGGTCAACGAGGAGGATATGGCAATAGGGGAGGGTTCGGAAGAGGTTCCGGGTCCAACAAACCGGTTGAGGTCGGGAAGGAGTACAACGTCTCCATCTCAGACACCAGCAGGCGTGGAGAAGGGATTGCCAAAGTCGAAGGGTTCATCATCTTTGTCCCTGGTACGAAGGTCGGCCAGAATGTGAGGATAAAGGTCACCCAGGTCTCCGAGCGGTTCGCTTCAGGGCAAATCGTAGAGACGGCGGCGGGTTCTTCGGCTCCACCCTCCTAATCCAGCAGGTCGTCCGCTGACTAGAACGGCGGAAGGCCGTCTGATTGTCGTTGGTCGGTTCCAAGAGTCGACCAACTTCCCTTATCATTACTCTACTCAATGCTTGACTTGACCGGCTTGGGCCAGGCGGCAGGGATGTGAGCTCGGCTGAGTCCAAGAACTGCCAACCGCACGCTCTTCGTCATGTGGGCAACGTCCGTAGGAAGGGCAGCGCCTAACCTTCCGGTTTACTCGCGTTACCGGCCGCCTCAGGCTCGGACCTGCTGGCCAATGGAACGAAGGACTTCCTCGACGTCCTCGGTCTCGACCCCGAGGTTCACGGCCATCAGTTCGGGGGACGCGCTTGGGTTAGACCCCCTGGCCAGCCCCACCAGCTCCTTCAGGTAGTCATGATATGACTTGGAACTGGGGTTCCCCCACTGTCCCTCGAACTCGTTCGAGAAGAGCCTCGCCACGCTCTCGGACGTGATGGTGTACCCCTTGCGGGTCGGCTCGTTCTTCCCGCTCCTTTCAGGGACCCCGATCAGGACCACCTTCCCATCGATGCAGGTGTACCGAGCGTCGCTTATGAGGACCGACGGATTGAGCTTCACCTTCGCACCGCTCGCGGTGTACAACTTCGCCATCCTGAGCCGGTCGGGGGCCAGGGGGAGGAGATAGCGAATGGCCACCCCCGACTTGGAAGCTTCGGTGATGGCGTTGAGTATCTGTGTGATCACTTCCCCCTCTTCGCTGGAAGGAGGGCTCCCCGTGACGCTCCCGCTGAGGGACTTCTCCGCCCTCTGTATGGCATCGACCACCGCCACGAAATACTCCTGCCTGGTGATGACGTCCGACACCGAGGTGAAATGGCGCATCAGTTGCTCCCTCGCCCTCATCTCGCGCCTGTTCAGCACGAGAAGCGAGAGGGTTGCGACCAGGAGGACCAGCTCCACGGCCAGGAGCAGTTCCTGGACAGTCGCTGTATCCAGAGCAAAAGCCACGTTGGCCCGGCGCCATGGCCTTTCAAAAGCATTCTCCGGCCCCTGGCGCCTTCGGATTCACCAGAGTGCACATGCACAGAGCCTTCGCGTCCGGTAGTCCCAATAACATAAGTTCGAGCCGGATTCTGATGGAGGTTGGGACGACGCTGGAAGGCCGTCCTAGGGAAGACTGCGATGTCCGAGGGGAGTGGCGGGACACGATGGCATCCTGAATACTGGACCGAGTGTGGAGCCCGCGACTGCGCGCAGCCTTCGCATGCGCGCCGACAGCAGGCGCCGAGTCTAGGGAATTATCTCGCAGCCGTTGTTGAATTCGGGGTAGAGGAAATCATCCCCCCTGATCCGACCGCCGTCGACCAGTGCCCGGACGCGCGGGAGCGCCCTCTGAAGCTCAGACACCAGGTGCTTCACAGTCCCGCAGATTTCAGCATATGCTCCGTCCCGGAGCAGACCCTGTGACTGATTGACGAAGAGGCACCTGCCGCCGCAGATGCCGAATATGTCGCAGGAGGTGCAGGGTTCCCCGACTTTCACCTTCGGGAGGGACTCTGGTGTATGGGTCCGCAGCGACCCGACCACGGAGAAATCGAAGTCCACCGATACCGGGCAGGCCGAGATCCTGCCGTCTGGCATTATGGCGTAGAAGTCGTCCCCGGAGCCGCATCTGAGCCCTGCCTTCGTTCCTGAGAGCAAAGAGCGAGTGATTCCTATGAACGGGACGATACCCGGGACCACGCCCGTCCGCTCCATCTCGTCCACCCACCAGGCGACGAGCGAAGATACCCCGGCGTTGTATCTGGAGAGCCACTCCTGGAGGCCCGGCTCCGTCACGTCTGACCTCCAGAACATGCTGAAGCTGAGCTGCCAGTGCACATGGTCGAAGAGCCCGGCGCCCAGCAGGTGGGTGACGCTCTCGAAGATGTCAGAGCCCTGGACGACCGTCATCCTGGCCACCACGTCGCCGCGGTAACCCGTCTCCCTGACTGCAGCAACGTTCCGCATGGCCCGTTGGTACACTCCTTTGCCCCGTTCCCTGTCCGTGACCGATTCGGTCCCGTCGATGGAGACCAATATGGTTTGGAGCTTCCGGAGCAGCCGCGGCTCCACCCTGTCGAGGAATGTCCCGTTGGTCTGGAGCGCGAAGCGCCCCCTGGTGCCGTTGACAATCTTCTTCATGACCGCCATGCGGAGCAGCGGCTCGCCGCCGTAGAATTCCAGAATCGGATCAGGGTCCTTGGAGAGGAAGGACTGGAGCTCCTCGAGGCTATACTGGATCTCCTTGGGCGGGGTGTCGCTCCCGCCCCCGCAGTAGGCGCAGAAGAGGTTACACTCCTTGGTGAGTATGACGAAGTATTGCATCGACTGTGGCCTTCGGAGGGGTCCGGAGAGGCGCTTTTGAACCCCCTCGCCGTTTCCGGTCAGCCTGACCGAGACGGCCTGGGCGGCAGAGACCCTGGAAGACACGGCGAACCCAGGGAGAAGCTATAACTGGCGGCCGCAGGCTGAAATGACGTGCCCTTCCATCAGGTCGACATATCAGAGAAGCCTGTAGTGTACCGGGAGGCGGTCGCCGCGGGACGGATCAAGCTCAAACGGTCCACCATCGAGCTGATCAAGAAGAGGAAGCTGGAGAAGGGGGATGCCGTCTCTCTGGCCGAGGTGGCAGCGATCTCCGGGTCCAAGAGGACCCCTGAGCTGGTGGCGCTCTGCCACCCGCTGAAGATAGAGGAGGTCCAGCCTAGGGTCAGGCTCGGGGACGGCTGGGTGGAGGTGACTGTGAAGGTGGCAACCCACGAAAAGACAGGCGTCGAGATGGAGGCGCTGACAGCCGTGTCGGCCGCCCTGCTCAACATATGGGACGTGACGAAAGCCTACGAGAAGGATGCCGATGGCCAGTACCCCGGGACCGCCATCGAGTCGATCAGGGTCGTAAAGAAAGTGAAGAGAGCGAGGTAAAGCCGCGAGTTAAGTAGTTCGGAAGGCCGAGTTGGAGCTCGACGGCCATGGTGGGACATGGCCGTAGCATCGACCGTCCCTGGGACTAACCTGCGGACACTTCAGGAGCGGTATGTCGCAGTCCCGTCGTGCATTACGTAGGTCTGCTCTGCGAGCCGTCCGTCCTCTTCGTTCTGGCTGGTGAAGATCAAGTCGATGCCGGCACCCGATGCTAGCGTTCTGTAGGAAGTGACGAACCCATCTTTGTCGTGGAGGAGGGAGAAGACTTCATCCACAAGGATGACCTTGGGTGCCGAGAAGAAGGCGGTGGCAAGTGACACCCGACCTCTCATTCCGAGGCTGAGGCTCCTGACTGGTCCCATGAAGTCTATGCCCAGCTCTGACTTCACCTTAGCAATCTCCTCCTGAGGCGGGACCTTGCCCTTGAGCTTCGCCCCCCATCTGAGGTGGGCTTCGACGTCGAGGTGAGGAATGCACGACGACGGCGTCACCATCACTATTCCCTTTTGTTCCACTGGGAGCCTGGAGATGTCTTTCCCGTCCACCCTGACTGTGCCCTCGGATGGGATAAGTCCTGCCAGGGCATTCAACAGAGAGGTCTTCCCCGACCCGTTCTTCCCCGCCAGGCACGTGGTCCCGCTGCACCGGATGTCGGCCGACAGATGGAATTCACCCAGCCTCGCCTTCACGTTTGCCTCTATCAGCTGCGGCCCCTCCTGCCGAAGAAGTGCCCTGCGACGGCGACCGGCAGTGAGACCAGGATCATCATCGCCGACGCGGTCACAGCCGCGTCCAAGCCTCCGGGTACGGCCCCATTGAAGAGCTGGAAGACCGTGACCGAAGCAGGACTCACGCCGTAGAATGGATGTTGCAGCACGTAAAACGCGATTATCGAGATCGAGCCGAACTCCCCCAGCGCCCTGCTCATCGCCACCAAGGAGGCGCTTGTCACTCCCGCGGCTGAGTCTGGCAGGACTACAGAAACCAGCGTCCGGAGCCTCGATGCGCCCATCCCCATGGCGAACTGCTCGGCTGAGATGTCCTTGGACTCGAAGTATGGCTGTATGGACTTCACGTAGATGGGCGCCGACATGATGACTAAGGCTATGACGAGTCCCAGGATGGTGTCGAAGAAGTTGACCCCCAGGTGCAGCAGGAACTGGCCGGTGGGGGTCAGCGGGCTGTCCAGGATGAGTAGCGCTACCCCTATGATCGGGTGGGGGACCCCTACCGGTATGTCCACCAGTGCCTCCAGGAACGTGTCGCCAGACCTCGCCAAGTGATAGGCGAGGGGGGTGAAGAGCCCGAAGTCTATCAGCGCCGCCACTGCGGACGAGACGACGGAGAGCTCTATGGAGCGGAAGATGAGCGGGGCGAAGCCTGCGGGCGAGCGGAGCGGCCCCAGCCCATAGTAGAGCAAGACCAGGATAGGGACCAGGAGGAGGAAGACGACGGCGAAGGACATAGCCCTGAGCCAGTTCATGCGCAGACCCAGACTAAGGCAGCGGACCGGAGTCCTTCAAGAGTCCTTGTGAGACCATCTGGGTGATGGGGCCAGGCGGGGTAACGTTGCTGTAAAGCTGGGCAGGGACCAGCGGAACCAGCCCGTAGGACGAGAGGCTTTGTGCGTTCGTCACTACGTAACGGACGAATTTGAGGGCCGATGCCTGTTGCGAGCTGTCCAGCGGGACGGTGATGCTGAGCACTATGGCCGAACCGACAGTGGTCCCGGCGGAGTCGTGGAAAGAGAACTTCGAGTAGAATGCTGCCAGCGACGGATTCCCGAAGCTGACCTGGGGTTCCAGCTGGACGTACCCAAGATGGTCCGCGATGGCTGCGGACTTGTAGATGAAGAGGAACTGTATCTGCCCAGACTGGAGCGGGGCGACAAGGGCGGCTGCGGATGTCCCAGAGACGTTCCCCCCCGCCTTGGTCAAGGCGGAAGCGTACGCGTTTGTGTTCCCTCCAGAGTAGAGGTAGCCGGCAGCCTCCAGGGCGAGCCAACCTCTGAGTCCCGCAGGATCAGAAACCGGGTCGGCGATCCCTACCTTCACACCTCCGGAGACGAGCGAGGTGAAGAACGCATTCCAGTCCGAAGTGGTATTGGTCCGGGCCGCATTCACGCCCTCCGAGACCACGTTCGACGTGGAGGAGTTGGAATAAGCCAGGACGAGCTGGTCGGAGACGAAGCCCACTGCCCAGCCCGGCGACTCGCTCTTGAGGTACTCGGGTCCCGTGGCAGCCAGGGCGACAGAGACGAAGATGTCGTCTGGGGTTCCTGACGCGATCTGGCTGGCGTCGGCGAACGAGCCCCCTGACTTTACAGGTGCCACAGGGATTCCAGTGCTCTTCGAGAACGAGTTCAGGAGACCTGTGGTCTCTGCAGCATAGGCGTCTGCAGAATAAGACAGCAACGGTGACTGGCTCTTCGAGTTCTCGTAGTATGTGTACGCCACCACCCCCACCGCTACGAGCACAACCACCAGCAAGGCGACCACAGTGGGGTGGCGCCTCCTCTCGACCTTGGACAAGGTGTTATGCAGGCATCTGCATAACGGGTTAAATAGGTTTCGAAGCCAAGACTTAAGTTAAGCAGCAGGGTCGACCGTCCCGTGTCGCGCCACACCGGGGTTGAGCCGGTCCCGCACCTGTCCCTCCAGAGCGACCAGGAGACGATACTGGACGAGACCGACGCCATGCTCCTTCAGGCATTGGCCGAGAAGAGCTCCTTGACCGGAGCGGCCCGCGAAGTCGAGATCTCCTACAGGAACGCCTGGGACAGGATAAGAAGAATCGAAGCGAGGTCGAGGAAGAAGATTCTCGAGTCCAGCACCGGAGGTCCGGAAGGCGGCAGCTCACGGCTGACGAAGGATGGCCAGGCGCTGCTGAGGGAGTACAAGAGGGTCAAAGACTATCTGTCCTACGCCCTGGACGACAGAGAAGCCGCAGGGAACGTACGCTACAAGCTCAGCGCAAGGAACGCCTTCGACGCAAAAGTAACCAAGATTGAAGGAGGGGAGGTAACCTGCCTGGTGAGGATGTCGTCGGTCTCACCGGTTCGCCTGACGTCGATAATCTCCAGGGATGCCGTGGAGGACCTTGGCCTAAGCGAAGGAGACGTGGTGAAGGCGGTAGTAAAGGCGACCGAGGTCATGGTAGCGAAGGCGCTTTCTCCGCCCAGGGCGAGGAATGAGGCAAGAGGCGGGACCGAGAGCAGAAGACGATCCAGGAAGCGGTAGAACGCCCCCGCCCGTCCATAGATTCGGAAGCCGGTTCTCGCTTGAGAGCATCTGAGTTTCGGTCCTGCACACGACCGCTCCCAGGCTTGTTGAATAACTACTGTGTCTATGATAATTCTACCTGGTTGTCTGGCGAGCCACTCCTGTGCGACTTGACATAAATCTGGCCTGGTTCGGAGTTATTCAACAACGCTCCGCTCCCGCGATGGTTAAATAGGACCGACTTCTTCTGTCCATCAAAGGCCGAAAATGATCGGAAATATAACCGATTGGGCAATACTGGCTGTCGTAGTTATCGTTCTCTTTGGCGGTGCAAAGAAGATTCCCGAGTTGGCTCGTTCCATGGGCAAAGCCATGGGCGAATTCAGGAAGGGCCAGGCAGAGATAGAGAAGGAAGTTGCGGATATTCGGGCTTCGACCGACATTACAGCACCTGCCAAGAACATGTCCCAGCAGTCTGTGAAGGATGCGACCCCACAGGCACACAAACAGGTTAACGAGGACACTGAGTATGACCGCAGACGCATATCGCAGCTCGAAGAAGAACTGAAGGAACTCAAAGAGAAAGCGGGCGCTTAGCGGCACAGACAGCCTTTAGAAAACGGAATTAAGGGCCATCTCC
The DNA here is from genome assembly GCA_029785685.1 of Nitrososphaerota archaeon. Next base: position 28,085 of record JAFLZE010000006.1, on the reverse strand, counting down.
CGGTGTGCTCGAAAGCGGATGAGGTTGTCTATCGGGACGGCTGAAGTGAGTCAGAATGAGCTGCCGATTCTTGGGCACATAGCCGAGCTCATCCATAGGTTTCTCATCTCGCTGGCGGCGTTTTTCGTGTTCTTCATACTCTTCTTCATCTTCAAGCCGGTGTGGGTCGACGTCGGATCGTTCGGTATATTCTATCCGTATCCAGATCTGTTCCAGAGCTTCGCTACTGAGTTCTTCAATTACGCCAGGCAACAGCTGCTCCCCCCGCATATGCTTCTGATCAATCTGAGCGCCTTCGACACCTTCGTCGCAATCCTCTACACTTCGATGGCACTCGCGGCGATCTTCTCGTCGCCGGTCTGGTTCTATGAGACCGCCTCGTTTCTTGGACCTGCGCTCAAACAAAGGGAGAAGCGGCTGCTACAGCTGATCCTGATCCCCGCATCCCTGCTCTTCATGGCAGGCGGCTTGTTCGCCTACAAGATCGTGTTACCCGTGATATTCAAGTTCCTGTACATTTTCACGCTGTCCACCGGCGTCGAGCCCACCCTGGGCGTCGGCACCTTTGTGTCCACTGTGATTGCGTACATAATCGCCCTGGGGCTGTCCTTCGAGATTCCGATAATCATGATAGCGGTCAGCTACGTCGGATTGGTGTCCTATGACACCTGGCTGAGAAACTGGAGGTACGCCATAGTGGGCTCGTTCATCATGGCCATGCTCATCTCCCCAGGGGCGACAGGAGGAATCATAGAGACCACGATCGGGCTGACTCTCACAGCGCTCTACTTCGGCGGCGCCATAATGTCCAGGACCCTGGCGCTGCGGAAGATGAAGCCAAAAGCGCCGGAAGACCAGGACTAGCGAGGGGCCGTATCGGTTCGCGCGGGCAGGCCCGCCGCGGTCCCTGCACGCGACCTTGAGCCATGAGAGGGCGTCGGAACGAACGTGGACCCCGACTACCTTATACGGCCCTGCCCCTGCGAAGACCACTGTGACCGAGGAGGAAGACGTCGATGAGTCCAGGAGGAAGATGTTCGTCAAGTTCCTGCCTCACCTTGCGGTCTCGGCCATAGGGTTTGGCCTCTTCTCGTCGCCCACCAAGCTCCTCACTTCGGCCTTGGACAGGTACAACAAGCAGGCGGATGAGACGACCAAGAAGATGAGCGACCTCTATCCGATGCTCCCGTGGCTCGAGAGGCTCCAGCTCAACGTGGAAGGCCCGCGCACGGTCTCGCTGGTGATGCGGAAAGAAGACATGGACAGCAGCCTGGAACAGTATCTCATCAGAAGATTCCTGGCCGAAGGAGCCGGCAGCGCGAAGCTCGGTGCGCCCCCCGGAAAGCGCGAGAAGGCTGAGTTCGACCATGTCCTGCGCCTCCCGGGCAAGAGCGTCTACACGAAGACTGCCGGGACCATGACTGGTTCCGACAGAGAGCGCTACATGGAGATTGCGAAGGAGCTGAACCCATCAGAGGTGTGGCTGCTGGTTGACGGCGGGGAGGCGATAGACGAGTTTCTTGAGCCGGTCTTCGTCAACGAAAACACCGTGCTGCGTGGGAGGCTCAAGACTGTCACGACCGCGGAGATGCTTTCAGACCTCTTCGGGAAGGAGTTCGATGTCACGGTAGCGCCGCAGGATGACGGCTCGGACAAGGTCGTCCTCCGCCTGCGGAGCTAGAGTCGGGTGGCCACCGGGTCGGCGCTACTATAGCAGTAAGCGGGGCGCGGCAGGGCTGACTGCAAGGCACGGCTTCCACGAAGGTTAAAGACGCGCCAAAGAGGCTTCTGGCTGAAAGCTCCCTTGGTGGCCCCTGTCTCCGATTACGTCCATGTCAGCCAGGCCCTCGAGGACGTCCTCGCGCTGACGACCGGCGCGAGGCGCACTGATGTGGTGAGGGCGCGCGAAGCCTACGGCAGGGTCAGCGCCGAGGACGTGAGGTCCCCGTCCGACGTCCCTCCCTCCACCATCTCTCGGATGGACGGCTTTGCCCTCAGGAGCGCAGACACCACACGAGCCTCGCAGGCCAGCCCTGCCGTTCTGAAGGTGGTTGATGACGTGGCTCTGGGGGAGCAGCCCAAAGCGAAGATCAGGCCCGGCGAAACCGCGAGGGTGGCCACCGGTTCATTCACCCCGGACGGTACGGATGCCGTGGTCCCGGTGGAAGAGGTCTCGGTGAGAGGGGACATCCTCGAAGTCACGCGCCCGGCAGAGCGGGGGAGTCACTGCTTCGCGACCGGCGCGGACGTGCAGAAGGGGAGCACAGTGGTACGGAGAGGGTCTCGGCTGAGGGCCCAGGACGTCGGCCTCGCCATCACGCTCGGGATCAGGAAGATCGAGGTCTATCAGAGGCCCAGGGTTGCCATACTGGCAACAGGGAGCGAGCTCACCGACTCTGACCTCGAGGGCAGAAAGACGCGGAACAGCCACGGCCCCTTCTTCGCCATGGTTGCCAAAGCAGCAGGGTGCGAAGTGATTGACCTAGGTATAGCGCGCGACAAGAGGGAAGAGATACTGGAGAAGCTCAGGAAGGGGGTGTCTTCGGCAGACCTAGTGCTGACCACCGGGGGTACGTCCATGGGCCCGTTCGATCTTGTGGACGACGTGGTGAGGCGCCTGAAACCGAGCGCGCTGTATCATGGGATCAAGATGGACCGTGGGAGGGTCACCGGAGTGGCGGTCGTGAGGGGGAAGCCGGTTGTGATGATGCCGGGACCCATCCAGGGCGCCCTCAACGCTTTCATCCTCTTCGCTCTGCCGGTCATCCAGAAGCTCTCTATGGTGGGAGACGAGACCATCAAGGCGAGAGCTAGATTGACGAGGCGCTGGGAGGCGAGGCGGAAGTTCTCAGACTTCACGAAGGTGGTCTACTTGAACCTGACCGAGGGAGAGGGTGGGCTGAAGGCGGAACCTCTCTCGGCCGAGACGGAGTCGATGTCGCTGCTGGTCAGGTCTACGGCGGTCACCGTGGTGCCCGAGGAGGTCCGTTCGATGGAGGCGGGCCAGGAAGTGGAGGCGATGCTCATCCCAGGCATCTCATACTCGGCGTAAGGGGAGCCGGGCCAGGAGCCGGCTCATCTTCCTGACGTCTGCCTGGACGTTCACGTCGAGGGTCACCCCCGGGTCGTCCACAGCCACCTCCAGGACCATTGCTGCGTTCCTCTGTAAGAACGCCTTCGCCCCCTGGTCTCCTCTGAGCCTGAGCAGTCGGGGGAAGAGAGCGCTGTCGAACAGGACAGGGTTCCCCCTGACCCCGCGAAAGGTCGGCACCACGATGGAAGCGTGTGACTCGGTACGGGCAAGGATCAGGGCGTCGATGGTGGATGCATGCAGGGCCGGCTTGTCCCCCAGACCTACCAGGACCCCCCCGGACCTGGGGTCCAGGCTCCTCAGCCCGACCCTCAGCGACGAGCTCATCCCCGCCGACGGATGGGAGTTCACCACCACCCTCGCCCCTGCGGGGCTCCGCCACCGGGCGCCAGGCCTTACCACCACCAGTACTTCCTCCACCCTGGAGGCTAGGAACGCGCTGACGGCGTAGTCCAGCATCGGCCGCCCTCGAAGAAGTATCTGCTGCTTCGGCCGGCCCATCCTCCTCGACAGGCCGGCGGCAAGGATCAAGCCGCTGAGCAACGAAGGCCGAGACCCGGCGCACTACTTCTGCGTTCCTGCGGCGGCCCGCCCAGACAGGGACGGCGTGACACGACGTCGCCCGGGTCAGCGAAAAATAAATAGTCCGCGGACGCGAAGACGCGAGTTGAAGCAGTTCGAGTTTGCCAAGGTCGTAGCCGACCTGGTCGAGAAGGGCCAGCCCTTCGCGGTGGCGACCGTAGTGAAGACCGTGGGTTCGTCTCTGGGCAAGCCTGGGTTCAAGACCGTCATCTCGAAGGACGGGGACGTGCTTTATGGGTCGCTGGGGGGTGTGTGCCCTGAGTCGGCGCTTGCCGCCACCGCGAAGCAGACTTTGGCGAGCGGCCAGCCGAAGACTGTGACCGTCTTCCTGGAGGACACGGAGAAGTTTGTGGGTAGCGCTTTCAGCGCCAAGGGAGACGACGAGATACACGTAGAGACGAACTGCGGAGGGGAGATGCAGGTGTACGTCGAGCCGTACCTTCCAAAGTAGAAGGCGTGTCGGCGAGGGTAACGGGGAGGCCGATGGGCTACTTCTTGATCGGTGAGCCCTCTACCCACCGATTCTTCCCCTTGATCTTTTCTCTCTTCCAGAGTGGCAGCGTCGTCTTGATCCTGTCGATGGCATACCTGCACGCTTCGAAGGCCTCCGCCCTGTGTTCCGAGGAGACGGCCACGACGACGCTGACCTCGCCTACCTTCAGGAGGCCTTCCCTGTGGACCATGCTCACCTGTCTTACGGGCCACTTCTCTCTCACCTCGGCCTCTATCCGCCTTAGTCCCTTCTCTGCCATCTTCGCATAGGCCTGGTATTCCATCGCGTCCACGTTCCCCACCTCGCTCGTCCTCCGGACGGTCCCGATGAAGACCACCGTCCCCCCCGCATCCCTGTCGGCGACTTCGGCCATGATCTTCGTGGGGTCGATGTCACGCCCGGTGACTTCCCTCGTCGCAGAGCGCGCCAGCCTACCCACCCGCCACCGGCGGAAGCACGCCTATTTCGTCGCCGTCGGCCACCGGCGCAGAGGCGTCGACGACCTCCTGGTTGACTGAAAGCCTGATTGTCGCCTTCATGGGACGAAGCCTAGGGTAGTCCCTGAGCAAGCGGTCCAAGAAGTCCCCTGCCGTCGACAGGCCGTCGAGGCGGACCACCTCGCGCTTCTTGCCTACGGCGTCTCGCGCCCCGGCGAAGTAAAGTACTGTCACTGACCCCATTCTCGCCTATCCTCCTATGGCGTTCATGTTCCTCGGCTTCGCCCACCCGTCCTTGATCCAGGGCATGTGCCCCACGCCTTCCGGCTTCTTGCTCACGACATCCTTCATGAACTTAGCCAGTTCGGCGTCCGACCTCCCCCCTCTGAGCAGGGGCTTGAGGTCGTAGTATTGGGTGTCGAAGAGACAGGAGAGCATCTTCCCGTCCGAAGTGAGCCTGATCCTGTCGCAGTCGTCGCAAAACGGGTCGCTCATGGGCGTTATCAGCCCGAGCTTCTCCCCGTCGTTGCCGAAGGACCAGAGCGAGGCAGTCTTCCCCTTTTCCCGTCCGATGGGGCGGAGGTCGTAGGAGCGCTTCAGGATCGAGATAATATCCTTGCCCGGCATGATCGCGTCAGGGGACCATATCCCCAGGCCGTCCAGAGGCATGAACTCGATGAACCTTATCGATAGCCCCCTGGAGTGGGTGTAGTCCACCAGGTCTACGACCTCATCGTCGTTGTACCCCTTGATCGCGACCGAGTTGACCTTGACGGGGTCTAGGCCTACCCGGACAGCCTCGTCTATGCCCTCAAGGACCCGGGGGAGGGCGTCCATCCCTGATATCTTGCTGAACCGACCCCTCTTCAGGCTGTGGAGGCTGACGGTCACGCCACGCAGGCCCGAGTCCTTGAGCAGCCGGGCCTTCTGTTTGAGGAACCAGCCGTTGGTCGTCATGTCCAGCGTCTCGACCGCGTCGAGCCTGGAGAGCCTGGCCACCAACGCCTCCAGGTTCCTCCTCAGCAGCGGCTCCCCGCCGGTTATCCTGATCCCGTCTATCCCGAGCACCGAGAGCACTCGTGCTGACCTTTCGATTTCGTCGAACGTCAGTTGGTCTGCTTCTGGCAGCCACTTCACCTTGCCTTTGTCTGGCATGCAGAAGAGACAGGCAAAGTTGCACCTGTCCGTCACGGAGATTCTGAGCTTCTTCGCCGTCCGGCCCTTGCCGTCGATCAGCCGGTCAGCCATCTGCTCTACTGATGTCATCTATGTGAAACCTTCAGGCGGTGCACAAAAACGTTGCTCAGCTGCATCACGCCTACCCGTCGCGGAGCATCCCCCGGCGGTCTGCCCCAGGCACCTCGCGGGCAACATGCCACATCTGCGTGCGCCGATGCCTTCGGAGGAAGGTCTCCGCACCAGTTAACTGCGTCCTAGCAGAACAGGCCTTACCTTATGCTGTAGTCCGGCCTGATTCTCAGGTAGACCATCCCATAGAACAGGGATATCAGCACGGCCGCAGTCGGCCCATGGAGACTTCGAACCAGGGCCTCGAAGGCATAGGAGTTGAGCCCGATCAGACCGAACGGGCCGATGGGCGAGATGGTTCCTAGGAGGTAGAGCCCCAGTATCCCCTGGAATATGACAATGATGGCCAACACCCAGTACAGCGCCTTCGCCTCTACGGATCTGGCACTAATGAGCCACTGCTTCACAGTCAGCTTCTTCGTTGCAATCCTCGCAACCTCGAGGACGACTATCGCAACCCCCGTCGCTATGAGAAGCGAAGCGAAGGTTGCGTGGAGATTCAGAGCGAATGGTAATGTCGCACCAGTCAGGAACCTGAGGGGTGTGAATATCTCTGGCGACGCGACCATTGTACCGGTAAGATACGAGCCGCCCACCTCCAGTAAGAACGCCACCTTCAGTGCCATCTCCAGGCCAATGGTCTTTGTCACTTTAGCCGGCTCGGTTGCAAGTTGTCTTGGCTTGAAGAATCTTGCCACGTAGTGAATCGCCATGAGAATAACGGCAATAAGATAGATGTCCGCCTCGAAGGAGAACGGATATCTGTATACTGCGGTTTCGAAGGAGGTCGAAGGAAGCACGACCCCCTCGTAGAACACCCCCAGCGCCAGGATGAACAGACCAGAAATCGTCAGCCTTGTTTTTGTCCAACGCATCTGAACAGCGGTCTGAACAGCACTTGTTGAATTCATTCCAGCTTAATACGTTAGGAGAGGCCGATATTAAATCGTTTTGAGCTAGGGCCTTGTAACACTAACAGCTGAGCAGCGTCGTCACGAGGCCCGGCTTTAGGTAGCCTAGGTACCCGGACCTCCTGATGCTGTGTAGGTACCTCCTGAGCAGTTCCGCGACCGGGCCCGGGGTGGCCTCGACCTCTCTATGGCCTTGTAGTCGAACGCCCTCAAGATGCCCAGCTTCTCCCTGAACATTCGGGCCAGGCCCGCTGCCATCCTGTCTGACACGCCGGAGCATGACTGCAAGAGTGGGGCCCTGGCGACGTCTGACGCCGCACGTCGTCTGAGAAACAAGAGCCTAGGAGATGGAAAGAGACTTTGCCTTCCCATCATAGGTGACCTTGAACTTGTCGAGGAAGGACCTCCCGAGAACAACGTCGTAGGGCAGCAACAGGGATGGCTCCGCCTCGAGACAAACCGCAGTCACGTCTTCGACCGCAAAAGGACCCAATGAGACCTGCTTCAGCCTAATCAGGATAGCACGCTCCACCCCCCTGAAGGAGATTAGATAGGGCGCCTTTTCGGGAAAGAGCCCCCTCCACTCCCTGGCCCTGTTGGCGACGTCAGAGTATCCCAAGTAAATGGCGTCGTGGGCGAACATAAGGCAGTGGGTGGAGTTGAAGTCCAAGAATGCCGTCAGTTCCCTCGCATGCTTGTTTTGCCCCTCTATACGACACACCACCCGCATGGGACCCTTGACAGGGAACGTCAGCTTCTTGCTGCCGAACATCTAGCTCGCCTTTGAAATCCTGAGCAGCTTGTGCTCCCAGTCTAGGGTGACAGAGGCGTGTTTCAAGAGGCTCTTGCCGATCACAGCCTCAAACCCGACTTGCTGAGGAAGATCGACTGCTGCGAACTCCACATGCTCAAAGAAGAGCCCGCCTATTTCCACGCTCCCAACCTCGAAAACGACAGTCTTGTTGAAACCGCCCCCCGTAATCAAGGTCCGGGCGTTGGGCGGACCGACGGTCATCTGTTGGAATGCCACCTCCGAATGGCCGAAGAGATATGCATCTCCCTTTGGGATTACACAATACTCGTACACTGGATCTATCAGAGCCCTGTACTCCCTGACCTTAGAGTTGATTCCCTTCACTCTGGCGAAGACGGAAGGGAACCTTCCCAACTCGATTTCTGTCAAAGGAGCAGTGGATAAGGCGTCTCACCTGTGTAGAATATGCAGACTTCGTCGTGCTTAGCCAAGCTTTGCCTCAGCCTGTATCTGTCGACATCCTGGGTCACAATCTTGCCCTTCGTGGGTTGCGAGTTGGCGTCACGAGCGGTGACTACGATAGCAACCCATCGGTCCTTGTACTTCCCGGCAATCTGGGAGAGGGTCAGCTCTTCCGACTCGCTCCCTTCCTGAAGATGACCAGAGCTCAAGTCCTTTCAACTCGAAAAGGCAGGGTGTGCCTTCCTCACGGCACCCCGCACTCCGTGGGCTCTTAAGCCATTGCCAGCCGTCCGAGGGGGCTCCGACCCGGCCGCTATAGCCGACGGGATTGGGCGCATCTAGCTCAGTAGAGTCAAAGCCTTAGTCACGGCCCCCTGCGTAAGGAACACTCTGAACGAGTTACCTGTGCCGGTTGTGAGTGGGGCGGCTCCTTCGACTGCTTTCACCGCTGCTTCTTGTATCGTGCTGGGTGTGAGGCTCTGCCCGACCAGATAGGACTCTGCGGCCGTCGCCCTGTGCGGGGCGACATCGACGCCTCCTAAAACCAAACTGGCATGGGAAATCGTGCTGCCATTGAAGGTCAGAACGACCGCAGCGCTCGCGAGCGCGAAGTCGAACGACTGCCTGGCGCGTACCTTGTACCACGAACTCTTGGAGTTGGCGGGGGGCGGTGGGACGTGAATCTCTGTGACCATCTCGTTGTGCTGTAACGAGTTCTCCTTCACCTTTCCGTCCACGATGGCCTCTCCTGGGAGGAGCTGGCTGATCGGCATGTTGGTGGTTCCGCCAGGCCCCTGCACCGCGACATCAGCGTTGAGGGCGAAGTACGCCACTGGGGTGTCGCCTGGATTGACAGCATATGTGAGCCTGCCACCGAAGATTGACTGATAATACCTGTTGTCGCCCAGCACGCCGAAGCAGACGTTGCCGCCGTTCTGCCAGCATGGATAGTTGTTCCTCAGGTACCAGCACCAAGTGTCTTGGATTACGTCACCAGCGGCGGTTCCCTGGTTACGGAGTTGGGGCGCAGCCACTGTGTTCGCTGCCTGATTCAGAACTGGATAGTATTGGGCGATGTTTGGGTCAGACGCGATGGATGCGATTGGGGTTGTTGCCCCGATTCTGAGCCCATCTGTTGCATCGTAGTTTATGTAGTTCAGAGGGAGACCTGAGATGTCTACCACATACTCGGGGGTCTTGTACTTGACCCCGTTTTTCATCGTGTAGAGGAGGTCCGTGCCTCCCGACATTATCTTCGCCTGACCGCCATATTGTGTCAGGAGAGAGACCGCCTGCTCTGTTGTGCTTGGCACGAGTAGGCCGAATTTTGGTACCTCGTTGTTGCTACTCATCTTCTCACTCTCTAGGACGTCGTACTCGACGACGTCGTACTTGGCGCCGCACCCGCATTGCCATTCATCGCCTGTATCGCTGCGACTACGTCCTCTATGCGGACGGGGGTTTTCTTGAATCTGTACCCTCCCAAAGCGTTGCTCAACGCGTTGGTGTAGGTGACATCTGCGCCTATTATGGTGTTTTCTCCTATTCCTGTAGCGCCAAATGGGCCGGTTGGGTCGATGTTCTGCACAGGTATTGCGTCCGCTGTGTCAGGGTTCTCCATTATAGTAGGAATCTCGTAGTCATGGTAGTTCGGGTTGAGGAAACTCCCGGAAGTGGGATAGCCAGGTTTTGGAGTAACATCCTGGCTTGGATCAGGGATGATTTCCTCGTAGAAAGCCGAGCCGACTCCCATCACTGAGCCGCCCATCATTTGATGCATGGCACCCTTGTAGAAGATGGTCCTGCCGAGTCCCAGTGCAAATGAGTGACTCACTACGTGCACTTCGCCAGTCACGACGTCTACCTCCACTTCGGCTATCCTGGCGCCGGTTGATCTGTAAGCCACGTCCTCGGGAATCTGCCAAACCCCGAAGCCCTTCACCGAACTCTTGAGCAGGGCTGCCGCGTTCTTGAAGGAAATGCTGTTCGACGGGTTTGTCTTGTCATAGATGGTGTCGTTTCCGAAGACCAGGTTGTCTGCGCTCGCGCCCAAGCTCTGAGCTACCGTCGGGAACCACTGGCTCTTCAAATCCTCCACGGCGTAGAGTAGAGAATGCGAATTGTGTGTGGACTGGCTTCCTGCTGTGACGCTGGAGTTGGTCGTGTACCTCGTATCAGACTGGATCAGCTTGACGTTATCCATCGAGGTAAGACCGAGGGCCTCCGCGGCGATAAGCGGAAAGGTCGTGTTTCCGCCCGCGCCATGGTCGGTCAGACCAATGTAGACTGTGACCGTCCCATCCGGGTCTACCTGCACCTGCGAGGTGGACGGAGGGATTGGTGCGCCCTTCGCTGCATTCTGAATGCTGACTCCTATTCCTGTCCGCTTAGTGCCATTGACAGAGGTGGGGATGCCCCAGCCCTTCCATTTGCTGGTCCAGTTAGAGGCACTCATGACTGCCTGGAGCGATTGGGGCTGCGCGATGGTGGTGTATGGCTTCTTTGCTACTGGATCGACTGCGTTGGCGCTGGTTCTCATGTTCTTGAGTCTGAATGCGGTTGGGTCCATGTTGAGCTTTTGTGCCAGCTCGTCCATCGCCGACTCCATTATGAAGTGCCCTTGCTCTTCGCCCACACTCCTCATGAAGGCACCTAGAGCGAATTTATTGGTGTTGACTGGTATGCTCGAGATACTGACGTTGGGACAGACATAGGTGTTGTAGAGATCGCTCACTGCGTCTGATCCCTGGGCGCCTCCTCGCCCGCCGACATTGCAGTAGTACACTGCGTCGATAGCCGTCAGAGTGCCGTCGCTCATGGCTCCGAGCTTGATCTTGGCTGTTATTGGCCACCGATTCGTCGTGGTGAGAGCATGCGTCATCCTGGTGTGGATGAACTTCACTGGAGCGCCTACCTTCTTGGCAAGGACAGCAGCCAGGACGTACTCCTCCCCGCTGGTCTTGTTCCCCAGGCCATTGCCGAGGGCCCCTCCATCCTCGTAACCGCCTAACGAAGTGGTGACGATTACATCTGAGAGAGGTATCGCGAAGTAGTTCGCCAAGATGATCTGGACAAGCCAAGCCCACTGTGTCGTGGCGTGTACGGTGAGTTGGCCACCTGACCAGTATGCAATCGCCCCTCTCGGGAGGATTTCAAAGTGTTGCTGTACTGTGGTGACAAAGGTATCTTCGTAGACGACGTCTGAGTTCTGCAGTGCGGTCGCAACGTCTCCTAAGCTTACGTTGACCTCCGCGGATATGGCCTGGCGATTTTCAGAGATTCCGCCGCCAGGGACGTTTCCACCCGGCCAGAGCTGAGGCGCATCGGCCTGAAGCGCTTCCTGGGCGTCGAAGACATAAGGGAGCAGTTCGTATTCGACCTTGATTTTGCTCAGTGCGTCGACTACCTCGTTGGCGCTAGGCGCAGCGACGGCAGCCACTGGCTGGCCAGCGTACAACACTTCGCCGCTGACCAAAGGAGGATAGGCTCTTCCTCCAGAAAACAGGCTGCCAACTGGCAGATCTGACTCGACTAGAGTCACGTACCCTGCGTTCTGGGCTTCACTTGTATCGATGCTTGTCACTATCGCGTGAGGGTGAGGCGCAACGAGGAAGCCTGCGTACCACATGCTACTTGCCCCGATGTCGCTGGGAACGATGTCCTGGGTATACTTCCGCTGGCCGGTAATCTTGGCGTATAGGTCCCGTCTCGTTACGGCTGGGTTGCCTACCAAGGCGAACTTTGCATTGGTACTCAGATTGTTTTCGCCGCTGCTCTGGCTGCTGCTGCTACTGCTCATTACGCGCTACCTCCCTGAAGGTTCTGTGCGGCCAGTTGAATGCCGGCGATGATGCCTGCATAGTTGCCGCACCTGCAGATGTTTCCGCTCATAGCGAATTTTATCTCGTCGAGGCTAGGATTCGGGTTGCTCTTCAAAAGAGCGGTAGCAGCCATGACCTGACCCTCCTGGCAGCCGCTGCACTGCCCGCTGTCGGCTTGCACCCAAGCCTGCTGTACCGCGTTAAGCACCGGATCGACGTTATATCCTTCGACCGTGAGAATCGCGTGCCCAACCGCACGATAAGCAGGGTATGTACACGACATATGGGGGACGTCATCAATCAACACGGTGCAACCTCCGCACTCTCCTCTGTTGCACGGTCTCTTAGTGCCTATCAGGCCGAGATAATCGCGAATCACGTTGTTCAACATGTCTCTCGGCTCTACCCCCACTTGATAGCTCTGTCCGTTTATATTCAGTGTGATGGACTGAAGTGCGAAGGGATCCGCATTGGACGTACTAGGCACGGTCTGAGTCGGAGGCTCAAGTACGGTGCTATTGTTGCCCGCGCTCAAAGCGATTCCACCTAAGCCGACTACCCCGGCGGAAATCGCACTCGCCTTCAGAAATTTTCTCCTGTTCATTTTTGTGTCCAATGGATTGGACCCGGTTTCTTCGTTGTGGAAATTATCCCCTGTAGAATCCTCTCCATCCATGCCTAATCGGTTAGGAGGGGACGTGTATAAACAATCCGATTTGAAGTTGAGTTGTCCAACAGAACCGATGACGCATGGCATGCTTCAATGGAAACCCCGGGCCACCCGGCCTGTTGGAGTCATGCACAGATCCCTGACCACATGCTCGACTCAAAATTGAGAGTCGGGCATTGATACTTCGCCCCACCTTTAACAGGAACTGGAGCCTGGATAGAACATCGTCATGTCGGACTGGATATCGCATGATTGCCGCACGGACGCCCTCGGAGTAACGTTCGAAGGCAGCGACAGTGTCTTACTGGATTGGACGGCTGCATCAGGGGCGTCTCGCCGAAGGGGCCACAGTAGTCGGCACCTCTCCTGGCTTGGCAAGGCTCAACGCCATGAACATGGCGAAGATCGCAAAGGCGTTGAGGAGATGGAACCAGGCGATGGCGTTGCTTAGAGTGGGGACACTAGTCGTAGCCAAGGCGGCGAATCCTATCAAAGCCTGGATGAGAATGTCGACTCCCATCCCTATAGTGAGGCCGAAGAGCCTCTTGGGGCGCGGTGACATCCTGGCGACATATACGAGGGACGCGATGGCGAGAATTCCTACCACTATCCCCCAGATTATGTGCGCTGAGGCGTCGAGGAAACCGAATGAGACAAGCCCTCCAAGCGCCACCTGGATACCGAGGGCGGCACCGGTGACTCGAAACACAAGACTGGAGTTCAAAATAACTGAGGCCGAACCGTCATGGGGCGATTTGAACTCTTCGGCGCCTGATCTGGCCGGCTGAACCGTCGCAGGCCTGACTTCCTATCAGTCTCAGCCGCGCGAATTCCCTCACTGGCCTCGGGTCAAAGGGTGTGGGGAAGAGCTGGGACCTGATAAGAAGGGACGAGCCTATCGGAAAGATGTGCGCGAGATTCGGACGGTCACCCTGGGGCAGTGAGCCCAGGCTCCCGGGCGAGCCTCCTTGGGTCAGTCCTTTCGAGGATCCTGGTCCGTAGCTGGTGCATCCCATCCCCTCGGACCGCCGACACTTTGACGGTGTTATACTCCTTGAAGAGCGGGTCGAGTTCGATCTTGGACCTCGCCCTGGCGTCCAAGAGGTCAACCTTGTTCAGGACTACGAGGAGTTTCGAGGGTTCGACTTCCAGCTCGTTCAGCGTCTCCCTGCAGCTCCCCAGTTTGATCCCGATGCTCTCGGCCGGCTCGCTGACGTCAATCATCAGCAGGATAAGGTCAGCATAACGAAGCTCGTCGAGGGTCGACCTGAACGACTCCACGAGGTAAGTGGGCAGGCGCGAGATGAAGCCTACGGTGTCGGAGAGGAGGACCTTCCGTTTGGAGTTATGGAAGGTGATCATGCGCGTGGTGGTCGAAAGGGTGGTGAAGAGGTCGGGGGACATGTCCTTCGACTCGGTCGTGAGCCTGTTGAAGAGGGTGGTCTTCCCGCTGCTGGTATAACCCGCGAGCGACACGAACGGCACCCCCAGCTTCCGCCTCTCCGACGTGTGGAGCGCCCTGACTGTCTTCGTTTTGTCGAGCTTGCTCTTGATGAAAGTCATCTGTCTCTTGAGCGCCCGGAACTTCACATCGACCGCATACTCCCCCATGCCGGAGAACCCCGCCTGCTCTCCCCTGACCGAGTGTCGGACCGCGTCCCTCGCCCTGGGAAGCTCGTAGCGCAGCTCGGCGAGCTGTACCTGGAGTTTGGCCTCGGTCGTGGCGGCGCGTTTGGCGAAGATGTTAAGGATGAGTCTCTCCCTGTCGACCACGCGGGCGTGGGTGAGACGCGAGAGGTTGTTCGCCTGGGAGGACGTCGTGCTCTCGTCAATGATTATCGTGTCTGACTCGGTGTCTGCGACCAGCCCCTCAAGCTCCTGAGCTTTGCCTGAGCCAACTCCGTACTTGGAACGGCCTAGGTCTCTGTATGTCACCACCTGTTTGACGTCATACCCTCCTGCCTTCGCAAGCTCGACTATCTCACGCCTGGCGAACTCGTCCGGGAAGGTGACCACCACGGCTTTGGTGCCATAGTCGCTCAATTCAGGTTCTGGAGTGCCGGAATGGCTCGATAAAATAGTTCTCCAAGCAACGGGGGATGCGAAGCGCCTACGCGTGGACCACTTTAGTACCCATGTAGTGGTCGCTGTACTTCTGCTGGTACCCGTGCGAGATGGCCAAGCCCACTATCACATCGAGGAGCAGGAGGAGCCAGTAAATCTTGCTCAGGTTCCTGACAAAAGCCTCCGCAAAGGTGGGGTTCGAGCCGCGCCTGGAGGCTACTTTCAACTTGAAGAGCTTCTTCCCGATGCTTGCGCCGGAGGACACTTCCATAACGGCGTTATAGAAGACGAAGATGACCCCCCAGAGGAGGGCAAAGCCCCCGAACACGACCCCGAAGAATGCGGCACCGCCGGTGAGGAGGGCCGGGATGGCGACGATCGCAGTGGCGATGCCGAGAACCACATAGACGATGACGTAGTCGATGATCAGCGCAATCAGCCGTTCCACCCAGTACTCCTGCGCGTTATGATCTCTGGTCAGAGCGTCGATTCCGCTCGTGTGGGCATCTCCCGTCCCAGTCTGGACCGCGGCCCCGCATGATGGGCAGAAGGTAGCTCCATCAGGCAGCTCTTTCCCGCACTTTGCGCAGAACATGACAGCTATTGAGCAGGCCACCTCGTTTCACCTCATTTATGGGTTGGCCTTTGAATGGCTACGGCGCCAGCGTGGGGAGGAAGGCGGCCGCCAGGGCGACCAATGATGCTACAACACAGAGTGAGATAGTTTCTGCGACGAGCTCCGTGTTCACTATTGTCACGTTCCTGGTGAATGCGGCCCCCAGCATGTCTCCAATCAAGCGCTGTGTTATTGAGACCGGGAGCGCCAGCTGGGTTCCCGCCCATGCCAGCAGGGAGCGCGAGGTGGAGGCAGGAAAGACCCCCTGGGGCTGGGGCGAGCATCCTGTCCCCCATCGTCCCGCCGAGGGAGTGCCGCCCGAGGACGGCAACCCCGATTATGGCCGCGGCGGGCGGTAGCTTGGAAATCGTGGATTGGTTCCTCATCGCAACAGCCCTGGGCTTTATCACCCTGCGAGACCCCCAGGTCATGGGCGTAATTCGTCACCTCGACGGAGAGGTCGACGCCCTTCTCCGCCTTCCAGCTGTACCCGTACTTCACCAAGTGGTCGCTCGACGGCATCTCCATGACGACCCCGTCTACGTCGACGTCGAGGGCGCTGTCGATGTCCGTCTTCATGCTGCGGGCAAAGGCGTAGACTTTGGCGTCGAGCTTCAGATGGGCGATCCCCTTCACGGCCTACTTGTCAGATGGGGATACAGAGGGGGCCAGCTTCGATCGTCTTTACTCCGGCCTAGTCCGGGGCCCGGGCAATCTTCAGCTTGTCCTCCCGCCTGAAGATCATCCTCGTTTGCTGCTCACCGTCGTGGAGCGTCACGTCAAGGAGGATGACCTTCTTCGGAAGCTTCAACCCCCTTTTGGTTTCGGGGGGAAATCATAGAAGCTTATGTGGCGCTTGCTGGATTTTTATTGCCGCGGCACCGACAATTGAAGCTCTTCCTGAGCCCCGTAGCTAGAGCATACCCAGAAGGATCCCGACTTCTGACGGGAACCCGCGGCTGCACTAGCTGGATCCAGTTTTCTGAAAAGAAGCCCTGTGCGAGTTCTCGGCGCCGCAAGAGCAGATAATGGAACCGAGGGTGGTGAGGGTTGCGACCTGACCTGAATGCCGCGTCATATGTCTGTGGTCGCCCCTGGTGATCTTCAACGAATGGGACAAGAATCGGTTAGCCTGTGGCACGGTTTAATCCAAGAACGATGAAACCTAGGTTACGGCGCAAAGTCTTAAGTCTCTCCGCTGGCGGCGCATGTGTCGTGCCGCGGTAGCTCAGCCTGATTCCTGCTTGAAGGCTAGGGAGACCTCATAGCTCATCAGCATCCGGCTGAAGACCGGAGTGTCGTCGGCTCAAATCCGACCCGCGGCACGCCTAAGCGTGTTCAAATCGCCCTTGTTATAGTCATTTTGCTATTATATTATAGCATCTTTGCTATCTTAATATAGGACCCCGAGGGTGACCTCTCGAAGGAATTGAACGGCACCGAGTTCAGAATCCTGGACGCCATGTCGAGGAGGGTGAGTAATCCAGTCTCTATCCGCCAGCTAACTTCAGAGATGGAAGAGTCTGGTCCCGCCTATTACCCTAACATCTACCGCGCACTAGCATCGCTCGAGAAAGAAGGCATCGTTACGATGGAGAAGCAAGGGAAGGCGTCCATCCCCGCCCTCAACTTCGCGAACTATCTCCTCCTTGACACCCTGACCGAGATGGAACTCCAGAAGAAGCGGGAGTTCCTGCGGAAGTGGCCCGATACCTGGGGACTGTTCGAGAGTCTGGAAAGGGAGCTCGGGGACTTGGCCTCCGTCGGGTCGATCCTCCTCCTCGACCCTGAGCGCAACGCGAAGCTGAATAGGGCGGAGCCGCTGGTCCTCATGGAAGAGAAGGAAACGGCCCAGGAATCGAAGGCGCAGAAAGTCACCCATGAGATAGGGACACGGCTCAATGTGAGGGTGGAACCACTCGTAGTGGCCGGCAGCGAGCTGATCGAGCGGCTGAGATCCCCTGAGAGGAACCCGTTCAAGGAGATGATCCCGGACATGGTGGTTCTCCACATGCCTCAAGAGTTCTGGAGGCTGATCCGGAACGCAGTGGTTCAAGGAGTTCGTATCAGGTTCGACCTCGACAGGACCAACCCTTCCAAGATAAGCGAGAAGGATCTGGTCCATAACTTTGCGAAGTTGGGGTACAAGGAGTTCGGGTCAGAAGCAGACGGGGGGCAGGATTTTTCAGTAGAATATATCATCTCTTCAGTACTCCTGGGCGAGGACAAGAGACGGATTGCAGCTGTCCCCGTGCTCCTTGCGAAGAACAAGGTAGACTACTCCCTCCTTGTCTTTCTCTCCCAGAAGTACGGTTTCGCCGAAAAGCTTCTCGGGGCCCTGGTTGCCCTGATCAAAGTAGCACCGTCCAGGGAGAGCGAGCGCGCCGTGGCAGCCATGAGTGGCGGTGGAGTCATCCCTGCCAAGATGGATGAGCCGCATGTCAGGAAGGCCCTGCGCCTATACGGCATCAGAGGCAGGTAGTTTGGCGGTAAGCTTGCGCCGGCTCTTGAGCGCCTACGGAGCACTTTCACACTCCTCTCATGCTTCAAACCTATTAATGGCAAAGTCACAACCTTGCAACCGATGGAGATTATCAAAGGAAAGAGCATCTCCACTCTTACTCCCGAAGAGCTTCTAGGCCCGCTAAACGATGTCGAGGCGCGATACGCGCCCCCGCGGCTCTATGTGGCTGGGGTCGTGCAAACCCCGTTGCCCAGGCCCCGTGTTGCGGTCGTGGGGTCCCGAAAGGCCTCTGGCGCCGGGCTGGAGGCTGCAACCCAGATAGCGCGGATCCTTGCACGAAACCAGGTTGTGGTGGTCAGTGGGCTTGCCGAGGGGATTGACACGGCAGCCCACAGAGCGACCATTGAGGAGAATGGATACACCGTCGCGGTCCTTGGGACCCCGTTGAATCGCGTCTACCCGGCGAAGAACTTCGAACTTCAGGACAAAATCATGCGGGAGTATTGCGCGGTCTCCCAATTCCTGAACGGACATCCGACCCAGCCTAGGGACTTCGTTATTAGGGATAGGACGATGGCTCTCGTCTGCAACGCTTCGATCATCGTCGAGGCAGGGGAGACGAGCGGTTCTCTGGCGCAAGGGTGGGAGGCTCTGAGGCTCGGGCGGCCTCTCTACATCTGGAAATTGGTCCTGGAGAAGCGGTCTCTGAGTTGGCCGAAGAAGATGATGGAGTATGGAGCTGTCGCGCTCGAAGATCCCAAGGATATCCTAGGGTTCCTACCGCCTCGCGAGAGGATTGTCAGTGTGGCTCAATGAGAAATGAGCCTACGCCTGTCTGAGCTCCAGTACGGTTCCCTCCTCTCGTACTCCCCGAACGGTGGAACGCCAAAGGACCTCCACTCTCAAGGAGTGATGACCCTCCTCAAGACCGATAGCTTCCTGCAACCGCCCCCTGTCCTGATGTCGCATTGGGTGGCGCAACAGGTGCGACAGAACATCAACTCCATGCCTTTTGCCACCCTTTTCCAGCCCACCCCGGTCCTCGTCCCCGTTCCGAGCAGTTCGTTGATGAGAGCTGGAACCCTTTGGGTCCCACAGAGGCTTGCGGCGGCCCTTGCCGATCAGGGACTAGGCCAAGTAGTCTCGTGCCTGGTTCGCACCCAGGCTGTTCCCAAGGCAGCGCAAAGTCCAGCGAGACTGAGGCCAACCGCACGAAGACACTACGAAACGTTGGAAGTCCAAGGTCGTCTGTCAGAACCCGAAAGCGTTCTGCTGATTGACGACATAATCACTCGTGGCGCGACGCTGCTTGGTGCTGCGAATCGGCTCGCGGATGCGTTTCCCAATGCCCGAATCTCAGCCTTTGCGGCGATGCGGACCGTGAGCAACCCTGACGAGTTCCAGAGGGAGTACGACCCGCAGATGGGGAATGTTCGTCTCAGGGAAGACGGAAGTACGTTACGTAGGCCATGACTTGGCCGTCGGCACTAGCGAAAGAGGACCCGCGGCACGCCTATGCGTGCTCAAATCGCCCGTTATGGCAGTATTACCTACCATATGGAATGTTTTTCTACCAGTACCCCTGACCTGCGAAATTGTGTCCCTCCACGACTACCTGACCGAGGTCCTGGGGAGCAAGGCCAGCATCAAAGTGCTCAAGACTTTGGTCCGCTACAGGGGGAAGGTGTTCACCATAAGGGACTTGGCGAGGACGGCTGGCCTGTCGCACCCCGAAGTCGCCCTTGTGGCCAGGACCCTGGAAAAGAGAGGGGTCGTGAGGCTCCAACCTGTTGGGAGGGCCCAGCAGGTCATCCTGAACGAAGAGAGCTACGTGCTGAACTCGATAGTCTGGCCAGCGATAAAAGCCGAGGAAGACACCCTCGGTGCGATCTTGTCCACGATCAGGCCGTTCTTTGAGGATAAGTCGATCAGATCGGTGGCCGTCTTCGGGAGCGCCGCGAAGGGACTCGAGGGGAAGCAGAGCGACATCGACATATTCATCGTAGCGGGTGACAGAGAGCTCGCCAGCGAGCGCGTTGCAGACGCCTCCGCCGAAACTGCTTCGAAGTTCGGATTCGGGCTGTCACCCTTGATCATGGACGAAGCCACGTTCGCCAGAAAGAAGAACAAGGATTTGGGCAGGTCAATCCTCGAGTCCTACAGGATGGTCCGGGGCAAAGACCTGAGGAAGATAGGAGATGTCCAAGCCCGTCAATAGGAGCCTATACATGAACTACCTGCAGAAGGCAGAGGAGATGCTCGACGTCGCGGAGTACGCCGCGAAACAGTCGAAGAACAATGCCGCAGTGACGGCGTCTGTCCACTGTGGATGAGGTTCACCTCAGGCAGACGCTACGCCTCTACGGAATCGGTGCCCGGTAGACTTGGTTAGCTCGACGAGCTTCTGGGGTTCCTGGAAGAAACACAGAAGGTCATTGAGCGAAGCGTAGTGCTCGTCGATGTCGGCGGATAGTTATGGCCCTGTAAGAGTTGGGACACCTGCTATCGAAGGGACATTGTTAAGACTCCCCTCACAGATGCGAAAACCAGCATAAGGTTCATTGTGCTCCCGCCGGGAATACCTTATCCTGAGTTGGGCCATGGTGGACCGGCGAAAAGCGGCTCCTAGGGGGAACTTGGGCGCGGAAACGTATCGATGGTGTTGCCGCATCTGCTGCAGAAGTTACCAGGTGGTGCGACCGGTGTCCCACACCTGGCGCAATACCGAGCTTTCCCGGGAACAGGATGCGGTTTCGCCGGCAAGTCGGACCCGACGAGTTCCCGGAACCTGGTCCTGAAAGTCCAGTCCAAGTTATCGAGGTTATCAGGGTAAAGGCTGATGTACCTAATCTTGTTCTTGCGATACTCTCTCATCTTGAACCTCATTGTTCGCCTGTATTTCTTGCTGACCTTCGCCAGCCCCCAGAACTCCACATAGATGTTGTAATCTGGAAGGTAGAAGTCCGGGTGGGCAAATGTCCGCTTAAAGATCAACGCGTCGGTTTGGGCGCCCCACTCGTAGAAGTAGCGGATTCCGTTTTGGGCGAAGTAATCAGCAATCCTCTGCTCGGACCTGCTCCTGACGTCCTCACCATGCATCGTTTTGGAAGGGGTGCCGTACTGCTTCCCTTGGTTGCTGGAGAGGTGCCTCGAGAGATCCCTGAGCAGACCCATGCTCATAAATCGAGGACTGGGGCTTTTAACAAAGATAGACCCGGAGTCTATGATAGTCCGGGCGTGGAGGGTTCAGGAGAGTGAAGTAGAGGGTCATACGTTGTCGTAAAGCGCCTTCACCCTTTCGATCATGGCGTCGTAGTCGAAATCTCTCTTGAAGACAAGGCGAGCGAGCCCGCTCTTCTTGTTGGCGTTCAACTTCATGGTGTCGAGTTGCCGCCGGCACTCACGGATGTGTTCCTTGGTCTTCAGGACGTGGCCCTTTACAGTATGTTTCTCGGCCCGCTGGGCAAACAGGTTTCTGACCAGCTTCCAGTCAAGGCCGCGGTTGCTTTCAGTTATCCGAAGGGCGTCGTAGGCGTCGAAGTGGTTCCTCTTCCCGCGTCTCAAATCGCCTATTATGAAGAGCTTCGATGCCAGCTGCTCTTCCAGGCCAACATGTTTGATGGTGAGCGGTTCCAGCCCAAGCAACCTCAGGTTCATGATCGTGGCCATCTCGTTCTCTTCAGGTGCCTGGAATATCCTGCATCTCTTGCACAGCTCAATCTTCGGCCTCTCTTCAATCGTGTAGCCGACGCGACGGAGGACGTCCCTGTAGGTCAGTTCTAGGAAGAGGAGTCGGTCATCGTTCTTCGCCAGGTCAACCCGGACGTCGCACCTTCTCAGACCGGCATATCTCGTCAGGTCCGTCCTGATTTCGTCGACGTCCCCGAAGCTGTAGCCAGCCACGGAATTGGGGTCGTAGTCGGCGTCAAAGGAGAACCTGTGATCCAGCAGGGGCACATGATTCCTGACCGACATGCCTCCCTTGAGGACCAGCCTCCTGTCGTAGTAGCCATTCTTCATCCGGGCGACGCTATATATCATGTCTAGGGCGCATATCTCCGAGTAGATCTTCTGAACAGACTCTCCGTCCGCGAAGTACTCCTTGTACTCGTCCTTCACCAGGTCCCTGGGGTCGGTGCCGATGACGGCGTCGTCGGCTATGTTGAAGAAGATCCCCATGGCAGCTACCTCGGCAGCCTCGCTTTCGCGTTGAACGGGAGCCTGTCGGCCCAGACGACCCTGGCCGAAGGATTGGCGACCAAGACCTCGACGTTCTTCTGATATTCGAGAAAATACCTTACCCCGTTAACGATAGATTCCCAGAAGCCAAGGTAGGGGGCCCACGTCGCAATGACCATGTCTGCCCTGCCGATTGGCCGTCCGACCTCGTGGTGAAGGGCAAAGTAGGCCCTCGGCCCGTCAATGTATGCCGGTACCGCCCGGAAGAGAACCGAGATGTCACCGGTAACGTTGACGTGTGTCTTGCAGGCGTCTAGATATCCAGACAACCACGTCTTCGCGCTTCCCGAAGACGATATTTCCATACCGTTCCTTTGAAGCAGACCTGTCTTGAGGAGTCTAGAAGCTGCGTGATAGGCGCTGCTTCTGCTCAGAGCAAGCGCTCTTGACAGGTCTCCGAGACGCCTCGACCCAAGCACGGAAGCCAGGAATATCTTGAATGGTACTTCGTCACAGAGTATCTCTCTTTCCTTCTTGCCGACCACCTGCGGCAACTCGGCCAGCCAGACGTTGGGTGCGTTCTCTACGAACTTTCCGTTCGAGTCCAGAATCCCTTCTTCCATTAGCAGCTTCTTTACCGCGTAGAACTGGGTGCTGTACTTCGCGTATCCCAGCTCTTGAACGAGCCCCGTTGAGACCCTGTTACTGGTCCGGCCCCGAAGCTTGTAGAACACTCGCACCGCTTCTGCGTACCTGACTTGGTTGTAGAGCATTTGTCCAGTTGGAGCGCGGAGACTATATAAGGACTCATCTGTCATAAGGAACACCAACGTGACGAATCCCATGGAGACGCAGGTCAGGAAAATTCCGCGAAACTGCCGATTTCAACCTGGTCATGATCGTGCATAATCCTGATTTGTCTCGTCCCGAAGTCCATCAAAGCATAGTGGCGTTCAGCGGGACTGCTGTCGATTCTGAGAATGGTCGTGTCCCGCAGCTTTGACAGGGTGTACGGCCCGCTGAGGTGCCCGCTCACCGAAAGCGGCGGGTTTACCTGTGTCAGGACCTGGTCTAGAACTTCGAACTCGTCGGAGGCGTGGTAGCGGCTACCGTATTCGGGAAGGTAGGGGCTCGCATGGGTGGCCAAGACATCGACGCCGACCAGCTTCGCAACGGCGGAAAGGAAGACTTCGGCAGACTGCCTGGGAACGCCGTCCTTGACCTTCGTCTTTCCCTTCTTCGCCATTATGCCGTTGATGAAGCCCACCTTCAGGCCTCCGATTACCCTGACTTCGCCGTCTTCTGCCAAGACTCTGGTTCCGTCATTGTTTCTCGCCGAATGGAGCACCTCCATGTTGTCGTGGTTCCCGTAGATGGCATGAACTGGGACCAGGTCGGTCAGGCACTTCCAGTCGACAGCCCTCCACGCATGCCCGAGGTCGCCCAGTGCGATGAGGGATGCCGACTTCGCGCTTCTGACCATCCCGAGCAACCAGTCGTGTGCCTCCCCTTCCCATACGCCGTGGTGGTAAGTCTGCTCGTAGTGGAGGTCGCTGATGATCATTATCGATTGACCGCTCTCGACCAAGTTCTCCTGCCATTCAGAGGATATCTGTGGGAGGAGAAAAGGTTCCTCTTCAGACGGCGACTTTTGCAGCAAGGAACTCTTGCGGCACGCCTGTGTTGGTCGAAACATTGGGCGTTAAATATCCGGTTCAACTTACAGAGCGTGAATCAGTCAGAAGAGTCGTCTGTCGCGACCCTCAGGGCGTCAGGGAAGCTCGCGCATCAGACCAAGGAGAACTACATCCTCAGGATTCGGGCGTATCTCAGGCGGGTGGGCACGTCCCCTGACCAGTTCATCCAAACCGTGAGCCGAGACCCGAAGGCGTTTGAGGAGGATTTCGTCAAGTTCATCGCCGAAGTGAGCGGGACCTCGGCGTCCTCCACCACGGCATTCTGGCGGGACTCCCTTCGGAGGTTTCTCGAGATCAACAGGGTGAAGGGGGTCGACTGGGACTACGTCAACCAGTTCATCCCGAAGGTGAGGAAGTCGGGCCAGGACAGGGCGCCGACGCTCGACGAGATCCGCAAGGTGGTGACGGTCGCAGACCTCAGGACAAAGTGCCTCGTACTCTTCCTGACTTCATCCGGCGCAAGGATTGGCTCACTAGAGTATCTCCGCTGGAGGGACCTACAGGAGGTGGAGTTCGAAGGGTGGAAGCTCGCCAGGGTCACGATCTACAGGGGCGAACTTGAGGAGTATGACACCTTCGCTTCACCGGAGTGCTACGAATACCTACTGAAGTACCGGGAGCTCCGCGAGAAGGTGGGGGAAGTCATCACCCCTTCGTCCCCGGTCTTCGTCAGAGAGGTGAACAAGAGGAGGTTCGATCAGAGCAAGGTGAAGCCGGTCGGCGTCAGGACCCTGAAGAACCAGATGGGGGAGCTCCTGAACCAGATGAAGATGAGGGAGAAGCTCACTGACACCAAGAACTACCGGAGCTACGAGTGGAAACAATGTCATTCTTACCGGAAGTTCTTCAAGACAAGGATGGAGATGTCCGGGGTCAAGCCTATCATAACGGAGATGCTGATGGGGCACACAATCGGCGTGTCTGGGAGCTACATGAAGCCCACTCAGGATGAGATGGTCAGCGAATATGTGAAGGCAATCCCCAACCTGACAATCCTCGGCGCGTCGGGAGAGAGAGGAGACAGGAATGCTGAGTTCAAGCGGGGGATCCTGCAGAAGGTAGGCGGGTACAGCAAGGAGGAAGTCGACAAGCTCGACCTGGCGAACATGGAGGACGCCGAGATTCAGAAGATGGTTCGGGAAAGGCTGCTTGGGGCGACGGCGAACAACGGGAACCACCAGAGGGCCATACCAGTCAGCGAGGTCGAGGCCTATCTGACGGAAGGGTGGGAGTACGTGGCGACGTTGCCTACCGGAAAGGTCGTGCTGAAGCTTCCGAACTAACCTTGGCTACAGAAGTTCTTGAACGAATGACAGCCGATGCGTTGACCCACCAAAATCGCTGGACCGGTCTCAGGAGCAGAACTTGCCTCTACGAGGTTACCTTTCTAATTCCTGAACCGCTCGAGTCGCCCATCTCTTGGCGACCTCGAAGGAACGAAGCGACTTTGAGGAACTGACTTCTCCACGGTCCACCCTGCTTTCAAACCAGAGCTCGTCTTGGAGGCTTCGATAGGGTCTTACTGCGGCAACAATCCTGCCGAACGTGAAGGTTTTCTCCCACGATGGAGGTTTGCAGACACAGAATCTCAGTGTGATTCCGCATCCAACACAACGGTACCGCACCTGTCTATAGATTCGAGATTTGTCGACCCGTCGACCGCACTTCGGGCAATAGCTTCGTTTCAATCTGAAATCGTCTCCAAGAACCGAGCCATAGTACTAATCAATAAGACAGCGAACTCTCCCAACAGCTTACGCGACCAGAATCATGAGGAGTCATTCACACACAAGAAGGGCCAGCACGTCCTGATTTTGTTACTCGAGCTTTCAACAGCGCTGTATTTCCTGATGATTGCTTACGAATCAGGGCTAAACGCGTACCCAGCCCGTTCCTTTGCAAACGGGACAGGTTGCCTTTGTACCCCAAACAGTATTCGTGATTATGACACCCTTGCCTTGGCATCTTCCACATTGTTTCGGCTCGTTGGAAGATGTCATGCGGCCTTCTATTGAACTTGCATTATAAGAAGATTCCAAGCTCATAGCATTGTAGCAAACCATCGCTTCGGGAAGGGCAGAATGTCCTTTGCAAGCATATTGAATCAGCATTTTTCCATACTCCCTCAAACATTCAAATTCAGTCTTTGGGAGTCGACCTACATTTCAGGAATCAGGCATGTTCTAGGATGCACCACTAAGACTTATACACAATCCACGCTCATGCTATCAGAGTCTCGCAATCCTTGAAGTTCTGCACGAATTGCGGCAACGAAATCGGCGAAGGAGTAGCTTTCTGCACAAAATGCGGGCGCCCTGTTGAAACCATTGCGAAGCCTCTTTCAGGAGTTGCAAAAGCGCAGCAATCGCCCCAACTCCTGAATGGGCCCTCGGCGACGTTTCAGGCTCCGTGGGCTGGGGCATTGTTGCTTCAGAACGGTGAGTCGGTCACAAAATACTGGTATGCAGACCACGAAGTTGGCAAGATGACAGTTGTGAATGGTCAGCGCCGGATGGTGAAGCGGAGGATTAGGGGGTACCTAGCTTTGACTACTCAACGGCTAGTCTTCATCAAGGAACGAGGCTTATTCGCCAAGTCTTATCACATTGACCTGAGCTTCTCAATAGACGACCTCAGCGGCCTTTCAATGGGCGGTCTGATGATGAAGTATGTCTCAATCAGCGATTCGACCGGTGAGCACATCTTCCATGTGACGGGCGTACGTAACGAGATAGAATTCACGAAATTCAGAACGTTAATCCAGGACCAACTAGTCCAACGTCAGCAGGCCATTGAGGCTAAGAAGAGACGTGACCGAATCCAGATAACCTTGGACTTCGGGTTCCTAAGAGACTACATGAGTAGAGGAGGACTCTCTCTGCAAGTGGTCAAGTGTCCTCAGTGTGGAGCACCGATGTCGTTACCGAAGGAAGGGAACCAAGCGGCCTGTGAACACTGTGGGAGCACGGTTTTCGCACAAGATATAATGGAGAAAGTGAAACAACTGATAGGGTAATGAGGGAAGCTTTGCCAGATCCACAATCAAAGGTAGAATCAACCCGATTTCAGATAGAGAAGCTAGAGCCTAGTCAGTCCTAGTGAACTGGTACTTCGTCGCCCACTCGATCAGCTCGTGTAGGTCGTTTTCGACCCTGAACTGGTAGGCCTTGGCGTTCCCGATCTTCCCTGCGGGAGCCACGAAGCCCTTTCCAGAGAGTCTCTGGAGGACCTTCTGGACGGTCTTGAAGCTCAGGCCGGTCGACTCCTCGAGCATAGGAATCGTCTGCTTCATGTTGCCGACCAGGAAAGCCTGGTCCAGAATCCGCGCTTCGGGGCTGGTGAAGACGGACGACAACGGACCAGCGGTTTCGTACTTGACCTTCATTCTCCAGTCACCTGCCTGCCTAGGCCTAGGGCTCCAACTTGAGACTTTGGAATTTATTCCAAAGCATCTCCGTAGAGACGCCGCGATCGAATCCGCGACCAGGCGGCTCGGCGCTTGCCGGGAATTCGCCTCTGGTAGGAACCAGTTCACCCCGACGGGTAGTCGATGCCCAACACTTGGATGAACCTGACCCGGCGGATGCGCAATAGGCCCTTTCGCCCGCCGCACTGGTCGAACACCACGGTCGTTGGTGGATACGGATAGTTTGAACACGGCCCACGCTCAAATCATACGGACGCATTACCAAATACGCCCGTAGGCCGCAGGCTCCTGATGTCCGCGTCCGCTCCAGGGGAATCGGCGCAGAAGGAAGGCGTGGTCGCTGGCCAGACAAGCGTCTCGTCCTATAGACGCGAAGTGGACATCAGGGCGCTGAAGCGGTCGGTCGCCAGCAAGTTCGGATCGCACTCGCTCATTGGGAAGGTGATGCTGGTGGAGCCCGACGTCATCCCGGCTACGGAGATCGTGGGGAAGGTGGGGACCTGGCTCGCCGTTCTCAGGGAGGACCTGGAGGACCGACCATGAACGACCTATTGCTGTTTCTTGTCACCATTATCCCCCTACTCGGGTACATCGCGAAGGACATCGGGGCTCGCTTGGAGGAGGGAACCGCCCACGAGACCCGAAGGAGGGTGGCCACGGTATCCGCCATGGTCGTGCTGTACTCCATGGCTTCGACCGCGATCGTCTCGGAGGTCTCCAGTTCAGTCCCGTGGGGGCTACTTCAAGGGTCGGCCCTGTTCATCATACAGCCCGCCTCTACCATCATCCTCATCATCGTGGCGTCAGATTCCTTTGGTGCTGCCCGCGACACCTCGAAGCGAGAAGAAGCCAACAAGGTGAAGGTGGCCGACTATATCGACCAGCAGCTGGCGGACCGCCTGAGGCCGCTGGAGGGTGCGATACTCGGGGTCCAGAACGGCCTGTCTGAGGTCTCGGCGCTGAAACCGAAAGTGGAGGAGATGTCCGAATCAGTCGATGCCCTCGCTGCCACCGTGTCATCCCAGGCGGAGGCTGCGAATGAGATTGCCGAACAGTACCAAATGAGGGAGGCCTCCTACAGGGACATCGCGGTCAACGCATCGGCTGTC
>JAFLZE010000069.1 GCA_029785685.1 Nitrososphaerota archaeon | reverse complement strand
AAGCCGAAGACGTCCCCGTGGCGGTCGCTGGCTCGGGAGAGAAGGGGTACACTTACTCTAGGTGGGACAATCCGACGGTGGTGACTCTGGAGAAGAAGCTGGCCCTTTTCGAGCGCGGCGGCGCCGGCGCTGCCTTCTCATCTGGGATGGCCGCCATCACCACCACTATCTTCGCCTCCTTGAAGAAGGGGGCACACGTCCTGGCGATAAGAGACCTCTACGGCGGCACCTTCGGACTCCTCCACGACATCCTCCCTGAGCTCGGGTTCGACACCGACCTTGTGGACACCACCGACCATGGGGCCCTCGAAAGAGGGATGAAGAAGAGCACTAGTATCGTCTACATCGAAAGCCCGACCAACCCGACGCTGAAAGTGGTCGACATTGCGAATGTGGCGAAACTGGCGCACTCCAGCGGGGCGCTCCTCCTGGTGGACAACACATTCGCGTCTCCCATCAACCAGAACCCCATAGACCTGGGGGCCGATGTGGTGCTGCACAGTGCCACCAAGTATCTGAACGGCCATGCGGACCTTATCGCGGGCGCCGCCGTGGCCAGCAAGGGGAGCATACAAAAAATCAAGATGATGAGGCGCGACTTCGGCGGGACCCTTGACCCCATTCCTGCTTGGCTCATCCTCAGAGGGATGAAGACCATGGCAGTCAGGGTGAGGCAGCAGAACGCGAACGCTATGGCGCTGGCCGAGTTCCTGTCGAAACACAGGAAGGTCGAGGCTGTGCACTACCCTGGCCTCCGGGACCACCCCCAGCACCTGCTGGCGAAGAAGCAGATGAGGGGATTCGGCGGGATGCTGAGCTTCGTGATCAAGGGGACCACGAGAGACGCAATGCGCTTCACCGAGTCGGTGAAGGTCGCGACACTGGCCGCGAGCCTCGGCGGGGTAGAGACCCTGGTCTCTCAGCCCTACAACATGACCCACACTCAGATGTCAGCCAAGGAAAGGGCGAAGACTGGTATCCCCGACACGCTGGTCAGAGTCTCCGTGGGCATAGAGGACTTGGACGACCTGATTGGGGACTTCAGGCAGGCGCTGGCTGCATAGGAGCCTTAAGCCATCCCCCGACTGCTTCTGATTTTCTATACGCCTCGCGACCATACCTGATCAGGGGCTTCGTAAGATGCCTGTTCGCTCTTGGGGAGGATATGTAGATCCCCTCCGGCAGCCCGCACCCGGCTGAGGTCACTTCGAGTTTCTCCAGATTGAGGACTCTCGGGTGCAGTGAAGTGGGCCTCCTGACACCGCCATAGGCACGGACCTTGTCTCCCGGCTTCAGAAGCCTGACGGTCCGCCTGAGGTCCCCCGTGGGCTCGTAGGCCGCCGCCAGACGCCGTTCCCCTTCCACGTCCAGCGTGACATATGTGTGGCCCCCCTGACCGACTTCCACCCGCTCGACTGCCCCTTCTGCCCACCCCGATGAATAAGTCTTCCAATTGAGGGGCTTCGCCAAGTGCGCGTCAGTGTGCTGGTTGGACACGTACACCATATGGCCCTCGAGCGGCTCCCCACGGACCAGCGCCTCGAGGGCCCTTAACACGCCTGTCGGCGAATCCCCCCTCACCCCGGCGAAGACAGGGTCTGGGCCATGGGGGGCCACCAGGGCCTTCCTCTTCTGGTGGTCGTAACTGTTGAAGGTGTGCGGAAATGTCCCGATGTCCATCTCCTTCACCGACGCGCCGTCGATGAGGCGCCTCGTCCCCCAGCGGTCCCTCCTGCGGTAAGTGATGCATTCGTAGGTGTGGTCGAAGCGCTCGTCGAAACCGAAGCACGCTGCAGCCCCGACGAGTCCCATCCCGTTCCCGAGCTCGAAAGACCTCGCTCCAACCTCCTTCAGGAGCGTCCTGACTCTGCGGGGGTTGACGACCCCCGTAAGGGCGTCGAAGTAAAGCGGCTCGAACAACCTCGCCTTCGAAGGGTCGTCCAGGAAGACCATCCCTGAATTCGCTCCGCCTTCGATGTCTGAGAGCTCCTCCACCTTCGCAGACAGCGCGGCGAAGGCGACTTCGGCGTCGGGAGCTTCCACTGTGAAGCAGACAGCGGCATTCCCTCTGGTCTTGAAAGGGATGTTGGGGTTGAGCCTGACCAGCCTTGGATACGGCAGGACAGTAACGGCAGGTGGAAGATCGACCGCGATGCGGTAGGCAAGGTAGGTAGTGCAGTAACCCCGCGGGGAATCAGTGTCGTCGATACCTACCAGAAACCGCATGCCTGTCGGACCACATCTCGCGATTATTTGAAGATAGGACTATCGCACTACGCGTCGACGACAATCATGGTGAGGGTGCTCCTCACCTTGTCGAGACGACGTATGTTCCAGGTGATGGTCTCCTTAACCTTCTCCATGGTGTCGGCCTCGACCCGGGCGACGATATCATAGACCCCGTAGACGACGTAGACCTCTTTGACGTTGGGGATTTCCCGCAGCTTCTTGAGGAGGTCCTCCTCAGCCCCAAGGTCGGCGTTTACTAACACGAAAGCCTGGGGGATTTTCGGTCACTTCCTCTGCATCCCCTTGCACCGCGCGCCGTAATAACCATTGCCCCTCATCAAGTCATGGAGCATAGCTGTATCTGGAGATAAACAGCCCACAGCCAAAGGTTTCAGACTGTCTCTACGGGGACGGTGCCGTTAACTTCTCTGACACCTCTTCAACCGTGTTCCCCATCATATCGGGTGCGGTGAGCGACAGAGGGTCGGTCAACTGGTGCTCGTGACCAACTTCTGTTAGATGTTCTACTGCAAATGCCTCGTGGCGGCGACGCAAGGAAGGGGGGAGCCTGGGAACATCGCCGTGTATCAACCTCGTCGCTGGAGGGGCGCCTCTCTCGTTCGCCGACACCACCTTAAGAGGGGCCAATCCGGCCTGAACTGGACGTGCTCGGGGTCTTCGCTCTTGAGATGGGTCAGGACGACCCCACCAAGTGCACAGCGCGGAAGATGGTCAACATGGATCTGGCCAAGGCAGTGAGCAGGAAGTTCCACGCGTCAGACAAGACCATTGTCCTCAACCCCTTCGCCCACCGGGTACTCTCCCCTCCCGACAGGGTAGCCAAGAGCGTACTTGTGGTGGACGCGTCATGGAACCAAGCCCAGGAAGTCTTCTTCAGGAAGCTGGGAGGGAAGCACAGGCGGCTCCCCACTCTCCTGGCGGGGAACCCGACCAATTATTCAAGGGCTGGAGTGCTGAGCTCGCTCGAAGCCGTGGCGGCGACCATGTACATCCTCGGAGAAGTGGAAGAGGCGTCACGATACCTGAGTATCTATAAGTGGGGCCCCACCTTTCTGACCCTGAACGAGGAGCCTCTGGAGGATTACAGGAGGTCGCGGACCGAAGGGAAGGTCATTCGGGCGCAGAGGGAGTACTTCCCTCAACTCTTCGAGCCCGAGTCGTTCCGGGCGGCGGATTGAGCCTTCTCGCTGTCACCTGAGCGCGATTCCCGTTCGATTGTGGGACCTGTAGCCTCCCCGATGAACACATTGGCCGCGTATAGGTCCGCGTCGGCCTGGATTCTGACCGCCCGGGTGCCTACAGCCCGGGAAGGTGGGCGTTCGGCGCTATGGAATCTCAGGAAACGGTTATCAGGCGCGAGGCTGACAGAGGGTCGACGCGAGCCGGTGGACGGGCCACGGGGATCTCCTGGGGAAGTTCCTCCCTCGCAGCAGGATGCACGGCGCCAGGAGGCGCGACCAGAGATGGTCGGCTCCAGAACAGAAACGGGACCCGGCCCATCAAACGCGATGATAGGGCGACCTTGAGGTCGGTGGGACGCGGGATGAAACGGCTGACCCGTGCAGAGCAAGGCCAAACATGACCGATGAAACGCCTGCAAGAGGCCAGGGTAGGCCGCTGAGCGGAATCCCGTCTAGAACAGAAGGAGGACTACGGCCGGCACGAGTCGAACGTAACCCCGGGTTGGGCAAAACCGCCCGGGGTTGCCGCTAAGCCCCGGTGAGATGCCGCGCCCAGTATTTCTTACCTCAAGGTGAAACTTCGGGGATCAATGCAGATTTACGGCTCAAACTACCCTGAAAATCGAGATAAGTTAGCGCGAAGCCCTTCGTGGTGGTACCAACTCGCACGGAGAAATAGCTGACTCTCAGCTGCCCGGGTGCGGGTGAATGGGCGAGGTTCTACGAACTCGGCAGAGGCATCAAGAGACCATACCGTCGAACTGTTTAACCTCCAGTGCGTGACATGACCGGTAAGGACATTGACTTCGGTAAACGCGCACCCCCCAGAAGAGAGATAAGCCATTCGAACCCCGCCGCTGCGTGGAGAGAACTCCTTCAGGCGTGGAAGGGCTTGACGAGATTCTCGGTGGCGGCTTCGTCCGGGGGAGCTGCGTTGTCGTGTCAGGGGGGCCCGGCAGCGGAAAGTCCACCCTCTGCTCTCAGTTCATCTACCGCGGATACAAGGAGCACGGAGATGGCGGGGTCTATGTCACCTGTACGGAGAGCCCCGAGGAGGTCAAGAACAACTTCCGTGATCACGGCTGGGACATAGACGAAGCAACCAGGATAGGGAAGATTGCCCTCCTCGACATGCGGCCGGTCATAGCGACCGAGTCGGGGATCATAACTAGGAACGAGGCGCTCTTCAAGGGTGAGAAGATTCCCTTCAGCATAGTCGCCAAGGCGACCCTCGACGCGACAAGACGCATGAAAGCGAGGCGGGTGGTCATCGACTCGCTCACGACGATAGAGATGCAGTACAAGGACGACTTCGAGGTGAGGCAGGGGCTCCTCGGCCTGGTGCAGGGCCTGTCGGCTGAAGACTGTGTCAGCTTGATGATTGTCGAATCGCTCGGGTCCAGGAACTCCATTCCAATCGAGTGGGCGCTGTCGCACGGCGCCATACAGTTGAACTATGTCAGCGAGAACTCCGAGGTGGTGAGGTCCATACAGGTCGTGAAGATGAGGCGGACCGCTCACGACCAAACCATCTACGGGATGGAAATCGCAAAGGAAGGAATCGTAGTGCACACTGACGTCCGGGTGTAATATCAGTAGACCTTCGCGAACCTGAAGAACACTTTCTTCCCGACTCTGGTTCGGGTGAGGATACCGAGCCTGACCAATTGGTTTAGGTAGATGGTCTCCACGCTTCTGTTCCTCCCTGTCTTCTGGCTCACGGTGGTTGCATCGGCCTCCCCGAGAGCCTGCATGGCCTGGAGGGACTTCGAAATAGAGTTCGGGAGGTCCTCGTAGCGGACTGCCGTGGCCTCGCCGCTATGGGCGGCCCCCCCGAGCCTTGGCATCCGTTCCAAGAAGCCGACTCTCTCCTCAAGCCGCCGCACCCTTCGAAGGAGTCCATCGCTGCGGCTCATGTTAGACAAAATCTCTTGGTCGTGCGTGAACTGTTCAACAATTAAACCCTTCTGTGGATTGCGTATCCTTAACAGTTAAAATCAGAACGTGCGAACAACGTAGTAGCGTTTGGTTCAGAACCAAAGAAGCCCCGGAGTCTCGGCAGAGGCTGTAGCCCCCAAGAGCGACCGCTTA
>JAFLZE010000068.1 GCA_029785685.1 Nitrososphaerota archaeon | reverse complement strand
GAACCTGGCGTGCCCCTCCTGTAAGCGACCTTGATACGGTCATGTCCCTGTGCGCGCATGACTACCAGGTCATCGTATACCCCCTGGCTCACCGGCATGGTGACCACCCCATCGAGGGGCTTCAGGTCCATCGAATGATTCGTGATAGTATGAAGCAGGGTGCAAGTGAGGAGCCCAGGGCTCAGCTCCTCGACCCTAGCGAGATAGCGGACCGCCGGCTGCTGGTCCGCCACGGTCATCTGATCTTCCTCCTTCCCAAGAACTTCCTGTCGACCGAGAGGTCGTAGACATATCCGCCAACCTCAAGGCGGTGGTTCTTTGCAGCTTCGATCAGCCTGGCGGCCCTTTCCGTCTCTGGGAGCTGGGCACCCTGTCGGTCCGTGTTCCAGACCCAACTGAAGTGAGAATCCTTCTTGCTCGCCTTCCAGTCCAGCGACTCTAGGACCTGCTGGCTGTCGTCCAGGGTCTCAGCCTGACCCTCCAGAGCACTCTTCAGGGTCGCGATCCGATCATCTGCAAACTTCGTCATGTACTCCCTCCACACTTCTGCCTCAGCAATCCGTTCACGTACCTTCCCATCAGTCACTTTCTCTGCTTCCGGCGCCTCTTGGCGGTGCATGGATATCTTTAGGGCTATCCAAGCATTTAAGGCTATCCCGGAGGATACACAGGCGCATGCCTGCGGTATTCGAAGTGAAGATGCTGAAGATCGGAAACTCCCTCAGAGTCGTCGTGCCAAAGCCAGCTGCCCAGGGGCTTGGGTGGGGCGCGGGGACCAAGCTCAAGCTCACGGTCACCGACCATCAGGTCGTCATGGAAGAAGCGTGAGGCGACGGGCGAGGTGCGCTTAGCCCATCACCCCTCAGGATAGGGTCGAATGTTCCTTTTGATACCGGTTCAATGTGACCTGCGTAGGACCCCGCGGTCGTCGAAAAACCGGACCGATTACTACAGTTTAAGAAAGGGGTTGGCACCATGTTGGGTGTTGCCATCCTGCCCGCGATGCGGGAATGAAGTCACCCCCGACGCCAGCTTCTGCACAAAGTGTGGTCAATCTCAACGGACCTCCTCGGCGATTCTAGGGCAGGACCTGACCCTCTCCCCTGATGAACAGCAGTTTGCGTTGTTCCTGCTTCCAAACGAAAGGCTCCTCTTCTGGGCTCCTGGAGCGACTTTGCATCCCACCCAGGCGTCGACAGGATCGATGTCTTACCATCCGATCTTGACCTATGAAGCAGGGATGTACCAGGGAAGGGACATGACCGTATCAAGGTCGCTTACAGGAGGGGCACGCCAGGTTCTGTCTGGGACGCTCCTTCTTACGGACAAGCGGATGCTGCTCATCCACGAGGGGGGAGTGTTGTCGAAGAACATCCTGCAGCTGGAGGTCTTCTACGACGCCGATCTCATCAAGCAGCTGGTCAACACCTTCACAGAAAGGAACAAGCCTTACGTCGAGAAGGCCCGCGGAGGGTACTTCGCCAAGACCAAGATGTTCTACACCAACCAGCTCGGCAAGATAGTCAGCTCCGTCTACGTCCTTACAGACTTCGTACCTGAGAAGAAGCTCCGGCTCGCGAGAGACAGGGGCAGCATCCTCGCCACCGCAATCGGGCACAAGATGAAGTCGTTCACGGTGTCGAGCCTTATGCTTCACACCGGCGGGAAAGCAGACGACGCGCCTGGCCCTGTTAAGGCCGTCTATCACGAGGACTACGGGTTCACTCTGAGCAAGCCTTGGAGCGCGGGGGCATTCCTGTTAGCCGCAACCGACATCATCTGGTACGCTGCATTGGCAATAAAATACAGGACCAAAGCGTCTGACTACGATCCGATTCTCGAGATAGTCGAATCGAGGAAGCAGGCCATGGCGGACCTCATAGGCGAACTAGGACCTCCGAAAGGCTGACAGCAGATATCACAATAGTCCAACTGCACAAGACAGACTGTATCCTTTCAGAGATTCGACCCCACCGTCCGTAAGTACGTACCGGCGTGCGCCGGTAGCTGGAACTTCCTACCCGCTTTTAAGTATCTGGACTTCCTAATTACATGGCAAAGATTCGAAGGAATTGGCGCGGGGCAAACCTCCGCGAGGAATATGTCGATCGTATTAAGGCGCTCGACCCAGACCGGTCCGTAACATCATTCGTCAACGCGGCAGTACGCGAGAAGCTCGAGCGGGAAGAGGGAGGGTCGAGAGCATGAGCGAGCAAGTAAGGAAGAAGTATGATACACTCTCGGTCGACGAACTCGTGGAGGTGACAGCACTGCATGCCCAAGCAGGACATGCCACCCCGGTCGCGCTCTTCTGGACTGGGAACACTGACGAGGCGGACAGGCTGGTCGGCGAGGCGGAGGCAGCCTGGAATGAAGAAGAGAACGAGCTCGCGAAGGCTGCCATGAAGTTCTCACACGAGGAACGAATAGCCGCGCGGCAAAGGTTCGAGAAGAAACGCGCAGAGGAGGAGAAACGCAAGGTGAAGAGGCTGGCTCCCGAAGTCGTTAGCCGCGAGGGTCGCTTGCTCGCGGATTGGTTCACCGCACGCCTCCCTAGCTTCACAGAGACCGTACAGGAGTCAGCCTTGACTGGTAAGGACCTGGTCGTCGATGTGACCGAGTTCCGAGAAAGCGCCCCAGATTTTTATCGGTGGATGGAAGAGAATTCCGAAGACGTCCGCTCCACCTTTCGACACCTCTTCAACGACCTCGTATTCAGGCTGCAAGCCGAGAGAGTCGGTTATGACCACGCCATGAGAATTGTAGGTCTGCCCTGGCCGGCGGCGGCCAACGTAATCAAGTTCACGCGGGGGTGCGAGACATGCAAGACGTACAACGCCAAGGCTCATGTAAGCCTCGAGGTCTGGAAGTACGAGCAAGGCAGGACAGCGTTCATCAGGCTCAAGGAGTCTGACAGCTTGGGGCACTCCGTAGTTCAGCCAAGGGTCCTGCGCCCAGGCTCACTCACTCGTGAGAACCTCATCGACTACATCGCCAAGTTCCCCGAAGAGGTGCGTCCCTATTTGATCAAGAGGCTGGCGGAGTACTTCACCGAGCCCTCGGGGCCGGACGAGAGCAAGAAGTTCGATGAGGAAACGTTCAGTAGGGCGCAGGCGCTCTCGAGAGACCCCACTCTTCTCGCACACATCAGGGCAGACATGGACAGGAGCCACGTGGGGGACGACAGGGTCAAGGTCCTCGCCTTGCTGCTCCTCGCGAGCTCGCGGCTCAAGGGAAAGGAGCAATCTGTCATCATCAAGAAGACGTCCAGCGCTGGGGGCTCGAACCTCCTCAGGACCGTCACTTCATACTTCGACAACGTCATCAGTTATACTAGGGTGACGAGCGCCGCTCCCGACAGGATTGGCGGAGACTTCACAGGCAAGATCCTCAAGATAGAGGAACTGTCGGGCGCCCAGTCAGCTTCCACCTCCCTCCGTGTGATGCTTAGCGAAGGAAATCTCAAGCTCCTCACTACCGAAAAGGACGAGAACGGAAACATCCGGGCTGTTGAGATGGAGACCCGTGGGACGCCTTCATTCGCTACAACCACAATTGATTACCAGATTGAGAGCCAGATGCTCAACCGCGTGTGGCCCCTCTCGCTGGACGAGACCGTGAAGCAGACGGCGAGCGTAGTTGAGCGCCAGTTCGGTCGATACGACTGGGAGGGGCACGACTTCGAACCCGACCCGGCCATCCGATGCCTCCTCTCCAGGAAGTCAGGGATACTCGACGACCAGCTTGTCATCATCATCCCGTACTGGGAGAAGATTGCCAAGGCATTTCCAACTGACAGCATCTCCGCGAGACGCGACAGCTACAAGTTCGCCACCTTAATTGCCCTTTGCGCATGGCTGCACCAGCATCAGAGGCCAGTGAGGGAGCGGGACGGCAAGCAATACCTGCTCGCAACCATCATGGACTTCAGGATCGTACAGAGTTACGCCAAGAAGGCATTAGCGAGCACCCTGACCAAGCTGGACGAACGCATGCTCCGCGCCCTGGAAGTGCTCGAAGAAAGGGTGAAGATCAATCCTGATGGGATAACCTACGCAGAGTTTGGCCTCGCACTGGGGATTGGCAAGTCCGCAGGGACCAAGCTCGCGGTAGCCCTGGACGAAACAGGGTATGTCTTCATCGATACCAGCCAGAGGACGTACACCGTGCGCCCCTCGGGCAAGAAGCCAAGAGATGCTATCGGCGAGGTAAAGTTTACCGAGCAGGAGGCATTGGAGTGGCTGAGAAAGGGACTTCAAGCGAACACGGACCTCGGACGGCTTGCCCTGTGGGTGACAACAGGCAGGGACCCGGGGGCTACCAACCTGGCCTATACTCAAAATAGTCAATTCCGAGCAATCCGAGATGACTCGTCTCATGATCTCGGAATTTCTCGCGGAAAAGCGGCTATTTTTCGGGGTAACAACAACAGCCCTGAAAATTCCTTGGCTACCCCCCCTAAATCCGAGATAAAATTCCGAGATAAGTTAGACAATGAGACAGACCAAAAACATGATCTCGGACGTCTCGGAATTGCTCGGAATTTGGAAGAATCCGAGATAGGTCAGACAGCAACCCGAGTTGGACAGCCAACTCCCCCTGAGCAGGTCGATCATGCATGCCTTCTGCCTGGGTGCAAGAACCTCATGCCACACATCCATGTGGACGATGTGCAGCCATGACCCGCCAGGTCTGGGCCCCCAAGGTTCTGATTCAGCACCTGGATGGGGAATGGGTTCAAGCGTGTCCCGTGGCGGGCTGCCCCCGACCCTACCCCTTCACTGAGTTTTGGGAGCAGCACGCGGTTGGGCGCCATCCGGATGTGGTGTTTCATTGGGCCGCTGGGGGGAAGCCGGTGTATCTGTACGCGAAGTCCAGGGATTCTCAGTTATCATGACTCGTTATAAGCAACGTCACATTTGTATGCTGTCCAAAGTAGGGCGCACTCGCAAACAAATCGCACGTTTCTGAGGTAGTGTGTCTGCTACCCTATCGACTCTTTTCGGTCGTTTTTTGCCGTCCATGAGGCGGTGACCGTGTCTTTTGGCTGCCAGTTCGACAGCCAACGACTTTTGTGAGCCTGTGTCCTACTTGGGCAAAACTTGGAGTAGAACCAAACATGCGTGTCTATACTGCGCCGTATGTGATGCACGTGCCGCGGGATCCGGACGTTTTGGTCGAGAAGCTCTTCGACAATGCCCGGACTGTTCTGACGACGGTTGCGAACCACCGTCCGACTCTGATCACCCTTTTTGAGAGTGGGTCGGATTATGTGGCGCATTATCACGTCCTAGTCCCGGACGTGGGGGATGCTGAGATGCCGAGCGTCAAGCCGATCATCGATCGGGAACAGTGCGATGCTTTTGCGATGATCAGCTTGTCTGAGGTCCAGGTTTCTGGCAACAAGGAGGGTCACCCAGAAGGAGCTGCTCTCTTTCTGGTGTTCCACTCGAACGCCGCGGACCGGATGGTCTACCAGACTTACTCGATAGTCGGGAGGAAGGGTAAGAAGCGGATGCCCGTCATCAAGATGGGGG
>JAFLZE010000067.1 GCA_029785685.1 Nitrososphaerota archaeon | reverse complement strand
GATATTTCCGGCCCAGACCCTTGGCCTCCCTGAGATGGGTACGAATCGGCCTGGATTCGGAGCCTCGGCACGCGGCAATTCAATCCCAACAGACCACCCAACACTATCTGACTGATATTTACCCACCAATGCGTCGTGCCTCGACCGGCCCTCACTCGAACTCTGAACGGTCCTTTTCTGTCTGTTTGATGATATACTGAATCACGAAGATAGTAACTTCACTGTGGTGGGGAACCCAGGTCGTCAGAACGTGGTCTCCCACCTTCTTCTTGAAGGTGGCGTGCTTCCCGGACCGTACCTCTTCAAACCCGTTCGCCTTCAGGACGTCAACTACCTTACGACGAGGGAGAGGACGCAGTCTTGCCATGGAGTATGCTTTCCGGAATGCGTACAGGGATGTTCGCCAAGGTGAGCGACATCAGCTCGTCTAGAGACGGCTTTCGGGTATCTGGATCCCTGAGATATTCGTTGATCAGGTCTGCCAGATTCTCTTTGACCTCCTTTTCGGTCCTGCCCTGGGTCGCGACGTCGAGAATCGGTGAGGACGCAACGAACCACTTGCCCTCCCTTGTGATGAGGACCGGAACGGGCACCTGAAGCGTCATACGACACGTTCTATTGGACCCATCTATTTGGGCTTATCGAAGTAGCTCGACCGCTTGACTCGTCGACTTTTTGGGGCCCAGATCCTTGGCCTCCTGACAGAGGTTCGAGCCGGCTTGGATTCGAAGCCTTGGCCTCCCGATTCGGCATGATAAGTTGACAATGCGTAGTCGGTAATTATGGCCCACTGTCGCGACTCGGATGGGGTGTCTTCCCATGAATGCCTTAATACCAAGTCTGACAGTTGATGCTTCGTATGGCTTCCAAGCTGACCGAGCTCTATAGGGAAGTGAAGGGCCTCAGGAGGGACGTAGAAGAGATCAAGGAGATGCTCGTCCCCGAGGTCTCCCCAACCAAGTCTGAAAGGTGGGTGATTGCCAGAGGGAGGAAAGAGTTCGTTGAGGGCAAGACGGAAGACTGGAGCGAGGTCCGGAAGCGAGTCACTGAATCCTAGTTGTATCGTGTCGTCCTGACCAACCGGGCTCGGAAAGGGTTGGAGAAGGCCCCTGAACACTTCAGGAAACGAATTATCGAGGCGCTCGATGCTCTGCAGCAGTCCTTCGCTCCGGTCAAGCTCTTCGACGTGAAGAAGCTCAAGGGATAGGCAGACACGTTCAGGATTAGGGTCGGCGACTGGAGGATGATTTGCGAATTACGGAGGAAGGAGTCGATGATAGTAGTCTTTGAGATTGGACCCAAGGGAAGAGTCGACTACTAGGGAGTCCTAAAATATTTGCATCCGGATACTTCCGGCGCAGACCCTTGGTCTCTGTGACAAGGTTCCATACAGTTCCTCCTGCATGCGTGCAAGAGAATGGTGCGATTTGAGCTTCATTACGCAACCGGACTCCCAAAAGAGCTGTGATGGGCCGGAAGGGA
Source organism: Nitrososphaerota archaeon (assembly GCA_029785685.1). The sequence continues at coordinate 4,100 of JAFLZE010000067.1, read as the reverse complement.
TGCAGTTAATTAATTAAGCGAATCCTATCCGCCTGAGTAATGGGGGTAGTTTTGAAGAATCGCTGCTTCGCCAGCCTTGTCTGCTTCTGGGCTCTTGATCAGCCCTGGCACCTGGGGTCACCCACGTGCAGTCGAAATAATTCAATACAATTCATCGTCAAACGTCAGGGAACCACGAATTGGAGAAGTACAACCGCTCCCCATTCATCTCCAGCAACGATGGTGTAAGTTCCGGGGCGAAAGCTCCGAAAGGCACCGTGTATCGAGGTCCCGGGCAAGGTCGAGGGTGGCGGCAGGGTTATCGTTCGCGCGAGTTGGTAGCTTGACAAAGTGCACGGCAGAGCAATACAATCAGAGAACCCGGGCACTAGAGTGATGGTCGCGTTGTCGCTTGAAGCGCTGAAGAGGTAGCTGGATGCGTTGTAGCCCAAGGGACAAGAGATTGTGCCATTCCAAATCCCCACGATGCCATCATTTAGTATGTGTGTGGCAAGTGTGTAGTTCTCGAGTGAGTATGACCCGTTTAGCAACTCGAACCCGAATGGCAACGGCGTCTCCCCCCAGCAGGGCAGGAAGCCAGAGTTTTCACCGAGGAGGTTAGGCTCACTGAAGCGGTCACTCCCTGTAACGTTATTCTTGTGATTCTCGGTGTTGAACTCTGTTACTGTGATCCTAACGCCCCATGTCTGGTTCGCCAAGACAGTGGGAATGACGTCAAGCCTGAGTTGCAGCCCGGAGACAGAATTGACAGATGCAGTTCCTGGCGCGGTGACCACTGCTTGAGTGTTAGAACGAAGCCCAAGATAAGCGAAACTTCCCAGGCCTACGAGGATGATGACGGCAACCCCGACTGTCACTATGAATCTGCTCACGAATTGCATCGCACCCGAATGTTGAGGGTCTCCCAGTTGCCAACGCGGGAATACAATTCGCTTCTTCTGGCAGTGATCAAAGCCACAGTCTATGTATCACAATTGGTCTTATAGGTGGAAGTGAAATTGCCCATGGTAATGATGCCGGATATCGAAATGTCAAGCACACTAGAACCTGAGCACGTTGTATACAATTCGATTTTGTCATACCATCCATTGCTATATGGAGTATTGAAGTAGAAGCATGAACTAGACGAGGTACTGTAGCATTCGATATTGCCATAGTTAACTACATTAGAGAAAGTTGCGAGCGTAGCGAGCCCAATATTGCTGATCGTTGGTCGTTCTAGGATTGCATCAGCATAGTAAGTTGTTCCTGCCGCGGGAAAATTCGTCAGAGGACTCGAGCATGTCCAACCAGGACCGAACAAGAAGGTTTGGTACTCAGTGTTGGTGCCGCTAAGTTCCAACCCATTTTCTACGACCGGCTCCATGGTACTTCCCGGGCTAACCGCGTCTGTAGATGGACAAGTGTACCGTGGCACTGATGGTGCGAACTCATACCAGCCGACGTAAGTGGGTGAACCGCACGACTTCGTGGAAGTGCAGTAGACGCTGCCTTCGGTACCTGTTTGGGCGAGGAAGGTTTGGGTCTTGTTCTCAAGACCACTCCAAATAGCCAGGGCACAGGTTTGATTCGCACCACCACCGTAGCATTCTTGGTTTCCTCCCACTGATGGCTGCACGAAATTGGTATCAGCGTACAGTTCAGTTGTCGTCAGTCCGTTCAGCACGTACCAGACCCGGTAGCCTGACCAATGGTTGTTTGTTATAACGCTACTTGTAGGAGAAATCCCTAGCTGCCCGAATGAAGGATCGCAAGAGACTGGCGACTGAGTAACACTCGCGCCAGTCACACGGTCAAGCCCTGCATTCTCGAAAATCTGGAATCCCTCTGGGATTCTTGCGCCGCACGATGCAACAAGAACGTCGTTGAAGATGTAGTCAACCGAGACGGCATTTAGAGAAACCCCAGAACATGTAGCAGAATCGAAATAGAAACTAGGCGCGACTCCGAAGAGGGTGAGAGTGTGTGAATTTGCGATAGCTTCAAACTCGCTCGAATTCTCAGCTGTCGCCACTGCCTTCTGCGTGTCAATACCTTTGTAGATTGCTTCCTCTTCATGTACTACCTGACTCACACATGACAGAGAGCTGACGGAGCCACTGATTGAATTCGCATTCGAAGGCTGAATGGGATAAGAGAGAACAAACGAAGAGAAAAGCAGGAGAACGATGATAGCTGGACCCGCTACTTTTCGCATTACCATAAGAAAGCGTGGCCCAATATATAGCAATTTCTAATCATGCGGGCCGATTTCGTTAAACGACTAACGCTGGTTGGCGCGACAGTCACTTGACAGCAACTTCCTGGATGTTGGTCGTTCCGACAAGGGTGATGGTTGCAGCTTCGGGGAGGCAGAGATCCTGTACACCGGGAAGCGCTGGAGACATAGCCTTGAGCTGAGCTGGAGAGTATCCCACGGCCACGATAGCGTACGAGAAACCGGCGAAACACCAGTATGGCAGACCGACATAGTAGAAGGCACGAGTTCCGTTCACAGGCGAGATGGTGAAGCTCCATGTCACTGTGGCGTTTTGGGGGACGTAGATGCTCGCGGGGGAGGGAGTGACAGTGATGTTAGGAGCGGAGGCCCCTCCGACAAGTTTGCCATCCTGAAGCATGAACACCTGTACCGCCCTGCCCGCGCTCCATGTTACGTTCCCCCCGGAGTAGTTGTGGAAGACCTGGACGCAGATCTTGGAAGTCGAGTTGGTGACGAACACCAGGACAGAACCGTTTCCAAACGAGTGGTCGGAGTAGTTCCCAAGCGGCAGATTGTATTCTGTAGTACAGCCAGAGACAGGGCTCAAGGTGCCGTTGGAGGATCTGGGAAGACCCACGAAGGCGTACGTAGCACCCACTACAACTAGAACTGCTACAACGATGCTCGCAAAGGTCACGCTTGGGGCAACTCCCGCCCGTCGCATGTGAGATTTATTCGCAATCTTCGATATCAGTCTTGTTAGCACCGAACGAAGGACTGTCTGCGCTGAGGCAATTTGGAAAGATACTTCTACTCCTTTCCGGGTACGGCTGCAAAACTTGCTTGGATTTGAGTTTGGAGCCCGATTCTCTCCCCCTCCCTGGCGAGCCTGCACCAGCCGACACCCCCCGAGCGAACAACGTGAGCGAGGGCCCCGCTTCGTGGCGGGGTGAAGGCGAAGGACGAGCGGAGGGGCAAAGAGGGGGGAGCGAAGCGAGCGTCAGCGAGCGGTGCCGAAGGCATTGCGGGGGTGAATCTGCCCCGGAGCGAAGGCCGCCTTCTTCGACGCCTGGTCCCACTCCAGCTCGGGCAGGTCCCTCAACCTCAATCCGTCGGTGGTTGAGCCCACGACCTCGGGTCTCACGGAAGTGAACGCGACCAGAGCCACCGCCACCTTCGCCCTGATGTCCTTCGCTGCCAAGATCCTCGCCAGCTCCTCCCTGGTCGGCACGACCTCGTTCGCTATGGTGGGGGTCTCGTTCAGCCGAGGGATCTTGACCCTAATCTCCCCCACGGGCCTCAGGTTGAACCTGAGCCACGACTTCACTGCTTTGACCGCGCTCTCGATGTAGCCCCCGGCGTTCCCCCTCGAATCCATGTCGTTGACCATGTCCACCATAAAGTCCCGTATCCCCCTCCTGTCCAGCTTGGCCACGGCGCGGGGGGTGGTGTGGTACCGGTCGCAGGCATACCCGAGCCGCCGTAAGTAGACCCTGGCCGTCTTCTTGGACCCCTGGGAGACCTGGCCGAACCAGCGGGCGACCTCCCTGTCCTTGAGCATCTCCAGGTACTTGCTCGGTCTTCCGTGCACCTCAGGTCAAACTCCGTAGACCGTGAGCACGGGTGCCTATAACGGGCCGGACAGAAACAGACCCTGGAGGATATGGGCCGGAAGGGATGCAGTCAATCGGTCAAGCGAATCCTACCGCTTACAGGCAGAGAGAGCCCAGGTCGACTACCACCTTGCCCAAGACCCAGTTGATACCCTCCACGGGGGTGATGGACGAACCACTGCACAGTGGCACGCGCGTACTGAACAACAAGAATGGGAATGAGAGGTCGAATCTGATCGCGGCGCGCGATACTAGGGCCTGACTTGTGGCCTCACACTGCCGCGCGC
>JAFLZE010000066.1 GCA_029785685.1 Nitrososphaerota archaeon | reverse complement strand
CCTGCTTCAGCAGCGTCAACCCCGTCTACCCGCTCCTCTTCGTGGCCTCCGTGGCCGGGGCGGTCCTGGTCTTCTACGGGGCGTTCGGGAGGAGCCTCGTCTTCAGCCCGGTCTTCGTCGCCGGGATGATAGCGCTCGAGTACGGCCTCTCCGGGGTGGTCTCCAGGGCTGTCGACCCCCTGGCGGTGACCGAGGGGCCCGGGTTCTTCGCGCCCCTCGTAGTCATCGGGACGGTGGCCGTGGTCTTCCAGGTCTACCGCCGCCTCCTGGCGGGGCGCTCGCCCCGCGCCCCGCGTCACGTTTAATAGAAAAACCAGGTCCGAGCGGAAGGTCGCGCTTTGGCGAAGAGACCGACCCGAGGAGGTCAGCGTGGGGAGGAGGAGTTCATCTCGCTCCAGGACGCCGCGGCCCTGGTCGGGAAGACGCAGAGCAACATCTCATACCTTGTCCAGTACAACAGGCTCAAGAGGTACGACTCCAGCGGCAGGGAGGTCGAGAGGGCGGCCGCAGGGGGCCTTAGGGTATCCAGGTCTGAGCTGCTCGGGTACGTCGACGGGTGGAACAGGAGGCTCAGGTCGCGGCTGGAGGAGCTGAAGATAGGAGACACCCCCATAGCGTTCCTTGACGTACCGGAGCGGGAGAGGACCAAGCACGTCCACAGGCTCCACCCCTACCTCGGGAAGTTCATCCCCCAGCTGGTCGGCTACTTCCTCGCAAGGCACTTCAGGCCAGGGCAGGTCGTCCTCGACCCGTTCGCCGGGTCGGGGACCACGCTTGTCGAGGCGTGCGAGGCCGGCCTCCACTCGGTGGGGGTCGACGTCTCGGAGTTCAACGTGATGATCTCCCGAGTGAAGCTCGCCGAGTACGACGCCGAGGCGCTCGAGAGGGAGCTGACCGACGCGGCCGGCAGGACTGCGGCGTTCAGCGCGGAGAGGTTCCCCGGGAGGAGCGGCGAGGGTCTCGGCGACGGCCGAGGCGGCTACCTCGAGGCCTGGTTCGCGCCCAGGAGCCTGGCGGAGATGCTCTACTACCGCAGCATAATCCCCGAGTACGAGCATCAAGACCTCATGAAGGTCCTCCTGTCGAGGACGGCGCGGTCGTGCAGGCTGGTCCACCACTACGACCTGGCCACCCCGAGGGAGCCGGTGAGGGAGCCCTACGAGTGCTACAAGCACAGGGGCAAGACCTGCACCCCCGTGACCACGGTGGTCCCGCGCCTGAGGTCCTACTCCCGGGACACGGTCCGGCGGGTCGCGGAGTTCGGGAGGCTAAGGAAGCCCGTCGCGTCGGTGGTCCTGGAGGGAGACTCGAGGACGGTCGCACTCGAGGAGAGGCTGGGGTCGACCGGGAGCCTCCGCGGCAGGCGCTTGGACGGCATCTTCACCTCGCCCCCGTACCTCGGGCAGATCGACTATCACGAGCAGCACGGGTACGCGTACGAGCTCTACGGGATGCAGCGGCGGGACTCCCTCGAGATAGGGCGCAGGTCGAGGGGTAAGGGAGAGAATGCGAAGGCGGAGTACTCGAAGGCGATGGCGGAGTCGCTCTGGAACGTCAGTCGCGGGATGCGCGCAGGCTCGCCGGTCCTCCTTGTCGCGAACGACAGGCTGGGGCTGTATCCCGGGATCTTCAACGAGGCCGGGATGAAGGTAGAGAGGATGTTCGAGAGGCCGGTGGAGGACAGGACTGAGCGGGACAAGAGGCCGTACTCAGAGACGGTCTTCCTGGCGCGGGTCGAGGGCTAGGCCGACCGATACCCTAAACTAAGACGCGGCCGGGTCGCTCCATGTGGACGCGTTCGAGGCCATAGCCACGAAGTTGGACGTGCGCGAGTTCGCCTCCAAGAAGGTCCCCGGGGAGGTCAAGAGGAAGGTCCTCGAGGCCGCCCGGCTGACCGCCTCCTCGAGGAACAGCCAGCACTGGCGGTTCATCCTGGTCCAGGACAGGGCGAACCTGAAGCGGCTCGCGGCGGACAGCACGAGCGGCAAGTGGGTGGAGGGGGCGGACTTTGCCGTGATGATACTCACCGACCCGACGGTGAACGGGAACATGATCGACGCCGGGCGCGCTCTCCAGGACATGGAGCTGGCAGCCTGGGACTCGGGGGTGGCCTCCGGCATCTACGTGGGGGTGGTGGAGGACGCCGTCCGGAGGGACTACGCGATCCCCGACGGCCTGAGGGTCTCGGCCATCCTAGGGTTCGGCTACCCGAAGAGGAGGATAGTCGGCAGGAAGAACAGAAAGCCCCTTGAGGAGCTGGTCTTCCCCGAGAGGTACGGGGAGAGGCTACAGCCCTCGAACCTTGCCTGACACGAAAAGGCGAAAAACAGGCACGGCAGGCGGCCGGGCATGCTTTCAAAGGAGTTCACGGTTGCGGTGATGGTGTCAGACGCGAAGAAGTCCGCGTCCTGGTACGCGGACAAGCTGGGCTTCGAGACCTCGGTCGAGGGCCACTGGGTCACGGCTGCGCCCAAGGGGGCTAACTGCAGGCTCCACCTTTGCGAGGGCAAGCTCGAGCCCGGGAACACCGGGATAGGCTTCTACAGCCCCGACTTGAAGAAGACCATCTCGGACCTCAAGAAGAGAGGGGTGAAGTTCGCGATGGACTACACCAAGACCGAGTGGGGCGAGATCGCCCAGCTCGAGGACCCGGACGGCAACGTCATCTGGATCTCCGCCGCCCCCTAGCCCCGGAAGCCCTCCGCTTCGCCTTCTCCCCGGCAGCGCCCTCCTTCGAGGGCCGCCGCGGGATGAAGTGCGTTATCCCCAGGCCGTCGACGATCACTATCTGGTCGTCATACAGCTTCTGTTCTGAGTCCGACAACGCCGGCGATTCCTCGGGGCGGGCTTTAAACCCTCGAGGCGTCGGAGCTGCCCGGGGAGGCGTTAATATCCCCCGGCCGCGTCTCCCGGGCTGGGACCTTTGATCCTGGTGCCTCCGCTGCTCCTCGTGGGCTGGCTCGGCTCGCTCACCCTGGTGGGCTTCGCCACGATGGGGGTGGACAAGCTGCTCGCGGTGGGAGGCAGGGGAAGGATCAGAGAGAGGACGCTCTGGCTGACAGCCCTCCTCGGCGGCTTCCTCGGAATAATAGCGGGCGGGATGGTCTTCCACCACAAGACGTCGAAGACCGCCTTCTGGCCCCCCGTCGCGGTATGCACCGTCCTCTGGCTGGTCGCTCTCTCGACCCTGATCAAGGCCGGATGAGGCCGGCGGGGGCGCGCGCCCCAGGATGGAGAAAGCCGTATTAACTCAGCGGTCTCAGACGCAAAAGATAGACAATGGTTTCAGAGAGGGTCGTGAGATTCCAGAACAAGAACCGTGACCTGGACCAGCTTGCGTCGCAGATCCAGTCGCAGCTGAGCTCGGAGGGATACAAGACCCAGTCCGCCAGCCCTCCGCTGGGGCGCGTGATACAGGCGCAAAAGGCAGGCGTCCTCCGCGACATCGTCACCGCCGACAGGGCGTTCACCATCATGATCACGGGGGAGCCCAACGACTTCTCGGTCCACATCGGGATAGGCAAGTGGGTGCAGAACCTGGCGGTCGCGGCGGTCGAGGTGCTGCTCGTCTCGATCCTATTCATAGCGGTAGACGTCCCCGAGATGCTCTGGACCCGCCACGTCGAGGGCGAGATCATCTCCAAGATCAGCAGGATAGTCGGCTGAGCGGATAGCCAGGGGGCGGAGGATGGTACCCGCCTCTCTAACACACTTATACACCCGGATGGGTACTTGCCGGATTGAGAGAATGATAATGAGAAACTCGTTGCTGAAGGCGACCGTCCTGATGTCGGTCCTCTTCGCGCTGGGCTCGTTCACGCCTGCTCTCGCAGCGACCTACGCGGTGACGGTCCAGACGAGCGCGACCAGCTACAGCGGCAGCGCACAGATACTGGTCAGCGGCACGGTCTCCCCGGCCCCGGGGACGCAGACCGCGGTAATCGTCACGATAATGAACCCGAACAGCTCCACCGTGGACATCCAGGAGGATACGGTCAACCCCACGACGGGGGCGTACAACGGGAGCACGGTGGCTGGAGGGCCGATGACATGCGGCGGCAGCCTCTGCTGGGTGCAGGGCGCCTACACGGTCAACGCGACGTGGGGAGGCCCGAGCGGGACCGCGACGGCCGTAACCACCTTCACGTACTCCCCGAACACGATCTCTACGTCGACCTCGACGTCCACGAGCACCTCCACCAGCTCCAGCACCACCTCGAGCACCAGCTCGAACACGAGCTCCTCTTCGACCACCACCAGCACGGTCTCCTCTTCGACCTTGATCCTGCCCACCACGAGCACGAGCTCGAGCAGCTCCGTGAGCTCGGTCACCGCGCCGGCTGGGTCTTCGACGGGCCTTTACCTTGGGATAGCCGCGGTCGTGATCGTGGTGGCGGTCCTCGGGGTCTTCATGTGGCGCAGGAGCGTCGCGAGGTCCTACTCAACGCAGGCCAAGTGAGGTACCCACAGCCCGGGACGCCGTCGGGCAGCCGGAGTTCCGCTCCTGCTACCCGGGGATCGGGGTACGCGACCTCGAGAGGTCAGTCGGATCCTGCACGGACACGCTGGGGACGAGGGTAGTGAGCCAGGGGACGGTGCCTCAATGCGGGAGGTTCGTCCGGCTCAGGGGCAGAGTTGTACGCGAAGGACCCCCGAGGGCATCAGGATAAGAGCTCCTCAGGCCGAGGAGCGTCGGCCGAACAAGGCCTCCAGCTTCTTCACGTAGCCGCCGCGCAGGTCCATGTCACGGGCGTCGAAGACGTCCCTCCCCTCGACCTGTACGACCGGGATCTCCAGCCAGTACCTTTCGTGAAGGCGCGGGTCCTTGTCGATGTCGACGACCCTGAGCTCGAACCCGCTGCCCGGGGCGAGGCCCTGCAGCGCGGCGATAACCTTCTCGCACAGGTGGCAGCCCGGCCTCGACATCACGGTGACCACCCCCCTCGCGTCATCCCGGTCCCCGCCTTCCATGGCCTGGCATGGGTGCCGGGGTATACGAAGGCTTTCTAGCCCAGGGGGCCAGCGGCGCGCTCGGCCGCCTCTTCCTGGAGCTTCCGCTTCGCGATCAGGACCCTGACCCTCTGCTGGCACGCGATTGCCCTGTCGCTGTAGGTCTTCCAGGGGGTGTACTCCTGCGTGTTCTTCGCGAGGAGGAGCAGGAGGTCCGCGGCCTGGAGGTAGTCTACGACCGCGTCTCCCAGGCGCCCAGCCTTCTCCTTCGAGACAGCCTCGTTGACCAGGTGGGTCGCGTACGCCTCTATCTTCTTGAGCTTCGAGACCGATCCGGACTGAGCGGCCTGCGGCCTCGGTATCGCCTGCGACTCTGGCATGGCATGAGGGGCCGCTCGCCCCCCCATAGGCATCTGTGTCAGGTTTCCTCAACAAGAGGGCGAAGTTCTGGTGGAGTCTCGCGGGAGACCCGCCCCCCCTCCGGGCCCTCTCAGGAATATTAATCAGGTAGCGGCTTTGGGGCAGGAAAACGTTCGAGCGATGGCCCCTGCGAAGTCGATGGACGGCAAGCTGCTCCTGGTGCTGTCCATCGGGGCCATCATATTCGCGCTCGCATTCGTAGGCGTCGCCTTCGTGGCCCTCTCGCCCTCGCAGGACGGCACCCTTTACGGCACGCTCTTCGTCAACGAGGGCGGGTACTCGAACGCGACCGCCAGCA
>JAFLZE010000065.1 GCA_029785685.1 Nitrososphaerota archaeon | reverse complement strand
GAGTGGTCCCCCCTGATAATGCTGGTCGCGCTAAGCATCGTGAACAGCGCCTCCAAGGAGGTCTACGAGGCCGCCGAGCTCCACGGGGCGTCCGCGCTCCAAAAGTTCAGGATGGTCACACTTCCCGCCGTGTTCAGGTCGCCCGTGATGCAGTTCGTAGTGGTCCTGAGGTTCATCGACGCCATGAGGGCGTTCGAGGTCCCCCTTGCCTGGACCAACTGGCTGGGCTACACGAACACGCTGGGCTCCCCCGTGGACACGATAAGCCTGTACCTCTACAAGCTTCTCTACTCGTCCTCGCTGGGCTTCCCGCTCGGGGTCGTCTCGGCCGTGGCGGTGAGCCTGTTCGTGGTGACCCTAGTGGGGGCGCTGGTCCTGTTGAGGCTCATGAAGGCTGTGGGGGGTTAGCGGGTTGGAGAAACCTGTTGTCGACCAAGCCGAGGCACTCCGGAAGCGCGCTGCGTCCCGGCGGCGGCGGAGGATCCTCCTCTACGTTGCCGCCGTGCTGGCCGCGTTCTACTCGTTTTGGCCGGTTATGGTCATGGGGCTGGAGGGGTACAACATCGACCTGGGGGTCATCATCGCAGGCGAGGCGTTCAAAACGACCACCCTCTACATCGGGGGCCTCCCCGTCAACGTGAAGGCGATAATTCCCACCGCATACTACTATCTGCAGGACCTGGGACTGGAGGCCTACCCCCGGCTCGTGGCCAACACTCTTATCGTCGCGGGCCTTAGCATAGGCCTCTCGCTGGCGGTGGGCATCCCTGTTGCGTACGTGCTCGCGAGGATCGAGGTGAGAGGCAGGTCGCTCATCTCGTACCTCCTGCTTGCACTCAGGACAATGTCCCAGTTCGTGGTAATCGTCCCACTGTACATCGCCTACTCCAGGCTAGGGCTCTACGACACGTTCACTGGGATCGCCCTGGCGGAGCAGCTCATCATCCTGGCCGTCGTGGTCTGGATGCTCAGGGGGTTCTTCTCAGACATCCCAAGGGACATCTACGAGGCCGCGACCGTCTTCGGGAAGAACGAGTGGCAGGTGTTCAGGCGCGTGGTGTTCCCAATGGTCATCCCTGGGGTGGTGGTCACGACGATGTTCGCGCTCGTCTTGCTATGGAACGAGTTTCTCATAGCGGACACGCTTACTGGGGTCGCCACACGGACGGCCATGGTTGGGGTCTGGGAGGGGATGTCTATCAACCAGCTATCGTTCAACGCCCTCGCCTGGGACAGCCTCAACGCGGCCGGGTTCCTTGCGTACATCCCGGCGATCGTGGTCGTCCTCCTGATTCGAAGGTACCTCGCCCGGGGTTTCAGCCTGGGCGCGGCCAGCTGAGCTCATGAAGTCTTGGATATCTGGTAGGAAGGGATGCTCCCTGGAGCGAACTTGATTTCTTTGATCAGCGTCAGCGGATAGGCACTGGACGTGGAGTTCAGCTGGCCATCCTCTACTATGTAGAAGGTCCCCAGGGCCAAGCCTGAGGGCCCTATGCTGAGCGTATTGCCGAAGGCGTCCTGTATGCTCGACCGTTTCATCGCCGCCATGAAGCTAACGCGGTCGAGGGTCTGGCCGCTCGACAGGACCTTTCCCATGGCGCCTATCATCATCTTCATCCCTAGGTAGGGGTAGTAGTAGATCGGACCTATCGCCGTCGGGCAAAGCCCACAATAGTCGGATGAGTTCAGGGCATAGTTGACGTAAGGCTGCAGGAGGCTTACGAACGCACTCGCGTTCGGATACCCTGCTGCCAAGGCACCGTTGAAGAGGGTCGCGCCCCTGATCCCAGAGGCTCCCACCCCGATCTCTCCGACCTGATTGCTCGCGGACGTCACGAAAATCTGGCTCTGGTTGAAGCCGATCGAGAGCAGCGCCTGTATCACGTTGGATTCGGAGAACCCTGGCGATGAAAGCCGCCAGGACACGACCACCGCGTTGGCGCCAGAAGTCTTAGCCGCCGCCGCCGCGGTGGCCCAGGGGAACTGCGCGTTGGCGTAAAGCTGGTCGAAGACCACACTCTCGTTCCTGTAGTTGTTCGCGAACCACCTGACCCCCGCGGCCATCTCCATCTGCGGCTCTGCGTTCTGCTCCATTATCGCGATCTTTGCGTGAGGCACGACCTCGGAGACGTACTTTGCGAGCGCAGCTCCCCACTGCACTGCGTCCGGCTGTATGCTGACCGTCCAGTTGGAGTTCGGGGGGGCGAGCGCGGCGGAGGAGACGGCGGAGACCACTAGAGGCACCCCGTTCACCTCGGAGAACGTCTGTAGAGGGATTGCCTCGGCCTGGTCAGTAGGGCCCGTGATTGCAAGTACGTGGTCTTGCTGCAGGAGGGTGCAGGCGCCCTCCACAGCCAGGGATGGGTTTGTCGTGTCGTTGTATACGACCAACTGGATGGCCCTCCCGTCGACGCCGCCCGAGGCGTTCGTCTGGTTGACAGCCAGTTCGGTGCCTATCAGTGCGGCGTAGCCGTTGATCTCGTCGCTGCCGCTCAGCTCGCTGACGTACCCTATCTTGATGGGCCCACTGCTGGAGTTGAAGCCTCCGGTGGTCGGACAGGAGTATGAGGGCGGCTGGGCCGTGGACGCAGAGTAAAGGGCGGCCACCGCCACGACGACAACGAGCACAACGACAATAGCGATAACGCTAGTCCCGATGCCAGCCCTCCCGGCGCGGACCTGGCACTTCAATGGCCTTGACCCTGGCGGGACTGATATTTATTCGAGCGATGACTCAGTTCTATGATGGTGCCAGCACGGTCACGCTGCCGTTGGTCTCTTGGGCACCGGTGCAGCAGCCCTGTGCATACGTGATGCCCCCATAACAGCACGTTCCCGGGGGCTGGTCGTAGGCGAAAGTCCCGACCTTGTCCGGCACGAAGTTGACCCTGACTGATTGTCCCCCTTCGACTATGCCTGTGTTTACCCCCAACGCTGGGATCTGGAGCTCGTGAGGCCCGTCGTCGGTATTCTGGAACACTATCTGGACGTGCTCTCCTTCTGTAACGGTGAAGCTCGCCGGCAGAAACTTGTCCGGCGCCCCGTTCTGCGGGGTCCCCGAAGTGACCTTCATGTTTATCACGACGGTGTTGGCGGGAGTTACCGCGTTCTGGTTGATGTAGTATCCCGTGCTCCCGATTAAGATAACGGCTACCACCGCTGCGCCGAGCATCCATCTTTGGACCATCCAACTCGCACCTAGCTCCAAAGCGAGAGCGTGGTGGATTTATAGTGTTTGGGTGCGCTTGAGGGCACCATCTCTTGCGGCCTTGTTGCTCGACGGACACACAGCTGGTAGCGGGGCCACCGCAGCTACAGCTCCGTCGAGCGGCGATGCGCAACCTTATGTAATCGACCGCCTATCGTTGAAGGGGTTTGACTCCTTCCGACCCGAGGACAGGAAAGCGGAAGACGGTCAACATGGGCGAAGGGATCGCCCAAGAACTGAACAGGCTCGCGAACCTGGAGGGGAAGACCCTCTACAGCCTCATCAACGAGATGGGCGCACAGGCTCTGGAGGCCAATTCCCTAGGTTTCAGCCTCGACGACGCCATCGCCGCCAAGAGGCTTGTGGACGGTGCGAAACGGTCCAGGATGATGATTGTCAACCAGGACATGTGGTATTTCGCTAGCGCCCTGGCAATGAAGGCCTCGAGGCGGAAGTGGACGAAGATGGTCGCCGACACGGCCCAGTGGCAGGCGAGCGTCCTCCTCGAGAGGAACGGCGCATCAGGGATCAAAGAGCTGCTCCGCTCCATCCGGAGGTTCGTTGAGGACTTCATCTGGGACTGCACGGAGTTCAGGGTCGACGAGGTGGACGAAAGCCAAGGCATCTTCACCATCAGGCTGGCGCTGGTCCCCGAGACGCCCCTCGACACCACTCGGGCAGTCTTCAAGACACTCGAGGTGATGGTCAATCAGTACGGGTGTGTGGCCGTGAAGTCTGGAATGCAGCCAGGCTTCTTCACGGCGTCCTTCAAGAGGGTCGAGAGCCCACGTTGACGTGTACCGGGGCGAGGCGGCTGCCCTTCAGCTCGCGAGGGGGGGTTCGGCGCGCTCGGTCTCCCAGACCTCGGTATGTGCGATTGCCGCGTTCTTCTTCGAGTTCCTGATGTAGACAACGTACATCTCGCGAAGGCCCAGAGCGATGAACGCCCCAGAAAGTGCCGCTGGAGGGTCGTTGAGGGTCGTCACTACCTGGTAGTTCGCGCCCATAGCGACCATCCAGTTGGTCACCAGGTCGAACACCCTGTCGAGGCCGAGGAAGAGCACCCCTACAACTATGTAGTACGGCGCCCTTCCTCCCTTCAGCGCCACGAACTCGAATTGGTCGGAGAGCCGCACGATCTTGATCGCGTAGTACGCAGCGATCCCGACCACGATGACGCTGATCGCGTTTGTGATATCGTCAGGGACTATCTGGTAACCGAACGTGGGGCTGATCCAGATTATCGGAAGGCCCAAGACCAGATCTCGCTACCCAGCCACGCCCGCCCTCCAGAGACGCGCGTCAACGTCTCTCCGATGCACGTCCTCCTACATAAATCGCGTGATTTCAAAACAACGCATGGCCGTACCGAGGCCAGCGGGCCGCTCCTGCCGCCCCCGACCGGGGGGAGGACGGGCCTCTCCCGCCGTGCACGGTCGGGCTACCGCCGGGCGGTTGCAATCAAAAGCACTCATATAGTTGATATCGCCTCCTATCCAAAAGACATTGGCGAGCTTGAACTGCCTGACCGAGGGAAGAAGACCGGCAATCCAGACCGTCGCCGTGGCCATCGGCCTAGTGGTCCTAGTAGCGGCTGTGGGGGGCGTCTATTACTTCGCGTTCTACTCTACCCCGAGCAGCCCACCATACTTCCAAGAGCGCATCCTGATAGAGATAGGCGGGGCGATCTACAACGCTACCGACCCAGCAAGCAGCACCCCCGCGGCCTACTACCCGCCCAACTTCAACGTCTCCGTGGGGGCTCACGTGACCCTCTTCGTACGGAATGAGGACAACTTCACGCACGGCCTCGCCGTCCCGCATTTCAACGTGGACACCGGAGCGATGAAGCCGGGATCGAATACGACCGTCTCCTTCGTGGCTAGCCCGGTGGGGAACTACAGCTACTATGAGCCGCACGCAGACTGCGGTGGCGGGAGCTGCGATTCCAACCAGTACTTGGTGGGATGGTTCCTCGTGGTCCCCTGAGACAGGCACGCCTTGGCGAAGCGAGCGGCCTGCATCCGGGTTGGAAAGAGCCGCGACGTCCTCCTCGGCTAGGCCAGACCCCTCTTCGAGGTCGAGGGGGCTCGTTCGACGGACCTCGCGAACGGGTTCTGGCGGGGCCCCTCAGCGCGGGGCTGAGCTCGGGCGCCTGAACCGAAGAGGATAAATCGGCCGAAACCCGGCTTCGGGTCGTGCTGTTTAGAGAGGCCAGGCCCGCGCTGAGCCGGATGGCTTGGATCCTGGTCGTCGTGCTTGTCGTCGCAGCCGTGGGGGCGCTCGAGTACGAGGTCGGGCTGGGCTCGAACACCGGGGGAGGAAAGGAAATAGACGTTACGATCTTTGAGGACAACCCGGTGCTGCAGATCGACCACTTCTACCCTGACCACGTATACGTGCCCCTGGGGCAGAGCGTCTCACTCGCAATCCTGAACCTTGACGACGAGAACAGGGTGTTCACGCTTCTGCAGTTCGGAATCAACGTGTCCATATTCGCGGGGACGACCCAAAGGATGAGCTTCACGGCGAACCAGCTCGGAAACTTCAGCTTCGTCACGCCCGTCGCCCTCCTTCGTGGCTAGCCCGGTGGGGAACTACAGCTACTATGAGCCGCACGCAGACTGCGGTGGCGGGAGCTGCGATT
>JAFLZE010000064.1 GCA_029785685.1 Nitrososphaerota archaeon | reverse complement strand
AAATCGACCTTCTATACGGCGGACAGAGAAGTGGTGAAGAAGGTGCAGAAGGACTGGGTGAAGCACATCGGCGCGCTAGGAGAGTGAGCTGCCCGTGGCCAAAGCCTGTGGACTTCGCTCCAGACTGGTCCGTAGCCTCACGCACCCTGGGAGGGTTGCTCGTAGCCCCGACGGCTCCCTCGGAGCAAGGTGTAGAACTACCTGGCGTAGATTCCGAGAGTCAAACCCTCGCTCCCCTGCCGGAGTCATGGAATCTCTCTGGCAACGACAGCCAGGTCACTTGTGAGTTCTCGGTCTCCGTCAGTATTATCGCAATCCTTCCTACCGCCTGGCGACTAACCAAGGGAATCTTCCCGACGGGTCCACGTCTTCCGTCACGTCGTCGAAGTGCTCTCTCAGCAACCGTTTGGTCTCCGGTTTGGTCGAGCGCCCGTCTATCATGTGGGTCTCGACGTAGACCTTGTCCACCATGTCCCATTTCTTGAACATTCTGAAGGCAGGTAACTCCGCTCCTTCGCAGTCCATCAACATTGCGTTGAATTCGAATGGGATGTCGTTTATCCCTATGACATCTACCTCTATGTGCGCCTTCCAGTCGAACACGTCGTGATTGAAGAGGCTCCCGCTGCCGTACTGAACATTGAAGCGTTGCGCCCTCTTCGTCTCCCCCGACACCGCAGCGTTGTAGCAGTGGATGTTCGGGATGCGCTTCGTGTTTCTTAGGAGCCATTTGTAGCTGCTCGGCGAGGGCTCGAAGGAGTGGACGAACTTCGCATATTTCGGCAGCTCCTTGGAGTTGCCTCCTACGTTAGCCCCGGCTTCGAGCACGACATCCCGTTTCGTCATTTCCCTGGCGAAAGTCAACCTTGATGGGAAGTCAGGCTGTATCATCGACTTGGGGCGGAGGGTGACCTTCAGGCTCCCGATGTAGTCGAGCCCCGGCAACGTGGCCCAGGCTATTTCCCTCATCCGCTTGACCGTTCTAATATGCACTGAAATTCCACCTCTCTTCTGTGGTCTTCGAAAGGAGCGAACCCAGGACGAGCCCGATGCCCTGGATGCACCGTATCAGTGGAACGAGTAACAGAAGCCGGGGGTCTCTCTTGTTCTGGGCTATGTAGGGCGCAGATGCGATGCTCATCGAAACCATCAACAGCCCGACGAGCCTCTCCTTTTTCGAGTAGAATCGCTTGGCTATCTGCGAACCCCTCAGCCCGAACTGGAGGTACTCCCGCAATAGGCGCCTCAGAGTAGGTCTGGCAAAGTGGAAGACCGAATCCGATACATAGAACCTCACTTCATACCCGTGTGCTGCGAGCAGCCGCTTCAGGGCAAAGTCGTCGGCCCCATGGTGCATCCCTCCCATCTCTTCTATGGCAGCGCGCCTCAATATGTAACAGGGCCCCGTGGTGGTCGCTCCCGAGTTGAGACTGTTAGACATGAAGAACTTCGAATATTGCCTGTCGAGCCACGACATCTTAAGCCCATTCATGTACTTGAGGGTCTGAGAGTTGCGCCAGTACCAGATGTCATTCATCAGCTTGCTCACGGTGCCGGTGACAGGAGCGTGGGCGAGACACACCACCATCCCGACCTGCAGGTTCCTGAACGGCCTAAGCGCCGCACCGAAATCAAAGCCTTGGAGATAGGCGTCCGAGTCGAGGAACATCACAAAGTCCGAGTTAGTCCTTCTGAAACCTAAATCGTAGGCACCGAAAAATCCGCTGTCCCTCTCCATCAAGACCTCCGCCCCGAACCTTCGGACTATATCCAGGGTGGAGTCTTTCGAATAGTTGTCGACAACCACCGACTTGAGGTCACGGAGGGATGAGACACACCTCTCGATAGTCCTTGAACTATTCCTAGTAGCGATGACTACAGAGATGCTCATGCAACCCTCCTGACCAGCGCCAGGGTCGTAGCTATCACGAAAGCGTGGGAGGGCGCCTGGCCCGCGAGGACTTCGGGGAGCGTCACGCTACCGACGGTAATGCCCGGAAGAATAAGCGAGGACACGGCGTCTCCCAAGGGCGAGAGAAGGATCACGACAATGAGCATAGCTACCGTGAGCTTCGTGAGCCTGAGGTTTGACCGGAGGACCCCCACCGAGGCAACAAATAGAGCACAAACCCCTCCGATGTATAACCACCAAAACGGAAGGGCGACAGCAGGCAAGAGCGCCGCCGGATAGAGGAACACGGCTTCCACGTTCCACACAATTTCAGAGAGCCCCCACATAAGTCCGAGAACCCATGCCGACTTTTTGCCGTACCTCGGGAAGATGAGCCCGGCGTAAGCCACGCCGAACATTATCACGCTCACCCCCATGATGCCCACGCGCGGGAGTATGGGAACATACTCAATAGCCGCAGACGCTCCCTGGGTAGCAATTATGTAAACTTCCTTACCCACAAACGCGATGGCCGCGTAGAGCGCGACGAGGCTGAACCCCCATTGGACAAGCACAGGACCCTTCATTATTCTCGCCCCTCGAAGGCCAGCGCAAGGACACCCAGTGAATAGCTGGAGAGCGACGCGACCCGAGACGAACAGTCCACCACATTAGCTTTCGTGCAGAATAGGAGATTGGTGATCGGGTTCATCTGGCCCCCCCTTGGCTCGGCTCTGGGGACGAGTGTCTCTCGGCAAGAGTGCTGGTGAAGCTGAACTTCCGCTCCCGAAATATTTCCAGATAGAAGACCATCGCTAGAATATTGTAGAGCGTCTCCCAAATCCAGTTTGATGGGGTATACCCGCCTCCGAAAGGGGCGTAGACAATGGGTGCACCCGCAAGGATGTACACCAGCTCGAATCCTAGGAATCCGAATAACCAAGGTCGATTTAGTGTCATACGATGCCCAATCGCGAATATGCTAAGAGTAGAGATCACCAAGAGGACCAGCATGTAGCGATACCATTCAGGCGAGGCGACGACAGAACCCCATGCCAAGCTGATCGGGTACTTGGCCAAGAAGTAGGCCGTGTTCCAGGCGAGTTCCTCAAACCCCCAGAGAAACACGAAATAGAGCACCTTGACAGGGTAGAACCTCTTTACGAGGACGTACGCAACCCCCCACAGTACGACTGTATGACAATATGGGTTGAATATCAGAAAGTCAATCTGGGCATTCGGGCCGAAGTAAGCGATCTTGAGTGCGGAATACGCCACCAGCACTGCGACTTCGACGCCAAAAGTGATGTTCAGGCCCCTGTTTAGCGTTGTGAGCACACTTGGGCCTGAGAGCGGCCACTTCATCTGACCAGGCTGCCTTTGATTTTACGGTGGAGCGCGTATTCCACAAGTATAGCAGTGGAACTTCCCGCTATGCAGACCGTCAGGAGGAACATGTTAGTGAGCCACGCAGGAGCGATGGTCATAACCGGGAAGCCCACCTCCCCCGAATCGAAGAGAGCGACCTCAATTGGCAATGGAAGAACCAACAGGAATGTCCACAACAGAGCACGCGTCAGCTTCGGCGCTAATCTGCTGCTGACTGCCAGAGACGCTGCGGAGACATAGAACAGAGAAACTAGAAAAACAGACAGGACATCAGCGGTCGCCAACCCCGTTCTGCTGAACACATAGGTGAACCATTCGCCCAGAGGGCCCAGCATGTGGCTGGTCCAGGCGAACAGGAGATTGAGTACAGTGGCCGACATTACCGCAAGTCCGAAATCGGTCTTCATGGAATCTCGATCTTTGGCTCGGATTTCGTCACGAGAAGCAGACCTTGCGTCATGACAAGCAGGGTGGCGCCCAACCCGAGCAGGTCCCAGTTGGTGAACGCAGCCAGGGGGGTCCCAGCAACTGCGGCGATTACCCACTTATCCATGAAATATGGAACGAAATACCAAAGGCCAAGCTCGAATAGAACAATAATCGCTCCGGCGACGCCGATGGTCTGCGTCAAGTTCTGTCCGCGCGGTTCGCTTCTGTTGAGAATGAAGAAAGAAAGCAGGAAGAACAGAAAATATGTTCCTGCGCCTACCCCATAAAAACCTAACATCAACGGAACGACCCTACCGAGTGTTAGGGCATAACCCGTAGCTATGTAACTAGGAATTCCTGTCCCCCAGTTGTAGTCGATCATTACATTGCCGATGAGACCGAACAAGGATACAATCAACATAAGGGCTCCACCCATATCCGCCCTGTCTCGAAGGGAAATGAATTTCATTGTCTAATCCCGAGATGGTGAATAATATGAGACTCGTTCATCCATCCACACCCTTAATCATAGAAAGGGAGAGGCGCACATCCGCGTTGTCAGGCT
Source organism: Nitrososphaerota archaeon (assembly GCA_029785685.1). The sequence continues at coordinate 1,585 of JAFLZE010000064.1, read as the reverse complement.
GTGCGCCTGACTTCATTGTCTCTGCTCCTACTCGAATGTCCCTGTGAAGGAGATTGACCCACCGTTCGAGGCGCCCAGAGATCCACTGAATGCCTGTCCGGACGAGGCTGCACCGAAGCTGCTTGGACTCCATGTTCCCGCCACTGAAAGCTCTAAGGTATAGGAACTACCGGCTGTCACAGTGGGCTGGGATGCTGTCGCTATTGTCCCGGTGTATGTCACTCCTCCGTAGACGAGAGTAATCGAGGTGATGGCTGCGTTGGCTGTCCCGGTGTTCTGGACAGTGATAGTACAAGTGGTAGTACAAGTGGTAGTGAAACTAGTTGCCGAAATTGATGTGGCGGAAACCGCCAACCGCGCTGTGCTCGTGAACGACCCGAACAGACCGAACACGAACCCTGCGATGGCGATGGCTGCGATGAGTGTGATGGCGATGAGTATGACCGTGGCTATGACTGGAGATATTGCTTTTCTTCCTTTTACGTTCGTTATCTGCATGTGGAACCTCAACCCTTCAGCCCGCTTAAATAAGAATTGTGTATCAACAATTAGTGTCTGAAGTCTATATTATTATAGCAAGAAACGAGCGTAACGCCGAAACTCTTCACTAAGAGAAGAGCAAAGCATGCAAATTGTTGATTCCGACCACGTAGAACAAGAACAAATCCGCGCCAGCGAGGGCCACCACCCCTGCCAGCTTTAGCGTCCTGACCTGCAATTGGTGCTTCCCTGTCTTATCTTGGACGAACACCAGGTAAAACAACGGTAACATCGGGAGATACTTGAAAACCAGCGCGAGGAGGTAGCCCTGGAACTGCAGGCTGAACAGCGCAGCCGCGATGGGGTTCTCCTCGTGGAAGAGCGGACCAAAGTCGAACGCCAGGGTCGTGGTGTAGACATCCAGGAAGGTCAGGCACACGAACCCGATGAACAACGGCCAGACGAACTCCTGCAGAGTCTCGAGGTCGAGCTGCATGATCCATCGTTTGTCCCTTTCTGACGCCATCTTGTAGTGCCAAACGAGCCTAGCCTTCCAACGTCCAAGACGAGCAGGAGCAGCTATAGCCATCGCAGGGTTCGTGTTCGGTCTGTTCGGGTCGTTCACGTCTACGGCGAGGGTATCGGGCACTGCTACCTGCACCTCCGGATCGTCGTGTGCAGTTACATTGAGTAATACCGGAACAGCTGCAACGTCAGTAACTAGCGCTACGTTGGCCGGAGGGTCATGCGCGATGGCGATGAGGATGACCGTGGCTATGACTGGTGAAATTGCTTTTCTTCCTTTTACGTTCGTTATCTGCATATTGAACTCTAACCTTTTGACTCGGTTAAATAAGAATTGTGTATCAACAATTAGTGTCTGAAGTCTATATTATTATAGCAAGAAGGGACCAGAAATGCCCAGCTTTTCAGACGGTCGACAGAAGGGCATGCAAATTATTGATGCCTACGACGTAAAACAGCAGGAGGTCCGCCCCCGTGAGAGCGATCACCGCGGAAAGCTTGACCATCCGGCTCTTTTCTGGCTTTCCTCATCTACATTTACAGCTTCGCGGCCGGAGTACAGAGGAAAGTAGTCTGGAAC
>JAFLZE010000063.1 GCA_029785685.1 Nitrososphaerota archaeon | reverse complement strand
CGTTTGCTCTCGTACGACAGGCTCGCCAAGAGGCCTGAGACCTTCAGGTCGTTCACGGGCCTCGACGTGCCGGAGTTCGACGCGCTCTACGGGAAGGCCGAGCCCGGATACGCCGAGTCCGAGAGGAAGAGGCTCTCCAGGGGCGACAGAGAGAGGAGATTCGGGTGGGGAGGGAGGCCGTTCAGCCTCCCCCTGAAGGACAGGCTGCTGATGCTGCTCGTGCACTACAGGCTGTACGTCACCCTGGCGCTGGTCGGGTACCTGTTCGACCTCGACCAGAGCAACGTGTACAGGGATATACGCTACCTGGAGCCCTTGGCGCGCGGGTGCATCCCCATCCCGAAGAAGGTCTACAGGCTCACCAGGAGGCTGAGGACCATAGAGGAGGTCGAGCGTTTCTTCCCCGGCTTCAAGGCCTTCATAGACGCCACCGAGCAGGAGATCCCCAGGCCGAAAGACTCGAAGAAGAGGAAGAGCCACTACTCGGGGAAGAAGAAGAGGCACACCGTGAAGACGCAACTCACGGTGAACGGGAAGGGCCTGATCGTCCACAGGACGAATCATGCGCGCGGGAGAAGGCACGACTACCCTATCTTCAAGCGGAACCGTCCTCACCTCCCTCCGGGCGTGAAGCCGGTGGTCGACCTCGGCTACAACGGGATACAGAACGACTTCCCCGGGCTGGAGCCCATGGTGCCTTTCAAGAGGTACGGGGGAGGGAGAGGGCACAAGAGAAGACGGAGGCTGACTCCTCACCAGAAGGCGTTCAACAAGGCCCTCTCGAAGGCGATGCTCATGTCGTCGAGTTTGATGCGGAAGACGACGGCAGAGCTTAGCTGTTGGAGAGCAGAGGCGAAAGAGGCCAGTACTGCACTGCATTCGGGTTCGCTCAAGTTGAAGTGGTTAATCGTGCCCACTTCGTAGACGTAACTCAACATGGGATGGGAAGGATTTCTGATTTAACGCAAGCGACAATGTTCCCGGAATGACCTTAAGCAAGAGTTCCGGACGAACAGCTTGCATTGGCAGATTATTCCGAAGAAGTACTTGATGCGGTGCTAATCAAGGCTGATGCAAAAATCAAGGATTGGGAAATAATGAACGAGAGTGACTTGTCATTCTTCCTGGAGTTGATGCTGCACAATGGCGGATTTCGTGTCTATTTCAACGCAGACTTTGGAACTCACTTCCCGCTGATGAGGGAAAAAGTAGATGTTTGCAAGTCACAGACGGGAAAGCTATGCAGGAATGTCTATCCAGACTCCTATGCGCAACAGTAGCACATTCAGTTTTGGCGGTCGGCGGGCCGATGAAAACCCTCGGGGCCTGATGCCGCTCCTCATTGCGGGGAGCCTACCATCGACATCTGGCAAACTCATCTCGAGCGCCGAAATTACAGGTACCTCTAAATTACCTTCGATGAGGAAGTGAAGTACGAGCAATCTCGACAAGATAATCCGGAGTCATACCTTCCAGATAGTGTCTTCTCCGTCGTCTCTGATTTCAACCGCCATTGGAAACTGGAACCCAATCATTATCCTGTTGTCGGGTAGTTTCACCGGTAAGTGCTGAAACTTCAACCTGGGTACTCGATCTATTGAATCTAAAGCCGAATTTCTATCCAAATGGTACTTTCAGCTCCTGCTCGAAAAGGGGGCCTTGGCATCCCTGCGATTTGTGACTTCGGGATTCATTGGTCAGACTCTGGTGAGATGGGTGCATTTTAAAGTTCTAGATATCCGAGAACTAGCCGTTTGGGGAGCCAAGAAGCTTGAGCAAAGCCGTCATTGGTACAAGGTCATCAATGACGGCATCGAGTACCTCTTATCTCCGTGATGATAGCGAACTCCTACCTCATGCCAAGATTGGAGGTCCGGCAAACTGCGACAGACTATCCATCCACAGTGAGACAGATTTCAGTGTTCCAGACGAACCGTCAGCACAACAAGTAAGATCACGACAACCGCTAGGACGCCTACAACCGCGGCACTCTCGCCCGAAAGGATAAGCGGAGGTGCTAGGCTGACGCCGAGGACAGTCATCGTCAAGGATCCTCCTGCCACCAGACCTATCTTCGCTGCTCTTCTACGTAGGAGGTCCCGGCGAGCAGATTCCTGATAACCGTCGATGGCCTCGCCGCCTTGAGGATGCAGCATGGCAACCGAATGCTCGAAGTCTGCTAAAGCTACCACCGCAAGGGCCCCTACCGCCACCAAGAGGTATGAACTATCTTCATACCCAGCAACAATCAAGAGCAACTCTGAGCCAAGCATCAACCAGGCCAAGACTTCGAAATCAGGTCGCCTGGTTACTATTCCAGTCACCAACACTCCATAGCTCAGCGACATGCCAAGGACGAGGATAGGCGCCATCGATTCCCCCTCTGAGATAAGATAGACCGCAAACGACAGGGCGGCGAACCCCCCGATCCCGGAAAGCCGCAGCAGCAACAGGGAATCTATGCGAGCCTTCGCAATCGCCATGATACTCTCAGTCCTTCAAGGGCATCCTTCAAGGAGGTCGATGGGTCCCAGTCGATCACGTGAGCGTGCGATCTCATGGTTGAAAGCCTTTGGTTCCTGTCGATTGTTGCGAGTTCCCTAGCGAGGCTCACCGTATGAGCGTCCCCTCCATTGACAACATCCAGCTGCACTGGTGAAGGAGAAAGCACGAGCACGTTGTATCCCCGGTGTGCCAAGTCCGAGACGAAGGCAATGGGCATGCCGTCGACAACAGGGGAAACCAAGATGATTTGGACCATTCGCGAAAAAAAGAGTGAAATGTAATACGGGGCGATATCGAGACCCCATTCATCGGTGGTAGTCGTTTCTGTGGACACCAAACCAATCATCATCTTCTCGAAATGGCGCCTCCCAGATCCCACAGGAACTTTGATCAGATGTCGCCCAACTCCGAGGAGACCTACCCTGTTCTTGTCCCTAAGAAGGCGGTAGGAAAGGGCAGCCGCGGCGCGCACTGAATATGCTTCCGTTGTGTCTGGATGTACGCCGACTCTCGAAATCGACCGAGAATCCAGTACGACCAAAATTTCCCCCCCTGCTTCGTCCATGTACTGGTTCACCATGAGACGGCCGCTTCGGCTGGTGGCCTTCCAGTTAATACGTCGGAATGGCTCATCAGGGCTATGCTCCTTTATCCCGTAGAATTCCAGCCCCTGTCGCGGCCGCCGCGTCACTGTCTCGCCCGGCCAGTTGCGAGGGTGGGGGTGTCGCAACTCGACCCGATTCAGATACTTGACCTCTGGATATACCCTCAAGGAGCCGAAGGATCCCATCATTGTCTCCTCATACCTTGCCGACGACCGATCAGTGGTCCTGATCCTTATCGGACCCAAAGTGTATGCGCCGAATAGTCGAGGAGTGAAAGAATAGAAGAAGCTCCGCCGATCCCCCTCATTCAGAGCGGCGAAGACGTGATTAGTCCCCTTTGTGACCTCGACCCCCTGCGGCAACAGATCGACAAGCTCTAGGTCGACAGACGTTCCTTTGTTCGTTACTGCAAGGGAGACTCGCACCTCCTCGCCCTCATAGATCTGGCCCTCTGGGAGGACCCGATTCACAGTAACCCCAAGGTGAGGACGTGAAACGAGCAAGCTGAGCGCGAGGTACAATCCCACGGGCACAATGGAGAGGATAAGCGCAGTGTTGCCAAGCAGCAACCCCAACACGAAAGTCCATATCCCGAAAGCCATCAACAGGCCGAACTTGCGGGAAAGCAACTGGTCAGTCGACCTTGGGGACAGGCACAGAGCGTAGCGCCTCTTCGACGACGGCTTCGGGTCGCTTCCCCTTCATCCACCCTTCGGCTTTCAGCACTAACCTGTGACTCAAGGCCGGAACGGCGATTGACTTGACGTCGTCCGGAACGACGTAACCTCTCCCATCAAGAAAGGCTTTGCCCTTCGAAAGCTTCATCAGGGCCAGCGATCCCCTGGGGCTGGCGCCCACGTCCACGTCCTTGTGTTCGCGGGTGGCACGCACTATCCCGACGATGTAGTCTTCGAGCACATCCTCCAGATGGATACTCTCAATCTCCCGCTTCATCATTCGTATGCCTTCGGGTTTTGTCACCGGATTGACTTCGATGTCGTCCGACATAGCCCGGTCCCGTCTCTTCAGGATTTCACGTTCCTCTACTGCTTCCGGATAGCCCACGCCCAGCTTCATCAGAAAGCGGTCAAGCTGGGCTTCCGGGAGAGGATATGTTCCCTCGTATTCAATTGGATTCTGAGTTGCTATCACCACGAAGGGGTCGTCCATCTTCAAGGTTTCGCCTTCTATCGTGACCTGCTTCTCCTGCATCGCTTCAAGCAGAGCAGATTGAGTCCTGGGAGGAGCCCTGTTGATTTCGTCTGCCAGGAGGATGTTGGTGAACACGGGCCCCTTCCTCAGCCCAAACTTCGAACTTCTAGGATCAAGCACGTAACTCCCCGTCACGTCTGCAGGAAGCAAATCAGGAGTGAACTGTATTCTCCTGAACCCGAGCCCAAGCGCGGATGCGAACGACTTCGCCATCAGGGTCTTCGCAAGCCCAGGAAAGTCTTCAATGAGAACGTGCCCGCCGGCGACCACCGCAAGGAGCAGCAAGTCAAGCACGTCTCGTTTGCCGATGATCGCCTTCGATACTTCGGTAATGATACGCTGGTGAACAGCTTCGGCCTCCGCAGACATCTCTTCAGTCGTCCTTCAACACCTCAATCACAGCCCGAAGATTTGACACGTACTCATCCCCCTTCAACCTGTGGCCTTCCTTGGGCGGTTCAAGAATCTCCTTGGATACAGATTCGCTTGTCCATCGCGGCTTGGCCGCACGGAGGATACGTGCTACTTGGGCTTGAGAAAAATAAGACCCCTTCCTAGCTTTGTTTATGCCGGCGACGAGCAACACAACCGGTCCAGGGGCAGGGGTCACTTCGTGCCGAGAGGAGACCCAGGGGCGCACCGGAGTCCCTGATAATATAGAATGCAACGCGAGAATAATTCCGAGGCCTGACGCGGCGGCCACTGCGGTTTCATATGGAACGCGCAGACCGACTACCGTAACGACGACCAACAGCGCGGCCATGATATACCCAAGGATATTGCGGGACTTCACTTTGCCATGAGCACCTTACCCATCCCTTCCCTCAACTCGGAAAGTACGGCCTCGGCATCGGCTGCTTGCGGCGCGTCAATTTCCTCTTCGCTGTATCTCGCTCTTTCGAAGAGGGTGGTAAGCCTATGAATCGGGCCTGATTCGATTGAGAACGCTTCCCGGCTTGCTGTCTCGAACTCGCGTACCGTCATCGACGGGGCATTGATGACACCGCCTTCCTGGAGGAGCTCCTCCATCGACCTGTAACAGTTTATTATGACCAAGCGAGGAGCGCCTCCTCTTCTCAAGGAATCTATTGCTTTTTGTAATACCGCCACTGTCGTCTGAATACTCCTCTCAGCGGCCGGGGGCGCTCGCAGAGTGCGGGTCCTTCCTGACCGACTGAGAATCCACATCGCACTGATACCACCCGCAATAACAACCAGGGAGGTCGACAGGTATGAAAGTGGGAAAGAACTTGCCCAAATCACCCCGGACCCGGGGAACGAGTAGCCCTGAAGAAAAGATGATGCAATGAGAAAGACATAGAATAATCCGAAGGCTACTAGCAGTGCCGGAAGGTTCCATAGGCTGTCCTGCCCGCTGCGGACTCCCTTTCGCCACGCATAGTAACTCACCCCTAAGAATATGGCAGCAACGGCGAGCAGAGCTAGCTGGAACAATGCGGGATTCGCCTGGCCCGTTATGGGAGACAAACTCGTCACGGATGTTGGACAACTAGCTCCGGCGCACCAGTTGCCGATGCGAGTCGGAACGGGAGGCGGATATGCCTGCAGGTTAGCAGCAACAGAAACAGTGAGCCAGGGAAGGGCAACAACAATAGTCGCGAGCAACCCGACGC
>JAFLZE010000062.1 GCA_029785685.1 Nitrososphaerota archaeon | reverse complement strand
CGAGATTATGCTGGCCGTCGCTGAAGCCTGTGACTGGGAGTATGCGTTCCAGCTGGTCTGGTATCCGGAGAGACCTGTGACCGCTGACTGCTCAGACCCTATGGTAGCGTTCGCCTGGGCGTATTGCGGGTCGACCACGGCGCTCACGTATGCGTCGGCCCTCTGGGTATAGCCGTAGGACGCGACCGCCATGAACTCAGACTGCGTCGAGTTCATGCCCGCCCTGGCAGCTTCCACGAGGCCCATCGCCTGGGAGAAGCTGGCCGTGGCGCTCGCCTGGCCGTCGGCCTGGGCTGCCAGCGCCGCAGCCTGAGTCAGATTGGCGGCCGCACCATCAATCCGGGCGTCCAGCCGAGTGCAAGCCTGGACGAACGCCTCTCCTCCTGGGGACGAGATCCCGGCCCCGGCGCAGGCGGCCGAAGCTACCGAAGCCGCCGCGTTCACGGTCGCGTTGACTTCGACTATCGCCTGCTCCACCACGGTGTACTCGACCGTCGCCGAGAGACCCGCGCTGCTAATCGCCAGGCTTGCCGCGGCCGCTGCTGAGGCGTAGTCTTTCATCGCAGCCTGCGCCAATCCGATGCCTGCGGCTAGGTTGCCAGACACGGCGTCTTGCTGGGCGGCAGCAAGAAGCCCGTCACCCTGGCTAAGGAGCGCCTGGGACGAAGACACGGAAAGCCCCTGGGACGAGGCGTAACCTACTACGGAGCGGGCGTAGGCGCCTGACCCTTCTGTTGCGGCAATGAGAGTCGAAAGCTGACTGGCGCTTTGGGCGGACGCCCTCGGCATCCCGGCAATCGGGATGGGGGCGAGGAGGCCAGCCACGAGAAGGCAGAGCACCGGGATTGTGAGCCTCTTCCGCGCCGGGGTCAGGTTCATGGTCGGAAGTCACCTGAGGACCTGGGATAAGGAACCCTTTGGAACGGTCGTTCCAGCCTGAGGCTGGTCGGGGTCAGCCTGAGGCGCCCTTCCAGTTCCCAGAGGGTGTAGTCGAGCTCCACCGGCTTCGAGGAGGGCCTCTCTTCCATGAGAAGCCTGAGATGGACCTCGGTACGCGCATTCGAAGCCTCTGGGAGGTTCTCCCAGGGGGCTCCCATCGGGGTCGCCTTGAACCTGTCCGCGCTTGTCATTATGGAATCACCAAGAAAATGGGGGGTGGCCTTAGGAGGCCACCACTGTGGTACTGGCATAGGTGTTGGCGCCGATGCAGGTGACAATGTACTCCTGACCCGTCACTATCCCGGTCAGCTGGGCGCCTGAGATGGCGTTCCCGCTGTAGTCCAGGCTGGTCGAACCTCCCGAAGCGACCGTGACGCCCCCGTTGAGGAGTGTCGAGGCCTGGAGGGTGGAGGCTTGCTGTACAGAGCCAGAGCTGCCGACCGTGAAGACTGCAGACCCGCTGAGGGACGACGGGAGGCTTGCCGAAAGCGTGGCTGTCGCTGAGAGCGGAGTCACGATTATCTCCTGGACTTCGGCGTTGGCGCTTCCCGAGTTCTGCAGGTTGAGGGTCATTGTGCTCCCTGAAATGGTCCCATGGACGATCAGGTTGGTGCTGGTCTCGGAGACGAACGAGCTCCACCACGCCTGACTCGACAGGTCGGCCGTGGCCCCGATCTGAAGCGAAAGGGATACCGCGGCCTGTGGGGGGACCGCCGCTGCCATTGCAGTGGCGCTGAAGACGAACTGGGGGTTCGACGATGTTGCCGTGTTTTCGATGAATGTCCTGAGGTCCACTAGCGCGGCTGCCGAGGAGCTGGAGTTGACGCTGACTCTGTTCTGGGATTGGGCGGTTATGGTGCTCGAAGCTACAGCTGCAGTGTAGGTGGTGCCCTGGTAGACGACTTTGCAGGAGTCGACGTTGAACCTGAATGCATCGTAGCTCGTGGCATTGACTTGGGATGAGGCGAGGGTCTGTGCGGTGCCCTGAGACGACATCAGGTCCATGGTCCCGGAGCCGCCGACCTGGGTCCAGCCGCTCGCCATGGCGTAGCCGGCCTGGTGGGCATAGACGGAACTGTAGGCGATGGTGGCGTCGCTCACGCCTGACGAGGCGACGGCCGGGTCTGCGCCCATGACCGCCAAAGTCCCTGACTTTGATTGGCTAGACTGGGATGTCCCTGACTTCGTTGATTGGCTCGACTGGCTCGATTGGCTCGACTGGTAGGTAAGTGCGATCCCGGCCGCCAGTACCATCACAAGGGCCGTTGCGATCGCGAATGTCATGACGTATGTTTTCTTCATCGGCCTGCGGTACCAAGGCAGGGGAGATTAGGAACCCCGAGGAACAGCCGTTCCCGCACGGGCTGGAACGGGGATGAAACGCGGGGCCGGCCGCGCTAGCTATTGGGTCTACAGCGAAAGTGGCTTCTTCAGACACTTCGGGTGCGGACGGCAAGACGGGGCGAAAATCATAGCCAGGTTCATACCGAAGCGGCAGCGGGGCCCGCATTTCGAGGCTTCGACCCTTAATCCTCAGATTCGAAAATCCTGAAGGGTCTTCCATGCCGTCCGGTTCGGGGCGTTTGAGAGGAACGCGGCCCAATGGCAGGCTCTGCCGCCATCTGGCGGCACAATTGCTATACTCTCTGCCCTCTTTGACTCCATCGCAATGAATCCAGAAGGCGGCGAAGCCGCCAGGACGACGATCAGCTTCCGCCTACTCTGCCGCCTGACCGCTGGGCCGCAAACGCCGACGGAGTTGGCCTCCTTCGAGCGCAAGCATCTGAGCGTGATCAGCAGATGTCTGGGGAACCTCCGTCAAGAGGGCTTGGTGGAATGCGCGCGAGCGAGCGCGAGGCTGAAGTACTACCGGCCCACCCTGAGGGGGTACCTGCTAGTCTACGCGAGCATCAGGCGCGGTGGGTAGCCAGCAAAGGCCGCCTCAAACCCTGCGGTGGTCCTCCTGCTCGTTCAGCGGATGCTTACCGAAAAAGATAGCGAGGTACGGCGCGACCGCTCCGATCACTTTGCCCTCCGCCTTGCGGACGTGCTCTTCGTAGGTAGTCCGGGGGACTTCCATCGTTCCTGCGATGTCCTCAAACCTCACTTTTCTTGGGACGTTGTAGTACCCAAAGTCCACGGCAGCCAGGAGTGACTCGGCTTGTTTCAGCGTCAACCCGGACACAAGGGCGCTCGTTGGGATCAGCATGTTCTCTCTTAGGAGGTTGGAGTTCATTCTGCCTCTCTTCTCCACTCTGAGCTCCCCCAACCTTTCAAGCCGCGCAAACATCGCGGGCAGCTTCGTCTCGTCCAGACAGATCCCCCTCAGCTCCAACCAGCCCTTGTGGTAGACGAGTGGAAACACTGGCATGCAACTGTGGTTCTGCATGACTTGCTCGATGGACCCGCGCCTCGTGTGTTTGCAGCTCATTACGAAGACATTGGAATTCGGCCCTGCCTCGACTCGCTTCTGCAACGCGAAGCCGAGCTTCTTCCTGAGGCTGAGGAACGCCTTGACGGCTTCCTCCCAGTCCGCGTCTGTGGCTGTCCGCACCTGATAGAAGTCCGTGGTGAAGTTGCACCAGTCGTAGATGGTGAGGGTAGGATACCTCTCGGTGAGGCTCAGCAGATCCCACTTCGGCTTCAGCTTGATCGTAATCTGTATCATTGCGGGGCGCGGAAGAGGTCTGCACGATTTAAGCTGGGCGCAGCCATTTGACGACGCAGCAGGTGTGCCTCCAATTCGGGACCACGAATACTCGGGGCCTGTCCGAGCCTCCCGGCTGCATCGTCATGATCTTCCAGATGCCTTGTCTCCGCGCCGGCAGTTCTCCTGGCTTCGACCGTCTGTAGCGCCGCTCTAACCGGCTTGGGGATTCCATAGCAGACGCGATAGCCACGCTGTACGGCGTAGAGGAGGTGTTCCTCCACTAGGTTCGCAAGGCCGCTGTAGGCCGTCGACCTCGCCAGGTTCCTAAGCCCCTTGACGATGTCGCTCTTGCGCATCTCCCCATCGGTGTAGCACCGCCTGAGCACTTCATGGGCGACTCTCGCTTCATTTCCTTGGAGCTCAAGCCTACCAGTGAGCAGCTTGTTCGCGTCGTCGTAAGAGAGGCGTTCTGCCACCATGGCCACAAGCGCCTTTGAAATCCTCGTCACCCCTGCCCAACCTCCTATCCAGAGACAGGCGCCGGCGAGGTCCGCGGCAAGCCCGGGGAGGCCCATGGCCCGTTCCGAGATTGCCTGATATGCGTCGGGTTCGTAGGGGTCTCCATCCATGGCGCAGGATTCCACGGAAAGCCTGAGCATCAACTCTATCTCTCGCCTTTCGAAACGCGGCAGCAACTGAACGACGAACCCCTCTGGGACTGACCTCATGCGTAGCAAGCCACGATATGTTATGTAAGAGACGCTCAGGACGTATTTCGGGAGGACGCTCCTGGGGTGAGTCGGGTGGCTCCTTCCCTCCATGATCTGTCCAACCACCCGGTCGCAGTCGTCGACGATGAGCGGGCCATGCTGCTTCAGCTGATTCCTCTCAGAGGAACCTGCTAGGCTTGCACGGCGGGGCTTCTTCGCCCAGTTATGTTCAAGCTGCCACCCTGAGCAAACAGCGCCGGACGAACCAACCTTCTCACTCTTACCGGTCTGGTTAAGGCCCTTCGCCAGCAGGCTCAGCAACAGCGTCTTCCCTGAACCGTCAGGTCCCACAAGCAACACATCCGTCCCAGAACGCACACGCTTCGCCAGACGCGAGAGGCTTAGCCTTGTCTGCGCAGACAATAGTCCGGGCCTGGTCAAGACATACTCTGCGCTGAACGGGTCGTTAGTGAATCCGAACGCTCTTAGCACAACCTTCCACAGCGCAGCGTTCTCCGCCGGATTCCCGACGGGTGGGTTCCAGTCAGGGGCCGACAGCGAGGGCCCGCCGAATTCCATGCATATCGGTGGGCGAACTGTCTGCATTAGGATATAAATCAAGTACCGCCAAATGGCGGCTGACATACGACAGGCACAGCAGATTGACCTTCGATGAGATTCTGCATGGCGGTCTGGGCGCAAACTCAGTTATGCGTTCGTTGTTCCTCCTTTGGAGCCGGGGGGCCGACGAGCGGCAGGCTGATCTGACGGTACTGGTGTCTGACCCAGGGCGACGCCGCCCTGCACATTTTGGATCCATCGTGTCAGGAATCGGTTCGGTCCAGACGCAACACCCTCAGATGTCAACAAAGTTTAAGTAAAATCCAAAATCGTCAACAATCCTTAAAGTAAATTAGACGACTTTTCAGTCCGAGAATGAAAATTACCAGACGCAAAGCACTTACCACAACTGCAACAGTCGCCATCATCGTCGTAATCCTCGTCATCGCGGCCGCCGCCGGCTACTTCGTCCTCACCACATCGCCTTCGAAGACAACGACCTCGACGACTTCGACATCGTCAACTACCAGCACGGCCTCGTCAAGTACCCACTCGGTCTCTTCGACAAGCCAGTCGAGCTCCTCGACCTCAGCGCCACAGACGCCGCTGACGGTGGCATCGTGCACCTCTGCGATATCGGGGACAGTCCCCCCTACCCAGTCGTTCACCTACACCGCCGCAAACTCGTCTGCGAACTACAACTACCCGGTCACCTCCACTCCGCCCACCACTGGCGCAGGCCAGTATGGGCCGACCAACGCTAACCAGCTGGTCGATGAGTCAACAGGGGCTCCGCCGGACTACCTGGACCCAGCAGCTGGGTTCTACTCGCAGGACCTTCCATACTACAACGCAGTCTTCCAGAACCTGGTCATGTACAACGGCAACAGCGGCAGCCAGCTCCTCCCGGTCATCGCAGACCAGTACTGGATCACCAACGGTGGCTGCACGAACGTCTTCCACATCAGGTCGGGCGTCACGTTCTCGGACGGGACACCAGCAACAGCATACGACCAGTGGTTCTCGATCGTGCGCACCCAGTACATCAACGCGCCTTCCGGTGTCAGCCTGTTCAACTGGAACGGGGCCTCATACAACCTGACCG
>JAFLZE010000061.1 GCA_029785685.1 Nitrososphaerota archaeon | reverse complement strand
ATTACAACCAGGCCGTCACCATGCACGGCCTCATAATGATATTCTGGTTCCTCCCACCCCGACTAGTGTTCTCATCACGAAGCCCCTAAAGCAGGTAGAAGAGCGGGAAGACGAAGCACCACACGATGTCCACGAAGGCCCAGTAGAGCCCGAAGTTCTCTATGGCCTCGTGGTTCTCCTTCGTGTAGAACCCGCTGGATGTTTTCTTCATCAGGTAGATCATGAAGATCAGCCCCGCGGTCACGTGGGCCCCGTGCAGGCCGACTATGATATAGTACGCGCTGGCCGCGAGCGAGTAGGTGGGGTTCGTGAGGACGAAGTGGTTGGTCCCCAGGGTGATCCATTCGGACACCTTGATCCCCATGAAGACCGAGCCGAGGGCGAAGGTGGTGCCCAGCCACCCGAGCAGCCTCCTCTGGTCCCCTTGCCGTATCGCCTGGATGGCCAGGAACATGGTGAGCCCGCTCGTCACCAGGACCAGGGTGTTGACCGTCCCCAGAGGTATGTCGTGTATGCTCCCGGCAGGGGGCCAGTTGGGGGACGCAGCGCGGATGAATATCAGGGCGCCCAGGAAGCTCCCGAACAGGACCACCTCGGACGACAGGAACACCCACATCCCCAACTTGAGCTTGGGGACCCCCCCGAAGGGCCACCTTTCCCCTTCCGCCTCGTCCGGCATGGTGAACCTGCCGTGCATGTCGTCCTTGGCCCACTCCCAGAACGCGTAGATCACGACGAGCCCTCCGACGACCAGGAGCCCCAGGGCCGTGATCCCGGGCCAGGTCGCCGCGCCCGCGAGGAATAGCATGATCCCGACGCTGAGCTGCAGGGGCCTGGAGCTCAGGTGGGCGTGCTCCCCGGCGGCGTAGGGCGTCGCCTCAGCGGACGCCGCGGCAGCTGCAGGGGCGCTGGAAAGCTGGCCGATCCACCCTCCTGCCGGAGCCGGGGAGGACGTGTTGGCCGCCGGCGACATCCCTTCGGCATGCGAAGTCCATTCGAGGTCTGGGGACCCCCAGGGGTTGGGGGGAGCCTGCGGGCCCCTGAACCAGGTGTGGAGGACGTTCCAGGCGAGGAGTATCTGAGCGCCTGCGAAGATGAACGCGCCTATCGAGGCTATCCCGTTGAGCATCGCCCAGTTCCCCACGTTCTGATAGGTGAATATCCTCCTGGGCATGTCGTACAGGAGGTTCATGGGGAAGTAGAGTATGTTGAACCCGATGAAGGAGATGACGAAGTGCAGCTGGCCGAGCTTCTCGTTGTACATGTGCCCGGTCATCCTCGGGAGCCAGTAGTAGATGCCGGCGATTATCCCGAAGATGGCGGCCCCCACCATCACGTAGTGGAAGTGGGAGACCACGAAGTACGAGCCCCTGAAGACCCTGTCGAGGACCGGAGACGAAAGGAACACGCCGGTTATCCCTCCGATTATGAAGAGGACGACCCCCCCGAGAGAGAACAGCATCGGGGTGGCGAACTTCACCCTCCCGCGTATGAGCGACTCCACGAAGGCGAGCGTGATGACGTCGAACGGGATCGAGATCGCTATCGTGGCTATGCTGAAGGCCCCCTGCAGGGCGACAGGTATGCCGGTGAGGAACATGTGGTGCATCCAGACCCCGAAGCTGAGCGGTATGACGACCAGGGCCGTGGCCACGAGTATCGCGTTCCTGGCCGCCAGCGGGCGGCCGGTGAACTGGGGGATGACGTTGGCTATTATGCCGAAGGCGGGGAGGAGGACGATGTAGACCTCAGGGTGCCCGAAGAACCAGAAGAGGTTGTCCCAAAGGATGGACGGCTGGATCGCCTGGGTGGTGAAGAAGACCGTGCCGAGGATCCTGTCGGTCGAGGCCAGGACGAAGGCGGCGATGATGGTGGGGAAAGCATAGAGCATCGCTATGATGGTGAACAGGAAGAACCAGGTGAACATCGGGACTTTGGACAGGGTGACCCCTGGGCCGCGCAGCCAGATGATGGTCGTCAGGAAGTTGACGCTGCCGAGGGTGATGGAGACGGCCAGGAGGACCAGCCCCAGGTAGGTGAGGGTCGGCCCTGACCCTGCCGTCAGGACCGCGAGCGGCTGATAGGTGGTCCACCCGGCGCTGGCCGAGCCGCCGGGGACGAAGAAGCTCGAGACCGCCAGCACCCCTCCCGCGAGATACAGCCAATAGCTGAGGGCGTTGAGGCGGGGGAAGGCCAGGTCCTTTGCCCCTATCTGCAGGGGGACGAAGTAGTTGGCCAGGCCGATGGCTATGGGAGAGAGGAACCAGAATATCATTATGAGGCCGTGCATGGTGACGGCCTGGTTGTAATAGAAGGCGTTGAGGAAGTTGTTGTTGGGGACGGACAGCTGGACCCTCATCAAGAGGGCGAGGACGGCCCCGACGATCCCGAAATAGCAAGACGTGAAGAAGTAGAGGAGCCCGACGTCCTTGTGGTTGGTGGTATACAGCCATCGGGTCAGCCACGCCGGCGCCATCAGGCGGACTGGCCTCCCGTCCAGGCGTTCCAGGACGCTTGGGTGACGACGGTCAGGTTGGCGAGCATGGTTGCGTGACCGACCCCGCAGAGCTCAAAGCACCTGATGGCGTCGACGTATGTGCATGCAGTGAGCCCTGGGTTGCACACCACCTTCAGTACGTCCGGGGACGCGGTGACCTGCACCGACGGCACCTCGAACCACATCTGGTTCACCCTGCCGGGGATGGCGTCTTCCTTCTCGTCGAGCATTGTGATCCCCATCGAGTGGAAGACGTCGGTGGAGGTCAGGTTCAGCACGATGTCCCTACCGGCGGGGACGGTAAGGTTCCCAGGCGCTCCTGAGTAGAGGCCGTGGTTGTAGGACTCGGCGCAGGTCATCCCGTTCACAGGGTAGGTGTAGTTCCACCCCCACTGGAATGCCTGGACGCAGACCTGGACGCATGGGGACCCGGTCTGCTGCAGGCAGAGCGCGCTGCTGGGGATCTCGATGTTCCCGAAGGCAGCGAACGTCTGGTACTCCGCGGCAGAGAGTATGGTCACGCTGATCAGGACGGTGATGAGGACTATCTTCCACCCTTCGGTCTTGTGCTTCGGCATGGGGGTCCTCTCCCCCCTGTCCCTGTACCTGATCATGAAGACCGCGAGCATGCTGATTACAACTACCGCCGCCCCGACCCCGAAGAACAGATACCAGTCGAGCAGGTAAGAGTAGGTGGCGACGGTCGGCGGCGCAGCGAGCAGTCCCGAATACATTAGGTCGTGCGCTGTGTTGCTGCCCGAACAGCGGTTATAAGTTTGACTCGGGGCGCGGTTGTTTTGGGGGGCGCCCGGTGAGCCTCTTCCGTGGCGGCCTATAACGTATAATTATCGTCTCGAACGAACCCGCTTCGCGGTGGGGTGGCGGAGCGGTTACGCGTGCGCCTGCAGTGGCTAGCCGTCAGTGAGCGCATTCACATGGGTCCGAACGTGGCGGTCGCCACCGGACGTCCCATCCCCACCTCTTTTCCGGCTTCTAGATGAAGAGGGCGTAGAGGACGATGGCTGAGATGAACACTATGGAGATCGTGTTGACGACCTTGATCAGCGAGTTGATCGCAGGCCCCGCAGTGTCCTTGAACGGGTCTCCCACGGTGTCGCCCATCACGGCTGCCTTGTGGGCGTCAGAGCCCTTCCCGCCCAGCTGGCCGGTCTCGATGTACTTCTTCGCGTTGTCCCAGGCCGCGCCTCCGTTGGTCATGGTGAACGCGAGGAATACCCCTGACACCACCGTCCCTATCAGGAGCCCTCCCAGCGCCAGGGGGCCGAGGACGAACCCCACCACGAGCGGGGTGATGATGGCCAGCGCTCCCGGCTTCACGAGCTCCCGGATGGCGGCGTTCGTGCTGATCCCCACCGCCTTGGCGTAGTCCGGCTTCGCGGTCCCTTCCATGATCCCCGGTATCTCCTTGAACTGCCGCCTGACCTCGTTGACTATGGTGTAGGCGGCCCGTCCGACCGCCTTGATCAGGAAGCTAGAGAAGTAGAACGGCATGAGGCCGCCTATCAGGAGGCCTATGACGACGTAGGGGTTGGAGAGGCTGAAATCCAGCTGGCCGTTGACCATCGAAGGCGCGTATCTGCTGGCTACCGACCCCCCGGCGTTGAGGATTATCCTGGACGCCTCTCGCTGGAAGGCCTCGAATATCGCGACCGCAGCGAGCGCAGCCGAGGTGACGGCGAACGCCTTCGTGGTGGCCTTCGTCGTGTTCCCCAGGGCGTCGAGCTCGTCGGTGACGTCCCTGACACCCTTCTCGAGCCCGGCCATCTCGACGATCCCGTTGGCGTTGTCGGTGATCGGGCCGAAGGAGTCGATCGACATTATGATCCCGGTGAGCGACAGCATGGACATCGTCGCCACTGCGGTGCTGTATATCCCCGTGAGGACGTCCCCGCCCGACCCGTAGTACCCGAGCGAGTAGGACGCGATTATCGCGACCACGAGGACCAAAGCCGAAGGAGCCGCGCTCTCGAGTCCGGTGGAGAACCCTGAAAGGAAGTTCGTGGCCGGTCCCGTCAGGCTGGAGCGGGCGATCTCCTTGACCGGCCCGTAGGAGTACGAGGTGAAGTAGTTGGCGACGTTCTCTATCGCTATCACGACGACCACGCCGACTATGGCGCTCGCGAAGAGGTAGTACCCCAGCGTGGACCCCCCGAAGAGGAACTGGCCGAAGACGAAATCGAAGACCACGGCCACCACGGCGGCGATGGCCAGCGTGATGTTCAGCGCACGGAGCGGATTGGACTTTATCGACTTCCTGACGTAGAGGCTTCCCACGATTGCGCCGGCGATCCCCGAGGCGCCGAGCAGTAGCGGATAGACCAGGAGCCCCTCCCCCACGCCTGCCGGGATCAGAGCGCCCAGGATCATGACAGCTATGGTCGTCACGACGTACGACTCGTAGACGTCGGCCCCCATCCCGGCGCAGTCGCCGACGTTGTCGCCGACGTTGTCAGCTATGACAGCCGGGTTCCTCGGGTCGTCCTCCGGGATGCCGGCCTCCACCTTCCCGACAAGGTCGGCCCCGACGTCCGCCGCCTTGGTGTAGATCCCCCCAGACACCCTCATGAACATGGCGATGAGCGAGGCGCCGAACCCGAGCCCCGCGAGCGTCGCAGGGGACGAGGCTATCGTGCTCGAGTAGAACAGGTAGAAGGCGGACAGCCCGAGAAGGTCGAGACCGACCACGGTCATCCCCATCACCCCCCCGCCCCGGAAGGCCATGGTGAGGGCGCTCCCCAGTCCCGACTTCGCCGCCTCGGCGGTCCGGGAGCTCGTCCTGACGGTGACGGCCATCCCCACGTACCCGGCGAGGGCCGAGAGGAAGGCACCCACCCCGAACCCGACTGCGGTCGCCCCGCCGGTCGCGTTGGGGTAGTCGATCAGACCGAAGATGAGCAGGATGATCACGAGCGCCACGGGGGCGATCACGCGGTATTCCCTCGCAAGGAAGGCCCCGGCTCCCTGCTTGACGGCGTCGGAGATCTCCACCATCTTCGGGTTCCCGCGGCTCTGGCGTCTCAGGTACCCCCACAGGGCGGCCCCGTAAAGAAGGGCCAGGATCGCGAGCCCCAGGGCGATATATGCGCCCGTCCCGTTGGGCGCCAAACCCGGGACGACGGCCAAGGTCTGAGGGGGGGTCTGCAGGGTCCCGAAGCCCAGTGACAAGAGGCGGCTGACGCCCTCGGATTCAGTTTAAAAGAATTGGGGGAAAACTGGGTCCGACCTCTTTCGGCTGCGTGGGAAGCGAGAGGAAAGGAGCCGAGGGGGGTTCCAGGCCGGGCCCGTATCGAAGCCGACGGGGAGGAGCGACCAGAGGGGGACGAGAAGGGGCCCACGTTCTCCGGCATCCGGCAGTCCCCGAGAAGCTACTGCACCAAAGACGAGTAGAGGAGGGGAAGGAGCACGGTGGCGTCTCCGTCGACGGTGACCTGCTTCGCCCCGGGCTTCACCTTCCCCCATGAGATCGCCTCCTTCATCCTCGCTCCGGAGAGGCTCCCGTCGAACTCCTGGGCCGTCGTGATGTACACGGCGTAGTCCAGCCCGCCCTTGAAGGCGTTCCACCAGATCACGTGGTGCTTGGAGATCCCGCCTCCCAGCATCAGCGCGCCTGTTTTCTTAGCATCAAAAATGATGTCTGAGAGTTCGTGCTCATCCTGGAGCAGGTTGATCTTGAAATCCCTGTTCCTTTCATAGAAGGACCAGAGCTGGGATCC
>JAFLZE010000060.1 GCA_029785685.1 Nitrososphaerota archaeon | reverse complement strand
ATCGGACCGCGGCCTAAGGGACGTGGGACGCCACGCAGGGCAAGGCAGGGCATCCCCGAGCTCGAGCCTGGGGAGACTCAGCCTCCACTTTCCAGGCCAACCTGGGAAGCGAGCAGGGCCGAGGAATCAGGAACTACGCGCCACGGAACAGGGGCTGGAAGCCCACGAGTTCACTCGTGGGAGGATGCCACATCGGAGGCGTCTGGCGGGCCCATCCGTTACGTCCAATCTTTCATCCTCCTATGCGGTCGTGGTCCTCGTCGTCGCATTCATCCTGCTGAGGGTGTCAGGGAGGGCCCTCGCGAGCCACAGGGTGGCCGTCTTCAGCGTCTACCGGGCCTACGCGTACACCGCGGTGTACGTGCTCATAGGGGCGGGTTTCTCTGCGCTGCCATACACCGAAGGCGTCCCGTACTACTTCGCGCTCCCCGAAGTGGCCATCGCCGCTGCCGCCGCGGTCGGGGCCTACCTCTACTCGGACAAGAGGATCGCGTTCTGGAAAGAGGGCGAGGCGCTTTACTTTCGTGGCGGGGTCGTCATCTACGTGATATATCTCGTGGCCCTGGTGGCCAGGCTGACCCTTGACGTAGCGTTCCTGAGGCCCGCGGCGTTCAGCTTCTCGTCTGCCGCCCTGACGGGCGCACCCCTCTACTCGACCATGGCGACCGACCTGCTGCTGACGTTCGGCGTCTGGTTCGTGGCGGATGAAGAGTTCGGCAGCGACTACGGGATCAAAGCCCTCCTTGAGAAGGGCCTGTTCAAGAAGACGGACCTGGTGGTTGTCCCGGACGCGGGGACGCCGACTGGGTCCGACATAGAGATAGCCGAGAAGGGGCTGCTGTGGATGAAGCTGACCACCGAGGGGAAGCAGGTCCACGCGAGCCTCCCGAAGAAGGGGCTGAACGCCCACAGGGTCGGGATGGAGCTCGCCCTGGACCTGGACAGGGTGCTCAACGGAAAGTACACGAAGAGGAACAGGCTCTACGACTACCCGGTCTCGTCGTTCGAGCCCACGAAGGTCGAGCCCAACGTCGGGAACATCAACACCATTCCGGGCGAAGACGTGTCCTACTTCGACTGCAGGGTCCTCCCCGAATACGACCTCGACGCCGTGGTCCGTGACGTGAAGGCGACCGTCCGACGGGTCGAGAAGAAGCGCCGGGCGAAAATCCGGTTCGAGAAGGTGCAGATGGAGTCCGCAGGGCCCGCGACCGCCAGCGACAGCGACGTCGCGGTCCTCTTGCGGAGGGCGGTCTCAGCTGTGACTGGGGTGAAGCCGAGGTTCACAGGGATCGGGGGGCAGACGGTGGGGAACCTCTTCAGGAGGGACGGGATACCTACCGCCGTGTGGAGCACCATCGACGATGTCCCTCACGAGCCGAATGAATACTCGAAGCTGGCCAACCTCGTCAACGACGCCAAGGTCTTCGCGTCGGTCCCGCTGCTGGCCGTCTAGCCGTCAGGGCAGCAGGTCGCGCCCGGCTCAGCGGGCCCTCAGGGCGTTGAGAATTACTGCGACGTCCATGACCTCCTGCAGCATCGAGCCCACGGCCGGTTCGATGTACCAGAAGCTGGCGATCGCCATCAGGACAAAGCTCCCTCCCATGCCGAAGCAGATGCTCTGCTCGGCTATTCGGAGCATCCTCTGCCCTATGGCCACGCCGTCCCCCACCTTGGCGACGTCGTCGACCAGGAGGACCGCGTCGGCCGCCTCGGCGGATATCCCGGTGCCATGGGCTCCCATGGCCACCCCCACCGCGGCGGTGGCCAGAGCCGGGGCGTCGTTTATCCCGTCACCTACCATGACCGAGGAACCATACCCTTCCGTCAGCCGCCTCACCTCTTGCACCTTCTGCTCCGGGAGGAGGTCCGCCTCGACCCTCTATCCCCGGCTCCCTGGCGATGAGCTAGACGTTGGTCCGGTTGTCCCCGGTGAGCATGAACGTATGCCTGACCCCCAGCGCCCTCAGCTTCTGTACGAGAAAGGAGACCCCGGGTCCTGAGCGGCGATCAGCTCCGCGTTCGCCGCCCTGACGGGCGCCCCCCTCCACTCGACCATGGCGACCGACCTGCTGCTTACCTTCGGGGTGGGCCTCCTCCTGGGGCGGGTGGTGCGCCTGGCGAAGCGCTGCGCGAAGATCTCCAGTGGAGAAGAGCAGGTCCAAACCGGTCGTCCCGCTCCGTGATTGGATGGCGCCGGTCCTTGTGAAGCGAAATTCGGGGGCGTGAGCCGGGTCGAGCCTCCCGCTCTACGCTCTATGCCCTACCGCTCAGCTCGATAATTCCTATAGACTCCTTCTAGGTTTAGACTACTAGGCGTTTGATTTACGGTGCCTTATTCACGATCTTCCTTCTTGTGGGAGGTCAATCCCGGCTAACCATCCGTCATCCCACCATGTATCGCTGATGGCTGTGGGTTGGATTCGGACCTGGGTTAGACGCTACGAGCTAGAGACCTTCTCCATGTTAGTAATGGCTTGGACCACGACATTGTAAATCGGTTCGCCATAACCGTTGTACTTGTCGTACTTGAAGACCTTCGTTAACACGGGCTTCATGAGAACCCTGAGGCCATCGGCGGTAAGGTACTCTTGGTCACGCTGTTCCCCCATGAGTTCGAACTTCATTTCTGTTCCCACGTCCCTTGAAGTATCAATGGTGTCGGCAGAAGGTCTGCGCCTGAGCCGGTCAGGGACCTGGGCTGCGACAACGTTGATTGAGTCAACCCCCACGTTCAGTGGATACCCCTGGGGAGACGTTGCGGGAGTCTTGAAAAGTTTCCGGACCACAATCTTTACTCTAAGCGTCGTGCCATCGCTCAACAGGTAGCGCGAGTAGTCTTCACGAAGAACCGCGAAGTCTGCCTCGACCATACCTGCATCGGCGGGTGCGCTCAACGGAGCTCCTCCGAGAAGGTCTCACGACTGATTCCAACCTGCTCGAGAATCCCGAGCAGGGTCCCGGTTG
Source organism: Nitrososphaerota archaeon (assembly GCA_029785685.1). The sequence goes on along the minus strand of JAFLZE010000060.1, from coordinate 3,353 downwards.
CGAGTTCGTCGTCCATTGGGATGACTGTCATCAGGCCGCCCTTCTTTGCGACAACGTGAGAGCCTCTACCCTGCCTTATTTCAAAGCCTTTCTTTGAGAGATACTTTGCCATCTCTTTCCCTGAGACGACCGGTAGCTTGGGCAATTAACCTTCAGTAGCAAGGACGACAAACTCAGGTTGGTCCACCCCTGTTGCATCAAGGATCGAAGCGATCGCGTCGAATGAACGCCTGATGGCTTCATCCTTGCTTCGGCCCTGAGTTATGGCAGCAGGGATTTCAATACAACGTGCAACTATCCATCCTCGTTCATCCTCCTTGATTGCGACGTGGTACACGGGGCGCACGCGTCCCTTCTGGATAGGGGACGGGGCTAGGCGATAATTCTGGAACCCGAACTCTGCTGACATGGCCATGCTAGCTGAATCACCCCAGGTAGGCATGCAGACCAGTGCATCGTTATTTAATACTTGTGAACTTAAAATCGGCAGAACGGGGCTCGTTTCGGACAGATACAGGCGGAAGCGCCTTGTTTTTCGACGGATGCCCCTTAATTTAGTTGATTCTTGCGTGTATTCCCTGACGGACCGCCAGAGTTGGTTTTGGTTTGTCAGCTCCCTGGGGAGAGCAAGGGTTTCACGTCTTTCCCGGTGTCGCATCTAGCGTCCCAGCCACAGCCGGGGCATGTCACCCGGAAGAAGTGGTGGACGTGCAGCGCTAGCGCGAGATAGCGGTTCTCAAGTCTCCACCGCTTTTTGACAGTTGAGAGATCGATGGTGTCGCCGCAGCGCCTGCATTTTACAGCAGCCCGCGAGGTGAGAAAGCCGTCGCCGCTGAGGAAGGCTTGCCCAGGTTCCGGGCCAACTGAAGCAGGGCGACTAACAGGAAGGAGCCAGGTTAGCGCTCCGTTCTCCCTTACGAGAGTTCCCATTTCGAGGTGGTACTTCACAAGACGGTCAACGTCTTTTTCGAGAGCAAAGTCAGACATCTTGTCGAAGCCGGTAATCTCCTTCGCATACCTACACAATTCAACGTTGGTGAGTGGGCCGTGCTTGATGGTGAGGTCCCGATAGATTCGGTCCTTGTCTGTCCTCACTGCACGTGGCATTTGTCCCTTCCGGTAAAGAGCAGGGACGAGTCAATATTATCTCTATGCTTCGACTGAAAGTGGTAACGGCTGAGCAATACGCTCCTCGTCGGATGGACCCAAGGTGGAAGGCTGCCTTGGGGGTCATTTCTAGCCGACTACGAGTTAGACCACATGGCGGATTGCGGCACCCCACGTCGTGTCTGGACTTGTTCGAAGGGTTCCAGTCACAAGAGAGTGGCCCGGATAGGCTGCAAGCGTCCGCTCTGTTACTTCTGCGCTTCCGCGAAGAAGGTTGAGCAGGTTGCCGACAGGATGGAACTCCTCGACACGGTGTACTCGGCGCTCCATGAGACGGTCTCGGCCTCGATGTTCACGTTCACCATGAAAGACGATCTTTGGGAGCGGGTGGACGCCGATCCCAACGCTGCAAGGGCTCTGGAACGCATCGTCGTGAAGGTACTTTCAGAATATTTCGGCGGAGAATCAGTGCCTGTCGAGGGTCAGAAGAGCGTCAGACGTTATGTTCTGGGGGGCGATGTTGCGGCTCAGTTCTCTCACTCCTTCCATCCCGCGAAAGAATGCCCTGGTAAGGACTGCCTACATTGCAGGGGGGAGGGGGTGCAAAGGAAACGTCTGGAGAGGGGCGGACTATCACGTCCACGCTGTAGTCTACTCGATGATGTTTGACCGATTGTACGAAGTCTACGGTCTGGACGGTCTCTCAAAGGGTGCCTTCGTTAAGCGGACGCTTTCGCTCTCCCGAGGCGAAGTTAGGAGGATGTGTTACGAGCTCGGTAGGGCTTGGAGGCGTGAGGTCGAGGCATTATACGGCGAATCTTCTGCCTCAGAGTTCGTGGTGAACTACAGGTACTATCCCGAGAGTCACGACGTCAAGTTCTGCCTGGAGTACACCTTCCGTCCCGAGGTCCGGGATGCCTATCGCGAAGTCGTGTACAACAACTGCGCTCCGAGGACCGACGAGGAGACGGTCTGGTTCGAGCAGATGCTCACGAAGCGCAAACCATGGTCCCATCGTCATTCTGGCTTCGGGTGGATGAGCAACGCTGTCCTGAACAAGTATGCCTGGCGCGTTGGCGTACAGTTCAAGCGGAAGGCGGATCGGATGAAGGTCAGGAGGACGCTGTTCTGCGATCTCTGCGGAGCGAAAATGGAGTCGAACTGGTATGATAAGCCATTGACTCTGGAAGAGGTCGTGCATCTCGGACTCGGCATCTTGATTTCAGATAGGAGGGGAGAAGATGGTTGAAGGCGTTGAAGCAAGCTATTGTAGGCTCTTGGAAATCGTCAAGAAGCCGACTCAAGAGAACTGGTACGAGAGGTATAGCAGTGGTCTTCGCTTGGATAGGGTCGAGCAGGGTCGGCGGCTTGTGGCTGTTACCCCCGTCCTCCCTGCAGCATGGTCTAATCCAGATTGGACCTCTAACGTTCGGAGTATTGAGTCCTAGGTCAAATCTGCGCAGTTGAGCGGAAAGCAGCTCTTGACTTGAGGGTAGTGTTCGGATAGTAGCTGAAGAGCTGTGTCAAGTTGTTCGTTAGACAAGCCCCCGGCATTGATGTAGGGGATTATGATTTCACTATACTTCTTGCCATATACTAGCATCTCTCTCGTTAGTCTATCGAAGTCCTGCATCGACCTGAAGACTCCCTTCACGAATGATGCGAGGGTCGAATGCTGAGGCACTGGTGGAAGCGACGCGAACCGTAGTATGGCGTCATTGGTGTCCATGTTGTCCTTCTTGTGTTGCTTTTTCGTCTGGGCAATCAGCTCCGACAACGCATTCGTCGTGATCCTTATTCCGAGGTAGTCGAGGAATGCCCTGCAGGCAGCTGGTGCTGTTCGGTAACTGTTTGCCGATATGATACCATCGTTCCTGCGCCTGTTTCCAAGGACTGCGAAGTACTGTTGCATCGCCTTGTCCTGTCTTATGGTCTCGTGTAGGTTCCACAGCTTTGCGTTTCGTGGTGTTCCGTGGCATCTATGCCGTTGTTCTTTCGTTGAGTATTGATTCGCGTAGTGTGAGAAGGGTCCCGCTTTGTTCTCGATTAAAGAAGGGAGGTCACCGAGGGTCCGTTTAGGCTCTAGAGCGCTATAGGACTTAGCTCGATGATAGGTAGCTCCAGGTGACAACGCCGACGAGCATCACCAGCGAACCGGCGAAGCCCGTGATCAGGGCCCCCGCCATGTCAGAGCTCAGCCCGAATGTCTCGATGAACGAGATCACCGGAGCCCTGACGAGCCAGGC
>JAFLZE010000005.1 GCA_029785685.1 Nitrososphaerota archaeon | reverse complement strand
GGATGTATGGGTGCCCTCGTGTCTTCCGAACCATCGACTCAATGGCATCTTCATCCACCTTCACCTTGCACCCCACATGCAGAACAGTGAATCTGAGTAGAGCGGTTCCTAGACGTAGTTAGGTTCAAATCAGAAATGCGGTGGCCGGGATTTGATATCTGACGCAGTCGCTCGGCGGCAGCCCGTCATGTTCAAACGCGCTATGCTAAATACGCCCTTCGCGAAGCAGAGCGAGGATTGAAGACGAAGATCGTAGCCGTCGCGATAGCCGTCGTGGTGATAGTGGTCGTAGGTGTCGCGGCGACGGCGCTGCTGAGAACCCCGAGCGGAAGCCTGGTCGTCGGTGTGAAGGACTCCCCCGCAGGGAGCAACGTCACCCACATCTATCTCACGATCACTGACATCACCCTACAGGGGCCTGGTAACGCCAGCGTGAACTACAAAGTCAACGCGACGACCTTCGACCTTCTGGCGCTGCAGAGCGTCACCAGGATGCTCGGGAAGAACAGCATCCCCGCGGGGAACTACACCATGGTCAGGTTCGGGATAACGGCCGCGGTGGCCACGGTGAGCGGGACCAACGTCACACTGACTGTCCCGAGCGGGCAGATCAAGGTCCCGATGCGCTTCACCATAGCGTCGGGGAAGACCACCACCATAGTCCTTGAGATCTCAGCCGACATGACGGCCATAAGCACCTCGCAGGCTCTCAGGCCGGTCGTCACAGGCCTGGAGACAGTCCCGCCGACTTAGGCTGACCGCCTCCCGTCAGGGCTGCCCAGCGCTCTCGGACGTCGGGGGGTCGCGGAGCGGGGAGCGTGGAGCCAAGAAAGCCTCGCGTGTGAAGCACGCTCACCTCAGCGCTGGCCCCTCTGTCATCTGCAGGGGCGGAGAGAGAAAGAGAGCGGCAGATGGCGGGTCCGACGGTCGGGAGCGACCTGAATATCCTCAGATGCCCAGGGCCGACCTGAGCCCCTTGTACCTGTTCCTTATCGTGACTTCGGTCACCCCCGCCGCCTCGGCGACGTCCTTCTGGGTCTTGTCCTCCCCTTCGAGGGTGCAGGCGACATAGAGGGCGGCGGCCGCAAGGCCCATCGGGTCCTTCCCGGCTGAAATCCTCGTCTCCTCGGCCCTCTTGAGTATCTCGAGCGCCCTCCTCTTCGTCTTCTCGGAGAGCCCTGCCTTGGACGCGATCCTCGAGATGCACTTCGTGGGGTCCACCACGGGCATCTTGATGTCCATCTCCTTGAGCAGGAGCCTGTAGCATCGCGCGATGTCCTTCTTCTTCACGTTGCTGACCGCGGCCAGGTCCTTCAGGGTCCTCGGGGTCTGGGTGTCTCTGCAAGCCGCATAGAGCGACGCCGCGATTATCGCCGAGATCGACCTCCCTCTGACCAGCCCGCGCTCGAGGGCCTTCCTGTACACGTAGGCCGCCTTCTCGACCACGGCGTCAGAGACCGACAGCTTGTCGGAAAGCCGGTCCAGCTCACTGAAAGCCTGCCTCAGGTTCCTGTCCACAGGCTCGTGCACCTGGCTGCGCGAGTCCCAGGTCCTGAGCCTCTCCACCGTCGCCTTCATGGACGCCGAGAGCGACTTCCCCGACGCGTCCTTGTTGATCCCGCCTATGACAGTGGCCAGCCCCATGTCGTGCATGGCTATGGAGGTGGGTATGCCTCCCCTGCTCCTGTCGTCCTTCTCCTCCTTGGAGAACGCCCTCCACTCGGGCCCGATCTCCTCTATCTTCTCCTTGACCACGAAACCGCATGCGCCACAGAAGAGCTCCCCCCCTGCAGAGTCGACGATCATTGGACCCTTGCCGCATCGGGGACACTTGTCCATTGCCTTTTGCAGGCGCATCAGTCGCGAGAAGTCTTTGTCTGCGAACAAATCTACCACTAGCGAAATACTTACATGGAACTCCCTCCCTGACACATATTTATGTGTTTAGCCTCTTTTATAGGAATTTCAACGCACATTCAAATTATCGAACAGAATTAGAGCGGCAGGAGTCGCGCGACCGGCCCTCTGGCACGTTTTCATAGGTCGTTTTCAGAGCTGCAGAAAGGCGACTCCCTCATGAAAGGCAAGACCGGGCCAGTGGCCGAGCACCTGAGGCCGATCCTCGACACATACCTCGACTCGGCGGTCGCCCTGGTGGGATGCGCGTCGAGGGGGATTCAGAGGTACAGCTGCGAGTTCGACATCCTGATAGTGACCGACGAGCCGCGGCCTGGGACGTCCCTCAAGCTGGGCGACGTGTTCGTCGACGCGGCCTTTGTCACCGAGGACGAGGTGCTGAGACCCAAGCCGGAGCGCGCCCTCTCTGTTGCTTCGGCGAAGCCGGTCCGCGACACCACTCTGGTTCTTTCCACAGCCATAGCCACGAGCTCGGCGACCCTCTCCTCCTCGGCCGAAGCGGCGAGCACGGCGCGCCTGGGCTCGGCCCTGAAGGCCTTGGGGAGGGCCGAGGATGCGCTCGAGAAGGGGACCCTCATCGACGCCGACTTCTGGCTCCTCGCGGCGAGCCAAGAGTTCGCTGGCGCATTCCTCCTCGCCAGCGAGACTGTCCCGTCCCCCAGCCACCTGCTGTCCCAGCTCCGGGCGCTCTCAAAGGGCGCGGCGAAGAGCTTCGAGGCCGTAGCAGCCGGGGCAGGCCTGGAGGCGGCCAGCCGGGCAGGGTGCGGGGCGAGGCTGGAGGGGGTGACGGTCCTGCACGACATACTCCGGGCAAGAGGTATGTCAGGGGAGTCCGAGTGGTCCGCCGCCAAGACCGAGATCCTCTCGGCCAAGGCCGAGGAGCTTGTGACCCGCAAGGAACTCGCCGAATGCTACTCGTTCCTCGGCAAAGAGCTTGTGGACGGGGTCACGGCCCTCCTTCGTCCCCGCCCCAAGGACAGCCTCTCCACCCTCACCTCGGGGGACGGTCGGCTCCTGGGGGAGCGGCTCGTGAGGCAGCTGGGGCTCGCCAGAGAGGAACCTGCCGTCAGGCATGGCGTGGCGTCGCTGAAGGAGCAGGTCGCCGCTCTGGCGAAGAGGCCTCGTGGGGGCGAATAGTTCGCCAAAGGCTTATCTGTCCTACGTCAACCGGCTAACTCCATGGAACCACCAGCCAGCGACGCTCTGGCGCGCATAGCCGGGGACGTGGTCGCCAGCCCAGACGCAGGGCGGGCCATGAGGGCATGGAGAGACAGGCTCGGGATCAAGCAGGTCGCCCTGGCGCGCGCCCTCGGGATCTCCGCATCTGTCCTCAGCGACTACGAGTCGGGCCGCAGGCCCTCCCCGGGGGTGCAGTTCGTCAAGAAGTACGTCGAGGCCCTGGTGAGGCTCGACGAGGGGAAGGAGAGGGTGGTCTCCAAGCTCGTCTCAAGCGGGGACGACCAGGCGATACTCTCCATAGGCGAGTTCCCGGCCCCCCTCGAGGCCTCGAAGCTACTCCGCGCCCTGGACGCGACTGTCCTCGCGGGGGACCCCGACGAGGTGAAGCTCTACGGGTACACTGTCGTCGATAGCATAAAGACGATCTACGCCCTTTCTGGCTACGACTTCTACAGGATATTCGGGGCCACCACCGAGCGGGCACTGGTCTTCACCAAGGTGGGGATGGGGAGGAGCCCACTGGTCGCCATCAGGGTGTCGCAGCTCAAGCCGAGGATGGTGGTGATCCACGGACCGAGGGAGGTGGACCCCCTGGCCGTCGAGCTGGCCAGGAAGGAGCAACTCGTGCTGGCGCTGTCCGGGATTCCGACCGACGAAGCGCTGATCTCCTCGCTCCGCGAGGTCCAGGAGAAGGAAGCCGAGGCCCGCAGGGCGCCCTGACCTGCTGCCGTGCGGCCCGCGGGGCTAGGCTAGCGACATGATGAGCTCCGCCGCCTTGACCTCGCCGTGGCAGGGTCTGGCTCCCTCCCTGGCTGACAGCTTCAACGGTATCAGCTCCTTCAGCCTGGCCGAGTCCCCCGCCGAGTAGCCGAACGCCGCCGCGTTCCTCTCCTGCTCCGCGTGGTTCCTGATGGGGACGACGATGATGGGGGTCCCCGCTGCGGCCGCCTCGTCTATCGTGCTCTTCCCCGCGGTCGAGACGACCAGGTCCGCGCAGGCGACCAGGTCCTGGTTGTCCCTCACCACCCCGAGGTCATAGACCCCTTCGCCATGGAACTTCGGCCCCCTGTTCCCTGTCACGACCAGCGAGGGACGGCCCCCCTGCACGGAACCAAGGGCGTCCAGGGCCCTGGACGCGAGTTCCCTCCCGGCGCCGCTCCCGCTCAGGCTCACCAGCACCATCCTCCCTTCAGGGAGGCCGTGCCTCCTCCGGACCTCGAGACACCCCGCCGTCGTAGCCCGCACGATCGGGCCCACGTACCGCCTGTTCCCGGCGTCCTTCCCCTCTTCGGGGACTATCAGCATGTCCACGGCGTCGAGTAGCCCCCCGTACCACCTCTCCACCCTCCTCTCTATCGCCCGGGCCACGCGTCCGCGGGCGAAGCCGAGCTCCAGCTCGTCGGCTATGAAGACCCGGCTGACCCCCAGCTCCCCAGCCGCGACCGTGCCTGAGAACTCCTCGTCGCACACCACCACGTCCGGGGCGAAGGCGCCCGCCAGCCTCAGAGCCTTCGGCACGTTCCTCCGCTGCGCGAGCCAAGACCTGACGTACCAGGCGGCCGCGTTCTTCATCTCTCCCCCGACGACCTTCGGCCCGGCGTCTTCCACAAAGTCCTCCACCGCCACGCCGCACCCCCTCAGGAACTCGGCCGCCTTCCCCCCGGAGAACATCATGACCTCGGCCCCCCTCCTCTCCAGCTCCCTGGCTACCACCAGGGACCGGGTGGCGTGCCCCAGCCCTATGGGGCTGACCCCGTAGAGTATCCTCGGCACGATGTTCATGCCCGGTAGTGCGTATTTATTGAATAGCCTTGCCCCTCGGCCCATGACTGGAGAGGGGCCCTGCACTCCGGCACGGCCTTCGCCGTCCTTCATCTCGTGCCCCAGGGCAACGGGACTGATGGTCACTCCCAGGCTCGCGCATCCTTGGAGACTTCTCGAGCTTCGCCAGATTCTGATGGGGCGCGCCTCAGGGACCCAGGATAAGCGATCCATGCCACAGCGAGAACCTATGGTACCGAGCGTCAGATGGTGAAAGGGATTGACGCTGTTCTTTGAGCCAAGCGGCATTTACTCTTCGGTCAGGAGGCCTCTTTTGACAAGTTCGGGCAGCGCCCCTTCAATGCCAAGCTCGACATCGCCTTTTGGATACCCCCGCTCTTCCCAAGGTTCTTCCTCATCCCAGAACCGATTCAGAGCTTCTTCATTTCCAGCACCTAACCAGTCGATGTTCATCCGATGAACATACCAAAGTCCCGGAGCGCGTCTATAGAACTGATAGACCAATTCAGGGAGCTTGTTGTATCTGTATCTTTTCCACACGCCCACGAAGCGATTTGAGTAGGCATATCTCCGGATCGCGTTCAGGAACTCTTTCTCGGTCATCCGATCCTCTGCGACCATGAGAAGATACTTCGTCATGGCACGAGGCAAGATCATGTCTGCCCCGTTGATCCAGAGCATCAGGACCATTGACATAAGCGAGGTTCTCTTGTTTCCGTCCGTGAACCCGTGCCCTCGGTTCAGTTCGTAGCAAAGGGCACATGCCTTTGCTAGCAGGTTATCGAATGCCTCCACCGGTTCTCCTGCAGGGTTCTCCCCAATCACTTGTGTCTTAGGCCTCTCGACAGCTGAAACGACGTTTCCTTCCTGTGGCGGCCTTGCGCCGTCTGATGTGCCACCCTATGATTCGACGATGTATCGGTGTATCCGCTTTACAGACTCTACCGCGAGATAGAACAAGAGGCTATAGCTGACTCAGCCTAAAAAAGACCAGCTTAGCCCTCTTCACAGTATCCCGTGCCTTCTCGTCGAAGTTGAATGCTTCGTTATTGCTCAAATTGGCCTTCACCCCTGCTAGCATCGCTTACCGAACTCAAGCCTATTGGCGTCTGATAAGTCCAACCGAGGGGAGAATGCGCCTTCCTCCTCTTCTTCGAGCCGCATGTCCACCCTGTCACCCGTGGCCGAGGCCTCACCCGCCAGGTTCCTCACGAGTTCAGTCAGGCTGCGGATTGGAGAAAGAGCTCGGCCGCCACCAAGACGGGCAGGCTTCGCCTATAGCATAATGGACGAAGTTAACGGTCAGTTGCGTATTTAACACCGCCAAGGCGGGTGGGGACGACATTGATCACCTTCGTGTGGGCCGTGGTCGAGTTCTTCCTGGTCCTGGCCGTGGCCCTGGCTGCCGTGGTCGCGAGGGCCATCGACTCGAGGGGGTTCCTGGCCAGCGCCGCGGTGGGGTTCTCTGTGATCTACGGGGGCGGCCTCCAGTGGTTCGTGGTCGTCGCTGTCTTCTTCGTCCTCGGGGTCGCCTTCACCCTCTACAAGTACGGCTACAAGAGGCGGCTGGGGGGCGCCCAGGGGAAGGGGGGCGCCCGCAACTGGCCCCACATACTGGCAAACGGGGGGCTCGCGTCCATCATCGCCGTCTGGAACCTCGTCCAGCCCGGCCAGCCCCTGGCCGCCATGTTCCTCGGCGCGGTCTCCGCTTCGGCGGCCGACACGGCGGCGACTGAGCTCGGGCTCCTCAGCCGCTCCCAGCCCAGGCTGATCACCAACCCGTCGAAGGCCGTGTCGCCTGGGACGTCAGGGGGGGTCTCGCCGCTCGGGTTCGCGGGCGCCATGGTCGCCTCGGTGGTCATCGGGGTGATCGCGCTCTCGCTGGGGGTCCTCCAAGACCCGTACCTGACGATCCCCGCCTGCCTCGGCGGCGGCCTCTTCGGGGCGCTGGCCGACAGCCTGGCCGGCGCCGCGGTCCAGAGGAGGGGGCACTGCGTGGTCTGCCTGAAACCCACCGAGGCGCTGAAGCACTGCGGGGAGAAGACGAGGGCCACCCGGGGCTCCCCGTTCGTGGAGAACAACATAGTGAACGTCCTCTCGACGGTAGCCGGGGCCTGGGCCGCCCTGGCTATCTACCTGGCCCTCTCTTCCCTATAGCGGGGCTGCGGGTCAGCTCCGCGAGCCTCGACCTTAGTTCGGGTACAGACACCCTCTCCTGGGCCCTCGTGTCCCTGTCGCGGAGGGTGACGGTCCCGTCCTTCAGCGAGTCGTAGTCGAATGTGACGCAGGCGGGGACCGCGGCCTCATCCGCCCGGGCGTAGCGCCTCCCTATCCCCCCGGACTCGTCGTAGAAAGCGTCGAAGGACTCCCTGAGGTCCTCGTAGACCCTCCGCGCCCCCTCCTGCAGTCCGTCCTTGTTCACCAGCGGGAACACGCACACCTGGGTTGGAGACAGGTAGGGCCGCAGCGCCATCACCCTCCTCTCCCCCTCCCCCTTCATCGACGACTCCATCACGGCGAACATGCTCCTGTCTATGCCGAGGGACAGCTCGAAGACGTGCGGAAGGACCTTCTCCCCGTCGTCGTCTACTGTGAAGTTGCTCCCGCTCACCCTCGCATGCCCTCCGAGGTCGAAGTCCCCCCGGTAGTTGCAGGCCACCAGCTCCACCCACCCCCAGGAGAGTTTCGCTTCGAGGTCGAAGGCAGCCCTCGAGTAGAACGCCCTGTCCTCCTCTGCCAGGACCCTGAACCTGATGGCATCTGGTCCGATGCCGGCGTCCTCGTAGAACCCCGCGATCAGCGCCAGATAGTGCCCCGCCAGCTTGTGCGGGACCACCCCCTTCTCCCTCGCCTCGCCCACGGTCATCCTCGCGTCCGTCCCGTCCGGGAGCCTGAACGACAGGGCCTTGTCCAGCGAAGCGTCGAAGCGCGGGTCGTCGGCCTTCTTCGGGTTGAAGAACACCTCCACCTCCGCCTGGTTGAGCTCCCTGAGCCTGATCAGCGCCTGCCTCGGGGCGATCTCGTTCCTGAAGCTCCGCCCCACCTGGGCGATCCCCACGGGGAGCTTGACCCTCTGGGTCTTGAAGAGTAGCGGGAAGTCGACGAATATGCTCTGACAGGTCTCCGGCCTCAGGTAGGCCTCCTCCTGGGCGGGCCCGATCCCCACCTTGAACATCATGTTGAACCTGGTCGTCCCGGAGAGCCTGGACCCGCACTTCAGGCACTTCACCCCGGACCGCTCCATCTCCTGGTCGTACTCGGCGTCGCCGAGCTTCTCAGGGACCCCCTTGCCTGTCTTCTCCTCGATGAGCTTGTCCGGCCGGAAGACGGAGCCGCACTTCGCGCACTTCACGAAGGGGTCGGTGAAGCTGGAGAGGTGCCCCGACGCCTCGAAGACCGCCCTGGGGAGTATCTGGGACCCGTCTATCTCGAGCATCCCGTCCCTCTTGACCACCACGCGGCGCCAGAGCTCCACCATCCTGTTCTTCAGGCCGACCCCCTGGGGCCCGTAGTCCAGGAACCCGGCCGGGGTGTTGGGGTAGCTCTCCGCCGTCTTGAAGAAGAACCCTCTCTGCTGCCCCAGCCTGACTATCTCATCGAAGCTCATCGTCGTCCCGCTCTTCGGGCTCCGGTGATAAAGGCTCCGCGGAGGTCTGGGCCGGCCCCCGGGCCGGGGGCGCCTCGTCAGCCTCGCCTGATTGCAGGGTCTCCTGGTGGCCGAACACCCTGTTGGCGTAGCGCTCGAGGAGGGGCCCCTGGAGGAGGATGCTCAGCATCACCACGCCGAAGGTCAGGGTCGCCACGGGCTGCCTGGCCGCCAGGGGGACGGCGGAGACGAGGGCTATGGCCAGGGCCCCCCTCATCCCCCCCAGGGTCGAGACGTTCATCCAGCTGGAGGCGGTCTCCCGCCCTTCCACCTTCATGATGCTGAGGATAGGGTAGACCGACGTTATCCTGGCCATGACCACCACCCCGTAGGCCACCACGAACGCGCCCACGCTCGTGGCCAGGAGGAATATGTTGGTGCTGACCCCGATGAAGAAGAAGGCCGCGGCGTTCGCCACGAACGCGATGATGCTCCAGAACTCCCTGGTGACGTCCCCCACCTTCTTGCTCTCTATGTTCAGCAGGACCGTGTTCCCGTAGAAGAGCCCCGTGACGGCGACAGCTATCAGCCCCGACGCCCCTATGGCCGATGCCAGGGCGAAGGAGCCGTAGACCGCCACCAGAGTCAGCACCACCTGGGTCACCGCGTCGGTGACCAATGGCTGGACCTGGCGCGCCCCCCAGGCCACGCCAAACCCGACGAGCATCCCTGCCGTGAGGATGTAGGTGAAGGTGGCAAGGGCGCTCACCGGCTGAAGGCCTGCGGCCGCCGAAGAGGTCAGGACGACGGTGAACACGGCGATGCCTGTCGGGTCGTTGAAGACAGACTCCATCTCCACCAGGGCGGCGAGCTTCGACGGGACGTTCACCCTGGCGAAGACCTCGAGGACCGTGGCCACGTCCGTGGGAGAGATCAGCGCGGCGAAGAGGAAGGACACGAGCGGGGAGAAGCCGACCACCTTCCACAGGACCACCCCCACCACCAGGACGGAGATCAGGACCCCCACGGTGGCCATCACGAAGGCGTGCCTGTAGACCGCCCGGAAGTCGGCAGCCTTGATGCTCATGACGCTCTCGAAGAGTATCGGCGGGAGGACGAGCCCCACGAACAGCTGCTCGTTCGCCAGGGTCGTGAAGAAGCCTGTCAGCCCGGTGAACCCCGCCACAGGGACGGCGGCCAGGATCAGCCCCATCAGCACCAGGAGGATGGTATAGGGCGTCTTGACCTTCCTGGATATCAGGACCGAGGCCAGCGCTATGAGCAGGAATGACGCGAGCACGAGCTCTGTGTATGCCATCGCCCCGCACCCTTGCCGCCGCATTCGTCTTAACTGTCGTGGCTCTCCGGGATCCCTTGGCTCAGGCGCGACGCAGTTAACGCCCCCGGCCGCATGCCAGGGCGTGCCCCGGCCCGACTTCTACACGCGGGAGCTCTCGAAGGAGACTTAGCCCGACTTCCAGAAGCTCTTCGGCAAGCATGGCGAGTGGGGGGTCTGCTGGTGCATCTACTATCAGCGGGAGCGGCCCCCGAAGGAGACCAGGGGGTGGCCTTTGGAGCGGAAGGCCAGGAGGAACCGGGACGAGAAGAAGCCTCTCGTCGAGCAGGGGCGGGCCCACGGCATCCTGGTGTACGACGGCGCGGAGCCCGTAGGGTGGTGCCAGTACGGCCCCAGGGAGGAGCTCCCCAGGGTCGACGTGGCCAGAAGCTACAAGGCCCTCGGGCCTGACGGAGGGGAGAAGATCTGGAGGGTCACCTGCCTGTCCGTCGACAGGGCGTACCGGCGCAGAGAGGTCGCCAAGCTGGCCCTGGCGGCCGCCCTGGACTCACTCCATCAGAGCCCGGGGTGGAGGGACAGTGGAGGCGTATCCGATTACCCACAGGGGGGCGCTGGCGGCCTGGTTCGGGACGAAGTCGATGTTCGAGAGGGAGGGGTTCGAGGTCGTCGGGCCCTACGGGAAGAGCAGTGTCGTCATGCGGGAGGCGCCCTGAGCGGCCTACTCCACCACGAACTTGTAGCCGTAGAAGATCTGCCCCGAGTCTCCGTCCACCTTGGCCCTCCTCACAACCGCCCTGACCTTGGCCCCCGACTTCACCGCATCAGGGGGTGAGTCGACTATCTGGGTGAGCACCTTCGCCCCGTTGTCGAGCTTCACCACGGCGAGGTAGAACGGGGCCAGGGCCTCGAACCCTGGGAGCGGCTCGTGGAGCAGGGTGTGCGTCAGTATCTTGCCTGTCCTGGGCATCTCCCTGTCGGCGATGTCCTCGGACCCGCACTTCTTGCACCTGTAGACAGGAGGGAAGAACTCGGACCCGCAGGCCCCGCACCTGCTCCCGATGAGCCGGTAGTACCTGTCCCTTATCCTCCAGTACTGTATGGCCAACTACGAAGCCCTCCCGAAGACGTGCACCGCGCTGGTGGAGTCCACCCCTCCGATGTTCTGGGTGGCGGCGTACTGCGCCCCTTCCACCTGGTTCTTCCCCGCCTTCCCAGCCAGCTGGAGGAAGGCCTCCGCTATCTGGTACATCCCGGTCGCGCCAACCGGGTGCCCCCGGGCCTTCAGCCCCCCGAAGGTGTTGATGGGGAGCTCGCCGTCCATCGAGTACTTCCCTGCCTTGGCGTCCTTGGAGCCCTGGCCGCGCTTCGAGTACCCCATGGCTTCCAGTGAGAGCGCGCCGACCACGGAGAAGGCGTCGTGCACCTCCGCCAGGCTCAGCTTGCCTGGGGCCAGCCCTGCCTCCGCCATGGCCCCCTTGAACGCCTCCTTCGTGGCCAGGAAGTCGAGCATGTCTTCCCTCTCGTACACGCTGAACTCGGTGGTCGCGATCTTCCCTCCAAGGATCTCGACGTGCCCCCCCTTGGCCCCCGCCAGGGCGTCGTCGTTCACGATCAGGGCCGCCGCGGCCCCGTCCCCCACCGGGGCGCAGTCGAAGAGCCTCAGCGGGTCGGAGATGAGGGCGGATCTGGACACCACCTCGGGGGTGATGGCCTTCCTGAACTGCGCATGGGCGGCGGTGACGGCGTTGGCGTGGTCCAGCACGGGCATCGCGCTCAGCTCGTCCCTGGTGACGTTCTCCTGCTCCATGTAGAGCCTGGCCAGGAGGCCGTTGAGGGCCGCGAATGTCGCGCCGACGAACTGGGTGTACTCGGCCGACTCCGCCATGGCCAGGGCCCGGGACGCCTCCTCTGGCTCGAGGTCTCGCATCTTCTCGACCCCTACGACCAGGGCGCTCCCTATCGCCCCAGACTTCACCAGCCTGTACCCTGTGTTGAACGCCGACCCCCCGGACGCGCAGGCCGCCTCCACCTTGAACGCCGGCGTCCCCCTAAGCCCCAGAGCGCTGGTCACCAGGGCCCCCAGGTGCTCCTGGCTTGCGCCCACGGCGCTGAACATGTTCCCGACTATCACCTGGTCGACCTTCTTCCCCCCCAGCCCTGCCAGAGCACCCCTCGATGCGTCGACGGCCAGGTCCAGGATGGACTTGCCCCAGTGGTCCCCGATGGGGGTCATCCCGACCGAGGCCACGTACGCCCTTTGTCCGCTCACACTATCGCCTACTTGTGCAGCTTGTCCCTGAACTTCGAGTATGTGGAGTAATCGATCTTGGTGCTCCGCTCCAGCATCGACCTCACAGTGGGGTTCACCCCCCTCGCACCAGTGACCCCTTCCAAAACCTCAATGCAGAAAGCGTCGGAACCCGCCCCCGAGCCGAAGCTCGCCACGAGTATCTTGTCCCCTGGTTGGGCCTCGTCCAGGACGGCGGCCAGCCCTATGGGGGAGCTCCCGGAGTAGGTGTTCCCTATCAGCGGGTTGAGGAGCCCTGTCTTGATCTGCTCCATGGTGAACCCCAGCCTGGAGGCCACCTCGACGGGGAACCTAGGGTTCGGCTGGTGGAAGACCGCGTACTTGAAGTCCGACGGTTTGTGCCCGGTCTCTTCGAAGAGCGTCTTTACGGAGTTCTCGATGTGATAGAAGTACGCCGGTTCACCCGTGAACCTGGAGAGGTGCCGCGGATACCTCTCGTGGGCCCGCCTCCAAAAGTCCCCTGTGTCTGAAACGAACGAAGTGCTGCAGTCGATGACCGCCAGCGCCTTCTTTGACATCCTGCCTATCACATAGGCTGCCCCCCCGCTCGCGGCCGTGTACTCGAGGTCGTCCCCGGGCCTCCCCTGGGCGGTGTCCATCCCCACGGCGAGCCCCGCCTCGATCATCCCCGACCCCACCAGCCCGGTGACTATCTGCATCGCCTCGGTCCCGGCCTTGCAGGCGAACTCCAGGTCAGCGGCCAGGGCGTGGTGCTGGCCCAGGGCCTGGGCGACCATGGTGCTTGAGGGCTTCACGGCGTAGGGCTTCGACTCGGTCCCCACGAAGACTGCGCCCAGCTTATCCGTCCCGGCCATCTTCATGGCGTACCGCGACGCCTCGATTGCCATGGTCACGGTGTCCTCGTCAATGGCGGCCACTGCCTTCTCCACGTTGGGCCCGGAACCTCCCCCCTTCCAGACGCGCGCTATCTCGGTGGTCGGGAGCCTGTAGTATGGGACGTAGGCCCCATACCCCAGTATGGCTGCCCTCTCCTTGCTCTGCATCAGATACAAAGCGGTCAGACCGCCGCATTGCAGCGGCTAATTAAACCTGTGAACTATGGATAGACAATCGACGAAGGATTGGAAGGCCGCTCAGACGGCTTTGATCTGCTTGACGACAGACGGCCGCACCTTTCGGAAGACCCTGTAGCCGCAGATGCACTTCACTTCGGGGAGCCTCGAAAGCTCCTCCTGGGTGGTCTTGGTCCCGCACCGCACGCACTCGTATACCGCACCCGCGAAGACCTTGGCTGGCTGCTCTTTCGGCGTCGTCTCCGGGGCTGGCGCGGGGGTAGCTTCGCTCAATTCGTTGATTCGCCCGCCTCCCCTCGTATTTCTATCTTATGCTAGCGACCGGGTCGAACGGCTCATCAGCCCTCGGAGCGAAGGCTCGGCTGGCGGTCATGCCCAGTCGCCCCCGCTGCGGACCCGGCCCGACCCCCTCATGTTCCTCAGCGCCCCCCGGACGCCCATCGCCAGGAGCGCCAGGGCAGCCAGCGCGAAGATGAACGCCACGCCGACCGCCCCGATGTCGCAGGGAAACGGCGCGCTGAGAACCGGGCTGGTGCAGTACCGAGTGGAAGGCTGCGCGTAGACTTCATACTGGCTCAGCGCGACCGCGAAGCACCCCGCGGCTGCCAGAAGACAGACCACCGTCCGCACCAACTTCGACCGTCCCAGGGACCCAACCCCCCGGCGCGCATGCTCCATCTTATCCCAGCCGCCCGACTGCTTCCCTGACCTTGCAAGGGCCGACCTCCGCAGAGCTGACCCGCCGCACCATTACCCGCATCCCGCGCCTATCGCCTAATAAGCCGCAAGCATCCCTCAGAGGGGATGGCCAGGCTTGAGTTCGCCAGGCTTGAGTTCGGCCGCTGCAGGAACTGCGGCCACGAAGTGGTGTTCGAGGGGGGACGCTGGAAGCACCACGTGACCCGCAGCAGGCTGCTGGGCGTCCCCCACTGGCCGACCGGGCACGTGATTACCGTTGAGTGCAGACGGGACTGCCCGTGCTCATCGCCCGAAGGCGACGGGTCGCGAGGACAGAAGTCGAAGCTCGTGCTGCTTGGGAGCCGCGCCGAGAGGTAGCCGGGAGCTCCCTTCCGCCTCGGTCAAGGAGAGTGCTGGGACGCGCCGGTTCCACCCGACCGCCTTCTGTCGCGGCCCGCCGATGTCCATCCCCGCCGGGGCAACGTCTGGGGGCTACCTGAAGGCCGCCCCGATGAGCTTCAGCTGGTAGTACTTCGTCCTCCTCGACTCCGCCTCGTCGTTGGCCGATGACAGGTACCCGTACTGGACCAGCCGCGCCCCTGACTTCAGGGCGCGCTTCAGTATCTCGATGTGGACCGTCATGTCCGTCGCCTTCAGGGGCGGGAGGGACCTCATCAGGTCCAGCGACAGCCTGCAGAGCCCGCTGGTTGAGTCCCTGACCCGCCTCCTCTCGAGCAGGGAGAAGAAGTACGAAAACGACTTCGACTGGAACCCTATGTTCTCCCGGTATGGGAGGACGAGGAACGCCCCGTCCCCGAAATCCCCCGCGGCGAGCTTGGCGATTTCGGCCGCAGGGTGGTAGCCGTCTGTGTCCGCCGTCACCAGGTCTGCCCCCCTCTCCAGCGCCATCCCTATCGCCTGCTTGTACGCCTCGGCGTAGTTCGGGGTCTTGTTGACGTAGAGCTCGTACCTCTCGTCCTGGGGGACGTCTATCTTCGGCTCCCGCTCCGGATGGCACATCATGGATACGAATGTCTTCATGCGGGCCCTCCCTCTACAGGTGCTCGCGCGCTGCGGCCAGGAACGAGTCGGCCACCGTCTGGAGCTCGTCCTGGGTCAGGCCAGGGTGGACCGGGATGGAGAGGACGTGGCCCGCGGAGTCTTCGGTCACAGGCAGCTCTTTCTCAGCGTAGCCGAGCTCGCTGTACAGGGGAGTCCTGTGCACCGGGGTCGGCCAGTAAACGGCAGATCCGACCCCCGCCGCCTTGAGTGCCTGCTGGACCTTGTCCCTGTTCTTCGCGAGGTGCAGCGTATAGAGATAGAAGACGTGCGTCCTGTCGGCGGAGGCCTGGGTGAACTTCGACCCCCGCACCCCTGCAAGGCGCTCGCCGAGGTACTTCGCGTTCCTGGCCCTCGCCTTCAGGAACCCGTCCAGCCTGTCCATCTGGACCGACGCGAGGGCAGCGCTCATCTCCGGCAGGCGGTAGTTGTACCCCAGGTGCCTGGAGTCGTAGCCATGCACCTGGCCGTGGTTCCTGACCAGCCTGAGCCTGTCGGCGAGCTCGTCGTCGTCCGTCGAGATGGCGCCCCCCTCCCCGGAGGTAACCACCTTGGTGGCGTAGAGACTGAAGCACCCTGCGTCTGAGAGCTTGCCCGTCTGGGTCCCCCTGTAGGTCGCCCCCAGAGACTCGGCGGCGTCCTCGACCACCCGTATCGATCTCTCCGCGGCGACCTCGCGTATCTCGTCCATGTCAGCGGGGTAGCCGTAGATGTGGACCGGTATGACCGCCTTCGTCTTCCCGGTCACCGCCCTCTTCAGCGCAGCCGGGTCCATGTTGTAGTCCTCCTTTATGTCGACGAAGACCGGCTTGGCTCCGCAGGCGAGGACCACGTTGGCCGTCGCCAGGAAGGTGAACGACGGGACTATCACCTCGTCCCCGGGCTTGACCCCCAGGGCCATCAGGACCGTGTGCAGGGCCGCGGTCCCCGAGTTCACCGCCACCACGTGCCGCGTCCCGAGCAGGCTCTTCGCCTTCCCCTCGAACGCCCTCACCCAGGGGCCTCCCTCGTAGGAGGCGTTGACCAACATGCCCGAGGACACCACGTCGAGGACCGCCTTCTTCTCCTCCTCCCCGATGAGCGGTTTGTTCACGGGGATGAAAGCCAAGGCAGCCCGCCCCGGGGCGGCTTCGCTTTTAAGTTCGGCACCCCCGGCGGGGCCAGGTTTCGGCCCAGTTTGGCAGCTAGCTCCCCCCGAGGACGGACCCTCCTCACCCCCTGGGTCCTCCTCGCCCTCTCCATCGGCCTGGCCGCTAGGGTCACCCTGCTCGTCGCGAACTCGCACTACTTCACCGACGTGTCCTACTACAACGCCCAGGCGGTCGGCTACCTGCTCCGCGGCGTGGACCCCTACGGCGCCTTCTACGCTGCCCCGAGCGGTCTCGCCACCCCGGGGGCGGCGGAGGTCTTCGCCTATCTCCCGGGGATCTTCGTCTTCATCGCCCCCGCCGGGGCCCTCGGCGCCGCCACCCTGGGGATGGTGGCGACGGACCTGGTGACCGTCGTCTCGCTCAGCCTCCTCGGTCCCAGGGGGCCACTCTCGTCCATGGCGTACTTCCTCTTCCCTCCGGTGGTCCTCTTCTCGACCTACCTGATCAACGACTCCCTCCCTGCCATCGCATTCGTGGCCGTGGCGATGCTGGCAGAGGCGAAAGGGAGGCCGAAGACATCGGCGGTCTTCTGGGGGCTCGCCTTCGGGGCCAGCGTCGAGGCGTGGCTCGCGTTCCCCTTCTATGCGGCGTTCTCCCTCCGGAGGCGGCGGACTATTCCCCCCCTGCTCTCCGTCCTGACGGCCACTGCGGTGGCCCTCCCGTTCTTGGCCTGGGACCCGGCAGCCTTCGTCCTGGACACGGTGCTGTTCCAGTTCCAGCGCTCCCCGCTCCCCCTCGTCTACGCCGGCGCGTTCGGGCCGACCCTGAACCCCAGCCTCCAAGGAATCTTCGTAAGCCTCGGCGGCTCGGCCCCGACGGCGCTGAGGGTGCTGCTAGCGCTCGCTGCCCTGGCGGTCCTGCTCTGGCGCTGCGACGGCAGCCTTGGCGCCCTGGCCCTGGGCTCCGGGTGCTTCGCAGCCGTGGCCCTCTTCCTGCTCCCCGGGGTCGCCTTCTGGAGCTACTTCGAGCTCCCGCTGATGCTCCTGGCCGCCTGGTACGCGCTCCGAGGAAGCGCCTTCCCAAGGCTTAAAGAGCAGAATCAGTGGTCGCACCGCTCCGATGAGCGAAGCCGGGGCCAGGCGGATGTACAAGATTGTAGCCTGGGTCTCCTTCGTCATAATCGTCGTGGTAGCGGTGTACGGCATCGCGAGGTCGCTTTCCCTCACCAACGAGCCCATCGGCAAGGCCCTGGTGGACGTCTACTTCCCCTTCCCGCCCTACTTCGCCCAGCCGATCACCTACTTCAGTGTCGCCTGCGTGGCCCTCTTCTACAGCGGGCTGAGGATCTGGGAGGACACGGTCTCGAAGTGGCCCCGCTGGCTCCTCATGTTCCTCCAGCTCTTCGGCTTCGTGGTCGCCTTCTCCGCGGCCTATGAGGTGATGTACAACTTCATGGTGTGGGGGGCGCTCTTCTCGGTGTCCTGCACCCCTCCGCCGGTGGGCCTGGGGAACTGCAACCCTGACACCCTAGCCACGACATACCCGTCGCAGTGGAGCCTAGTCTTCGCCACCAGGGCGTTCAGCGCCTTGTTCGTGATAAGCGGCTACTCGGTCTACTACCTGCGGAAGTTCTCGAAGTCCGGCTCGGTCTAGGCCTGGATGGGTCTCGCGGTCCCCGCATACAGCAGGAAGACGTGGACCACGGCGAGGACAGCGAACGCTCCCAGGGTTGACGCCGCCAGGGCCGAGAAGTCCCCCGCCAGCAGCGGGGACCAGGCGTACACCTGATAGACGCATATCAGCAGGCCCATGACGGCTGTCGAAGCCGCCCACGAGAAGGTGACCCTCCACCCGGGCTTGAACTTCAGCAGCACCCCGGAGAGGGCGCAGGCGACCACCGGCCAGGCCATCAGGACCGACCTCCCGTCCACCCCCACGACGGCCCAGACCGCGGCTATGACCCAGAAGAGGTACGGGGAGTATTCCCTCAGGAAGCCTCCGACGTCAGTCATCTGAGGGGGCGCCCCCGGCACTTGTTATAAATCGTCCGCCGCGCCCGGCGGGACGAGGCCGAGGTAGCCTTATTTGCAGTAGGAGGGCCGCTCCGCACATATCAATGGCCTCCCAGTCCTCGGTCCAGACCTCCGGCCTCGCAGAGAAGCTGGCCGGGCTGACCAGGCCGGTGAAGGAGATGGGAGAGTCGCTCCTTGCCTCGGCGACCTACGACGGTGACAGGAAGAAGGCGGTCTTGAAGTTCTACGATCAGAAGGCCGGGATGTTCTGGCTCTGGGAAGACGACACCGGGCACAAGCCCTACTGCTATACCAGGCTCCCCATGGACGAGCTGCAGGCGGTAAGGGCGCGCAAGGACGTCCTGGACGTAGTCGAGGAGGAGAAGCTCGACCTGCTCACCGACTCCAGGGCCAAGCTGAGGAAGATCATCACCACCGACCCGCTGGCCATCGGCGGAGGGAACGACAGCATCCGCGACCAGATCAAAGCCTGGGAGGCCGACATCAAGTACTACGAGAACTATGCCTACGACCGCGGCCTCCGCATGGGGACCTACTACAAGGTCGCCGGGGGCGAGATGGTCCCCGTCAGGCACGCGGTCCCGGAGAGGGTCGCGCGCTCCCTCGAAGAGATCATGACGAAAAGCCCGCCGTCCTTCACCCCGTTCCTGAAGGAGTGGGCGGAGCTGTTGGGCGAGCCCCTCGTGGACTTCAAGAGGGTCGCTCTCGACATAGAGGTCGACAACGAGCCGGGGAGGCTCCCCGACGTCGAAGACCCCAACAGGGAGGTCATCGCCGTGTCGTTCTACAATGAGAAGGAGAAGACTGTCTACATGCTCAAGGGTGCGCGGAGCGAGGAAGGGCTCTCAGGTGCGCCCTTCGAGTACCGGCTCTTCGACAGCGAAGCAGACCTACTGAGGGCGGTCCTCTCCAAGGTGATGGACTACCCCGTGATAGTCACCTTCAACGGGGACGACTTCGATCTGCGGTACATCCAGCACAGGGGCAAGAGGCTAGGGATAGCGGAGGAGGAGGACCCGATCCAGCTGGAGCGGGTGGCGGCGTCGCTGAAGCATGGAATCCACATCGACCTCTACCAGTTCTTCCGCAACAGGTCCATCCAGGTCTACGCGTTCGGCAACAAGTACACCGATCACACCCTCGGAGGGATCTCGGAGTCGCTTATCGGGAAGTCGAAGGTGGACTTCGAAGGGGAGGTCGGGGACCTCCCCCTGCGGAAGCTGGGGGAGTACTGCCTGAACGACGCCCAGTTGACCTACGAGCTGACGTCCATGAACGACTCCGTCGTCATGAAGCTCCTCCTGATGATCTCGAGGATCGGGAAGATGCCGATGAACGACGTTTCGAGGCTCGGCATATCCAACTGGATCCGGAGCATGCTGTTCTACGAGCACAGGAGGATGGGGGCGCTCATCCCGAGGCAGGACGAGCTCGCGGAGAAGGGGGGCGCGTCCTCCAAGTCCATCATCAAGGGGAAGAAGTACAAGGGCGGGCTCGTAATCGACCCCAAGCCGGGGGTGTACTTCGACGTCTCCGTGCTCGACTTCGCCAGCCTGTACCCCTCGCTGATGAAGGTGCACAACCTCTCCTACGAGACAGTCAACTGCCCCCACCCGGAGTGCAGGACAAACAAGATCCCCGACACAGACTCCTGGGAGTGCACTAAGAAGAAGGGGATTACGAGCCTCGTGATAGGCTCGCTCAGGGACCTGAGGGTCGGTCACTACAAGCAGCTGGCGAAGGACCCCACCCTGTCGAAGCAGGACAGGGAGCTCTACGGGGTCGTGTCCCAGAGCCTCAAGGTGTACCTCAACGGCGCCTACGGCTCCTTCGGGTTCGAGTCGTTCGCGTTCTACTGCCTCCCGGTCGCCGAAGCCACCGCAGCCCTCGGCAGGGACGCCATCACCAGGACGATAGCGAAGTGCAAGGAGCTCGGGGTGGATGTCCTCTACTCCGACACCGACAGCCTGTTCCTGCACAGCCCGTCGAAAGAGCAGGTGTCGACCATATCAGGGTGGGCCGATTCGGGGCTGGGGGTCGAGCTCGACCTCGACAAGGTCTACAGGTATGTCGCCTTCAGCAGCAGGAAGAAGAACTACTTCGGCGTCTTCCCGGACGGGACCGTCGACATAAAGGGACTGACGGGGAAGAAGTCCGTGCACGGCAGCACCCCCATGCTCGCCCGCTATGACGAGAGAGTCAGGCTGGCCGCAGTGGCTGAGGTGTACGAAGCTTTCAAGGCGGGGAAAGACGTTGAGGTAGTGACAGTGGTTGACGGGCTCAGCACTGCATGGGTGCACATCTCAGATGCCATGAAGCACGAGGTGTCTGATGTCTTTGAAATCAGAACGAGCAAAGGGAGGGAGCTGAGACTGTCGGGAGACCACAGCGTGTATCTCATGGACTCGCTTGGGCGACTGTTCCACAGAAGCACGAAAACGCTGAGACCAGGTGACGTGGTCGTTGGAGCCCAGTACGTGCCTCCGCGCGACCCCAGTCCACGCCTCCCTGTGTTGCACTACCTGACGAGCCCGCTCCTGTTCAGGGACGGACATGCGTACTCGGCCAGGGCCCACGCGACTGTATCGACGCCTTTGCCTTGCAGCCTGCCGATGTCGAGGGAGCTGGCCACCATGCTCGGGCTGTACGTGTCTGGAGGGGGTGCTTCGGAGGACGACAGGTCCAGGAACAACTCAATCACCCAGAGTTGGCTGGCGAACCCAGAGGTGTGTGCTGAGATAGAACGCTGCTGGGAGGTTCTGTTTCAGAGGCCAATCAAGACATTGCGCCGGCGGGGGGGAGTCAACACATACCATCTCCCTAGGCTTCACGCGGAGCTTTTCAGGGCTCTTTGCGGGGGGTCCGGCGAGGCAAAGCACGTCCCAGGGATAGTCTTCGACGCAGATGGGGGGTTCGTAGCGGAGTTCCTGAGGGCAGTCTTCTCTGGAGGCGGATACGGCGATGGAAGGAGAGTGAACATCGCTTCGAGGAGCAAGACGCTACTCACGGAGGTCGCCTATCTTCTGGCACGTTTCGATATCGATGTGAGGATAAGAGAGATTTCGGTGAAGGGTACGAGGTACCATCAGTTGAGCGTGATAGGGGCATTCAGCCGGGAGCGCTTCTACCGGTACATCGGATTCATGCAACGCAGATTCAGAGCTAAGGCGGGCACGGCCCCAAGGAACAAGGAGCTAATCCCTATCTCCACCGACGGGCTTCTGAATATCAAGTCACAGATGCTCGGACGGCGCGGCCTCAAGCGCAAGAGGGACCTGAATCTGCACGATGCGCGCTACTACGACCTGTCTTTGCTGGACCGCTACAATTCTGTGCTTGGGCGACTCCTTCAGATGGCCAACAGCGGAGAAAGAAAGGGCCTAATCAGAATTGCGAGGATGCTCAATGTCAAAGACGTGACTTTCGACGAAGTCATTTCTGTAAGGAGACTACGCGGTGGCGCGACTATGTTTGACTTCTCTGTTCCAACCTTCGAAAGGTTTGTGGCAGGCAACCTGCCCACCCTCCTGCACAACAGCCAGACGCCGGAGTACCTGAAGCGGATCTTCTACGACACCCTGGGGATACTGAGCTCCGTCAAGAACCCGGAGGACTTCGAGAGAGCCCGCACCAGCACAAGGGAGGTCCTAACCAAGATGGTGTCGGACCTGAGGGGGAAGCGGATCCCGGTCTCCGAGCTGGCGTTCACCGTCATGATGAGCAAGCCCACGGCCAAGTACAGCGGCACCACCCCCCAGCACGTGAGGGCCGCCAAGCAGCTCGAGGAGAAGGGGGAGGAAATCAAGGCGGGGGAGATAATCGCCTTCGTCAAGACCAAGAGCCCCCCCTATGTGAAGCCGGCAAAGCTGGCCAGGACCGACGAGGTCGACGCGGACAAGTACATCGAGTACGCCCACTCCATGTTCGACCAGCTCCTTGACGCCCTGGACTTCTCCTTCGATGAGATAATGGGCGCCACGACTCTGGACCTCTTCTGGGGCGGTTAGCCCCGGCTCCTGTCTTCCGCCGGGGGAGCGCGAGCGCTCGATTTGTATAGTGAGCAGGCGGTGGCTGGACGGTTGACGCAGGACAAGGTGAGGCTGGGCCTGGTGCAGATGTCGATGAGTGCGGACCGCAGGTCCAACCAGAGGAAGGCCCG
This sequence comes from Nitrososphaerota archaeon, assembly GCA_029785685.1. The sequence continues at coordinate 46,721 of JAFLZE010000005.1, read as the reverse complement.
GTGGTACGTCAGAGAAGCCGCCTCCCAGGGGGCCGACATCGTCTGCCTCCCGGAGCTCTTCCAGTCCCGCTACTTCCCCAGCGCCCGGGGGTCCTTCGAGAAGGCCGAGGAGGTCCCAGGCCCGACGAGCAGATGGCTTTCGGAGACGGCGAAGGAGAGCAGGGTGATACTCGTCGGTGGGAGCATCTTCGAGAAGGACGGGAGGCGGAGGTACAACACGTGCCTCGTGTACGACGAGAAGGGGAAGAGGGCGTCCAAGTACAGGAAGGTGCACATCCCCCAGGACGAGCACTACTACGAGCAGGACTACTTCAAGCCGGGGGACAGGTACTCCGTCGCCCGGACCGCCAAGGGTCGCCTGGGGACGCTCATCTGCTTCGACCAGTGGTACCCCGAGGCCGCGAGGGTCAACCGCATCATGGGGGCAGACATCCTGCTCTACCCGACGGCCATCGGCTGGGTGGACGGGATCGACATGGCCGAGGGGGACTGGAAGCGGGCCTGGGAGGAGGTCCAGGTGGGCCACGCCATAGCCAACAGCGTGGTCGTGTGCGCGGTGAACAGGGTGGGGAAAGAGGGCCCGACCACGTTCTGGGGAGGATCGTTCGTCTGCGACCAGTTCGGGAGAGTCATGCTCCGGGCGGACGACAGCGAGGGCGTGTTCACCGCGGACTGCGATCTCGGCCTGGGGAAGGCTGTCGAGGCAGGCTGGGGGTTCTTCAGGAACAGGCAGAGAGGGACGTACTCGGCCATAGGGAAGCGGTGACATTGGGGGAGACCCCAAGGTCCTTGGGCTACAGGATGCCGGCCGAGTGGGAACGGCACGAAGCGACCTGGGTCTCGTGGCCCAAGGACCCGAACACGTTCCCGGGCGGGATACTCCCCAAGGTCGAGGAGGCCTACGTGAAGATGGTGCGGGCGCTGGCGGCAGGAGAGGAGGTGAGGATCCTGGTGGACGACGCGAAGGCGGAAGAGAGGGTGTCTGGCCTGGTCGGGAGCACCGATGAGGTCGCGTTCCACCGCGTCAGGACGGTCGACGTCTGGACCAGGGACTACCTTCCCACCTACGTCCGGGGGGGCGACGTCGCCATGGTGAAGTGGAGGTTCAACGCCTGGGGAGGGAAGTACGAGGACCTCCTCCCGGACGACGGGTCAGGGGAGGCCGTCGCCCTTGGGTCTGGACTCCGGGTGTTCAGGCCGGGGGTGATCCTCGAAGGCGGGTCCATCGACTCCGACGGCGCGGGGACGGTCCTCACCACAGAGCAGTGCCTCCTCAACCCCAACAGGAACCCCCAGTTGGGGAGAGAGGGGGTAGAGAGGGTGCTGGCAGACTACATCGGGGGCGAGGAGGTGGTCTGGCTGAAGAGGGGAATCGAAGGGGACGACACCGACGGGCACGTTGACGACATCGCCCGGTTCGTGGCCCCCCGCGTCGTCGCGGCCGCGAGCGAGGCCGACGTGTCCGACGGCAACCACGTGGCGCTGGACGAGAACCTGAAGATATTGCGGGGCGAAAAGGACAGCCAGGGACGGGACTTCCATGTGGAAGAGGTCCCCATGCCCCCCGCGGTCGCCTCGTCCGACGGCCGCCTCCCCGCCAGCCATCTCAACTTCTATATCGGCAACGCGGCCGTGCTGGTCCCCACCTTCGGCTCTGAGAGCGACAGGGCGGCCCTCGGCGCCATGCGGAGGCTATTCCCGTCAAGGGAGGTCGTGGGGGTCGACTGCAGGGCCCTGGTCCATGGGCTCGGCACGATACACTGCGTCACCCAGCAGGTGCCTTCGCCTCACCTGTGAGCCGAGGCTTCTTCCTGCAGCTTGGCGACGAACTCGCTGACCTTCACGCCGAAGGTCTGCTCCCCGCCCCTCGTCCTCACGGCCACGGTCCCCGAGTCCTCCTCCTTCTTCCCCACCACCAGCATGTATGGTATCTTCTGGAGCTGAGCGTCGCGGATTTTCGCCCCCATGGTCCCGCTGGCGAAGTCCCCGTCAGCCCTCACCCCGGCCGACGCGAGGGAGGAGAGGACCGCTGTGGCGTAGGGCAGGTGCTCGTCTGAGAGCGGGATGACCCGGGCCTGCACCGGGGAGAGCCAGACGGGGAGGGCGCCCCTGTAGTGCTCTAGGATCACACCCATGAACCGCTCCAGGGAGCCGAGTATTGTCCTGTGCAGGACCACCGGGAGGTGCTCCTTGCCGTCCGACCCGGTGTAGCTGAGCTTGAACCTCTTCGGCATCTGGAGATCCAGCTGGAAGGTCCCGCACTGCCACTCCCTCCCCAGCGAGTCCTTGACGTCCACGTCTATCTTCGGGGAGTAGAAGTTCCCCTCCTTCTCCTTGATCTCGTACGGCCACCCCTTCGACTTCACCACGCGTATGAGGGTTCCTGTGGCCCTCTCCCACTCGTCGTCGGTCCCCATCGAGTCGTCGGGCCTCGTCGATATCTTCACTTTGTACTGCAGCCCGAAGGTGCCGTAGACCCTCCCCATCATGTCGAGCATCTTGGCCAGCTCCCCCTCCGCCTGCTCCTCCATGGCTATGATGTGAGCGTCGTCCTGGGTGAGCGACTTGACCCTGAACAGCCCGCTGGCCACCCCGCTCAGCTCGTTCCTGTAGAGGGGGTCGAAGGCGGCGTACCTGACCGGGAGCTCCCGAAAACTCCATTTTCTCGACCTGTAAATCAGGAAGTGCGAAGGGCAGTTCATCGGCTTGAGCCCCATCTCCTCGTCGCCCAGGGCGGTGAGGAACATGTTGTCCTTGTAGTGGGCGGAGTGGCCGCTCACCTGCCAGAGCGCAGTGTTGGCCAGGGCGGGGGTGCTGACCTCCTGGTATCCGTCTCGGAGGAGCTCGGCCCTCAGGAAGTCGACCAGCAGGTTCCTCAGCACCAGCCCCTTCGCGTGGAGGTAGACCATCCCCGGCGAGACCTCCTGGAAGCTGAAAAGGTCGAGGCGCTCCCCTATGGCCCTGTGGTCCCCCTCCGGGAGACCGACGAAGTCGCTCCGCCTCAGCCTCCCCATGGCCTCGGCGTCAGTCAGCTCGCGCCTCGGCTTGCCCTTGGCCTGGACCTGGACGGGGGCGGCCGCTCCCCCGTAGCTCCTGGACATCTCGGCGAGCGGGTGCCCTTTCACCTTGATCTGCAGCGCCTTGGTCCACCCGAACGGCGCCCTCCGGGCGTCCAGGCCTGCGTCGGCCGCGTCCTTCTCCATCTGGAGCAGGAGCTGCAGCGCCTCGCCGGGGGGAGCCAGGTTCTGGCTCAGGTGGGCGAACGGATAGATCATCACCCTGGTCGTCCCGAGCTTGGCGAGGAACCCCTTGGCCTCCGACACCGCCTGTTTGACCAGCGCGGGTCCGTCCCCGGCCTCGAAGGCAGTGAACAGGACGACGATGTCTTCCTCCCTTACGGTCCGGGGGTCAGCCTCCTCGGCCGCGCGTATCTCCTTCTTGACAGGGGTGTATTCTATGAAATCGGCGTGCATCTGCAGTATCTTCAAAGCCGCACTACCAGCGCGACCTCTCTAGGGTCCTCGACTTCTTCGTCGCCTTCTTCCACTGCTTGTAGTGGTCCCGGCAGAGGTAGACCCTCCGCCCTTCCCCCCCGACGGACAGTCCGCTCCCCCCCATGTCCTCCCTGCTGAGGGAGCGTTCCGCCTGGTTCTTGCAACCAGAAACTCCGCAGCTGACCCCCTTGTCTATCTTACCCAACGCTACCGACTCCGCCTCCCTTTGGTATATATAGAAAAGGTGGAGACCGCCGGACCGTGCTGGACAGGCTGCGCGGGAGGCTCGAGTCGTCCCTAGGGTCAGTGGGGAGAGCCTTCGCGAAGGTGGAAGGGTCCCCCACCGCGTGGACAGCCGTCGGCCTCGTCCTCTCAGTGCTTGCGGCCGCCTCCTACTCCACGGGGCGGTACTCCGGGGAGCTCTTCGGCGGGGTGCTGATACTCATGGGCGGGTGGTTCGACATAGTTGACGGCGCGGTCGCCCGGGTGACCGGCAGGACATCCAGGAGGGGGGCGTTCCTCGACTCGACCCTGGACAGGGTGGCCGAGGTCGCCCTGTTCACAGGCATACTCATGGGGGGGTTCGCCGACCCGGCTACGGTCCTCCTCGCGCTCTCGCTCAGCCTCCTGGTCAGCTACACCAGGGCCAAAGGGGACGCCCTCGGGGTCAAGCTCGCAGGGGTCGGGATAGGGGAGAGGAGCGAGAGGCTGCTGATAGTTGCAGTCTTCTCCCTGGTGGGCCTCCTCGGCTGGGGGCTGCTTCTGGTAGTGGCGGTGGCAGCGTTCACCTTCATCGAAAGGAGCTACACCGCGGTCAAGGGGCTCGGGGCGGAGGGGCAGAAGCCGGCCGCGGCTTCTCCGTAGGGTCCCGCGTGGGCGAATCACTCACCCTGAGGCCGGGGCGAAGCGCGCAAGGGCCGTCCAGGCGCTCAGACAAGCGAAGCGTATTTCTACGGTCGCGGGAACGCCTGCGGCCTAGACTTGGTCGACAAGCCGGGCCGGCGGAAGGCGCAGAAGACCCCTTGGGGGAAGGTAGCCGGCGTCGTGATAATAGCGCTCCTGGTCGGCGCCGCGGGGTGGGAGATCTACTGGACGTACATCTACCAGACACCCCCGGTCTATGCGAAGCTCGGGACCAGCCAGGGGTACATCTACCTCGAGCTCTACCCAAGCTGCGCCCCCAAGGCGGTGGCGAACTTCGTCAACCTGACCAGCTCCGGGTTCTATGACAACCTGGTCTGGCACAGGATCATGCCCGGCTTCGTGATACAGACCGGCGACCCGAACACCCGCGGCGCCGTGAACAGCACCAGGTCGACCTGGGGTCAGGGAGGCTCGAGCCAGTCCGTGCCGTTCGAATGGTGCGGGACGCTCCACAACGACGCTGGGTATCTGGGGATGGCGAGCACCTCGCCGAAGGGCTCGTCGACGTCCCAGTTCTTCATCAACCTGGTCAACAACCCCAGTCTCAATGACAACTACACGGTCTTCGCCAAGGTGATATCCGGGATGAGCGCCGTCTGCGCGCTGGCGAACCCGAAGACCGACCCGACCTATGGCAAGATCGAGCCCACGCTGTCTTCTTCCTCGCCCTACTACTCCCAGCCAGCCTACCCGTCCAAGGCGATGCTGAACAACGCCACCATCATACCGGCCTCCGAAGCCCCGTCGCCGCAAGCCCTCACCGCGTGCCCCTAGCGCCCTGGCGAGAGATAGGCACAGCCCGCGGAAGGCCGCACCTCCCCCCGCTCGCGCCTCAGATCAAGTCAGAGACGAGTGAAAGCCCGCCGTCGGGCGACTAAGGCGGCAGCGCGATGAATGGCAATGACGGCGTGGGTGGAGAACGGGTGCCTGGATGCTACCAGGACCGCCGCTCGGACTTGGCCCTGACCTTCACGATCCCGTAGTGCACTGCGCAGGACACGCAGTAGTAAGCCACCTGGGTGGGGGAGGCAATGTATGCCCCCGCGGCCCTGAGCTCCCTGGCGAGGGTCGGCTCGACTAGGCTGGTCCGCTTGGTGACCTTCTTCGCCTTGTCCCTGGGGACAGAAGCCCCGCAGTTGCTGCAGTAGATGGTGTCGCTGCGCCCCTTCCCTCCCTTGGAACGTCCTCGACTCTTCCTCTTCTTGGACAAAGCAGAGTCCGCGCCCGCGCCGTCCCTCTTTAAACCTATGGAGCAGGTGCGCCACCTGGAACTGGAGTCTGTTCCTAAAGCTCAGCCCGTCTCGGCTTCTACTTTGCGTCCGGCTGGTTCAGCGCCCGCGCCTCAGGCGTACCCATGGCGGGCGTGGAAGGCGAGACCACGGGCCCCTCCCCAGAAGCGACGGCGATGCTGACCCCCTGGCCCGTCTCGATCCCCCGGAAGTGCCAGACCAGGACCGCGACCATTCCGACGGTCCAGACCAGCGCGTTGAACAGGATGTAATTGTTCTCGGAGAGGCTCAGGCCGATGTAGTAGGCAGGGATGGCCGCCCCTATGGATAGGAACCTGGTGAGCGCCGTCAGGGTCCCCCTCCTCGTGGTGTTCCAGACCTCCCCCTTCAGGGTGTCTTCTGCCAGATACCCGGCCCCCACGAACACGTTGAGGATGACCAGGACAACGTAGAATGTTATCAGCGAGTTAGAGAACGCCGCGGTGGAGATGTTCAGGAAATAGATTCCCCAGGTGACTATGAAGGTCCCTATCATCGAGTAGGTGAGCACCTTCTTCCTGCTCCACTTCTCCGCCATGATGGACACGACCGCGCCTGCGAAGAAGCCCACCAGGTTCGCCACCAGGATGATGCTCGCGATCTGGCTGGCATAGTAGTAGTAGCCGAGAGAATAGGTCATGAGTCCGAACCCGACGGCGTTGGCTCCGGCGATGGCTGTCACCACGAAGATCTTTGTCGCGGTAGATGGACGCCTCCCCCCCGCTGCAGCCTGCAAAGCCGGTGCGGCTACCGGGGGGTCGTCCTTGGCCGGCCCCGCAGACAGCTTCTGGGCCAGGGCAGCCGCCTCCGCGGTCTTGCCTTTCGCTTCGAGCCAGCGCACTGATTCGGGGATCTTCAGTCTGCTGTATATCAGTAGCAGGAGCAGTGGAAGGAAGATGACGGCAATCATGTCCCTCGAGTAGTCGAGGGAGCCATAGGAGGTGGCGGCGACGATACCCACTATCCCGAGCAGGACGCCCCCGACGTTGATGAAGTTGATTTCCCAGAACATGGTCCTGCTCCTGTACTTCCTTGGCATCAGCTCGTGGTTGGCCGCCATTATGGTGTTCATCTCGCCCCCCGCGGCGAAGAGCAATAGGGCGAGGAAGAATAGTACGGACTGGTACGCCCCGCTTATGAGCATTCCGACAGAGCCTACGGCGTAAAGGGCCATCGTGAGGAAGAACGTCGTCCTGCGTCCTAGGGCGTCGGAGAGTGGACCGGCAAACGCGATCCCGATTATCAGCCACAGGGGGGACCAGACAAGGGCCAGCGTGCCCAAGAGGCTAGGAAGCGCGCTGAACCAGTATGCCGCGAAACTCCCCAAGCCGTAGATGTAAGCCTCAAGCAACATCCCCACCGAGAAGGAGATGAAAATCCAACTGTGCGACGACGTCCATGCTGATTCCTCCAGTTTGCTGGAGTAGGACAACCGCAGGGTGGTGCCCCGCCGGTCTAATAAAGTGGCCGAATCGCCAAGATTCCGTCGGACTTCTCACGGACAGCGCCCCGCGCCCCCGGCAGGAACACGCCGCCGTTTCGTAAATCTTGATAAAACCTAGAAGCCGGTGCGCGCCGAATGAAGGTCCTGGTCGCCGGCTTCGTAACCATTGACACGATCCAGCTGCCGACGCGCCAGGTGATGTCGGTGGGCGGCCCGCCGTCCTACGCTGGACTGCTCTGCTCCAGGTTCGGCAACGAAGTGATCCCTCTGACGAGGGTGGGCGCCGACTTCCCAGACGACCAGGCGGTGTGGCTGATGAGGAACGGGGTGGTGCTCAGGGCCGCTGACAGGAGCCCGACGAAGCCGACCACGAGGTTCAGCGTAGGCAACAGCGCCGGGACGAGGACCCTCAGGCTGACCAGCAGGTGCGACGACGTGAGCTCCGCGCAGATCCCTCCGGACACGAGATTCAACGCCGCCCTGGTCAGCCCCGTCGCCGGAGAGGTGTCGCCGGCCCTCTTGGACGAGATAGCCTCCCGCAGCGAGTTCGTCTTCCTCGACCCGCAGGGCTTCGTCAGGTCCTTCGGCGCCGACGGGACGGTGGCGTTCGCCCCACCAAGGGACCCGAAGATGCTCTCCAGGGTCCACGCTGTGAAGATGGATAGGACCGAGGCGGAGATGCTCACCGGGAGGAGGGACCCGGTGGAGGCCCTCGGCAAGATATCCGCCCTCGGGGTAAGGAAAGGGATCGTCACCCAGGGCGGGGACTCGTGCTACGTCCTCGACGGCTCCAGGGTCTACCGGGTGGGGGTCCCCAAGTCCCCGGTCCTCGACAGCACCGGCGCAGGCGACGTGCTGAGCGGCGCGACCGTCGCCTGGTACCTCAAGAGCAGGGACTTCCTCCGGAGCGCCTGCTTCGGGATAGCGGCGTCTTCCCTTTCGCTCCAGATGATAGCCTTGGCGAAGGTGGACCTCCCCATGAGCGTCGACGAGACTTCGGTCAGGCTCTATTCGGCCGCGGACCCCGTCGCCACCGTGCCGATGGCCTAGTAGGACTTGCCGTAGAGCGCGACCACCGGGGCGGGCTCGCCGCAGGCGACGCACCCCCCCTTCCCAGGCTCCTGCTCCAGCGGGACGTTGAGTATCTTCCCCCCGGCCGCACCCCGCGCCTTCGCCTCGCAGTTGGCGTCCCCGCACCATCGGATGCGCACGATCCCCCCTTCCTCCGCCATCACCGTCTTCAGCTCGTCCAGGGTCCGCGCGTCGTGGGTGTTCTTCCTGAGCGCCTCCGCAGCCCTGGCGAACAGGTTGGACTGGATGTCTTCCAGCTCCTTGGAGACCTCGGCCGCCAGGGCGGCTGCCTTGACGGTCCTCTTCCCTCCGGTGTCCCTCCTGACCAGGACTGCCTGCCCCTCCCTCATGTCCCTGGGCCCGAACTCGATCCGCAGCGGGACCCCCTTGAGCTCCCACTCGTTGAACTTCCTGCCGGGGGTGAGGTGGTCCCTGTCGTCAAAGCGGGACCTGAACCCGGAGAGCGAGTCCATCAGCTTCCTCGCCTCGGCGAGGACGACCTGCTTGCTCTCGTCGTTGACTATGGGGACGAGGACGACTTGGATCGCCGCCAGCCTGGGGGGGACCACGGCCCCCTTGTCGTCGCTGTGGACAGCGAGCATGACCCCTATCTCCCGGGTGGAGATGGCCCAGGTGTTCTGGTAGGCGAACTGCTTGTTCCCCTCTCTGTCGATGAAGACGATCCCGAAGGCCTTCGAGAAGTTCTGTCCGTCGGCGTGCCAGTCGGGCCCCTGGATGGCCTTGCCGTCCGGCAATAGGTGCTCGATGCTGTACGTCCCCTCCGCCCCGGCGAAGGTCTCCCCCCTGGTCTTCTTCCCCAGGTACCCCGGCAGGGCGAGGCACTCTTCGGTCACCTTGCGGTAGATCCCGAGTATCTGGTCGCGCTCGGCCTCAGCCTCTTCCCTGGTCGCGAAGAGCGAGTGCCCCTCGTTCCAGAGGAACTCTCTGGACCTGAGTATGAACGCCGGGTTCTTGAACTCCCAGCGGACCACGTTGTTCCACTGGTTCAGCCTCATGGGGAGGTCCCTCCACGACCTTATCCAGCGCGAGACCACCTCGTACATCAGCGACTCCGAAGTAGGGCGTATGGCCAGCCTCTCGTCTAGCTTCGAGCTCCCGGCCTCGGTGACCCAGGCGACCTCTGGGGCGAACCCCTCCACGTGCGCGGCCTCTTTCTTCAGGAGGCGCTCGGGGATGAAGAGCGGGAAGTATGTGTTCGAGATGCCAGCCTTCTTGAAGAGGGCGTCGGTCTCCCTCTGGATGTTCTCCCAGATGGCGTACCCGGACGGCCTGTAGACCACGCACCCGGAGACGGGGCTGTAGTCGGCTACCTCTGACTTCAGGACGACCTGGGTGTACCATTCGTCGAAGTTGTCGGCCTTCTTCGTTGTGATGCCCTCCTGGCTCGCCCCTGACATGGAACGTGGTCCCATGCCCGCCTGCTCTTAATGAAGGTGCCCCCGGTCACAGGCTCGTCAGGAATATGAAACCCCCCAGGGCGAAGAAGACGGCCGCAGAGAGGACCCTCAGCCTCCGCGGACTGAGCAGCCTGCCGAGCCTGCTCCCCAGGGCGGCCTCCATGGCCGTGGCGGCATAGAGGCCGGCGCACGCCGCGCCGAACACGAGCAGCGGCTCTGCGTAGCGGGCGACCAGGACGACTGTGAGGACCTCTGTGGCGTCCCCTGCGACGTCGAGGAAGACCAGGGCCCCCACGAGCGCGAGGAAGAAGCCGGCCGCCGACTTCCGCTTCTCCACCCTGGACTCCTCCATCTCTGAGACCTTCGCGCCAACCAGGCCCCTGGCTTCCCAGGCGCCGTAGCTGAGCATCATCGCCCCGCCGGCCAGGCGGATCCACGCGACAGGCACGTAGAGCACCAGGACCGAGCCGATGCTGACGAACAGCCCCGTGGTGAGGGTGAACGCCGTCACCCCCGCCAGGAATGTGAGCACCGGCCTCCCCCTGGACGACACGCCCAGGATCAGGATGGCGTCCTTGTCGGTGAGCTCGGTCACGAACATGGCGGCGGCGATCGTGGCGAAGGGAGACAGGATGGCGGCGGCCATGGGCCCAGTATGTCTGCGGTCAGGTCGCCCGGGCCAGGGCCTCTTCCGCGCCCTTCTCTCTTTCAGGGAGAATGTACGTCATGATGCCGATGATGAGGAGGGCGAAGGCCAGACCCAGCCCCACGTAGATCTGGCGCTTCCCGACCTCGTAAATCGCGACGGGGACGAGGAGCAGCAGGACCAGGCCCAGGGTCTTACTCTTGGCTAGGGCTGAGAACCGGAGCGGGACGGTGATGAGGTAGCTCATGAGGATCATTATCGCAGGGAAGATGAGGTTGTACTTCCCGCCCATGAAGTCACCCACAGCGGCGGCGACGTTGGCGCCGTTGGAGTAGAACGTCCCCACCAGGGCGAAGAAGACGCTCGCCACGGCTATCGTCTGCAGGGTAGTCCCCAGCGAGCCCACCATCGCGCGCCTCTGGGTTGCGTCTGTCTCGTGGATCTCCATCACCACGCCGGCCAGCACCGCCAGGGAGCCGATGACGAAGACCTCGGGGCTCTGGGTGACCGCGAGATACACGCGCGACGGGAGGATGGCAGAGATCCCCTGCTGGAACCAGACGGCGAGGCCGTAGACCCCGCTGACAGCGAACGGCACCATGTAGAGCAATGTCGCGATGTCTTCGTTGCGTTCCCTGCTGCTCAATTACTGGGCTGCGCGACCGGGTTGGGCTTAAAACTATTACGATGAGGCCGCCGACCGTGTGGCTCTCCCGAAGGTAAGGTAGGCCGTGTGCCCCACCATTATGTTGGAGGGCCGGGTCATGCCCACCCTCGCCTCGAGGTGGCGGAGGAGTATCTCCATGGTCTCGATGGCGACGAACCCTTCCTCCTTCATCTTCGCCACAAGCTTCTCCGCCTGGTTTGTCGTCGGCGTCACCGCGGCCATGGAAGCTGAGGGCTTGAGGGCGCGCTTCATGCTCTGCACCACCTCCCAGGGGTCCCCGACGTCGAGTATCCCAGCGTCGAAGTCCTCCTCCTCGAACCCGAGGCGCGAGTCCCCGGCCTTGAAGGTTACATAGGGCGACAGGCCCAGCTTCTCTATGTTCTTCTTGGCCACCCCTTGGAATTCAGGGTTCAGGTCGTAAGTGTAGACCATCCCGCTGGGCTGTACCAGGTAGGCCATCAAGGCCGTCGTCGCACCGCTCCCGGTCCCGGTCTCTATCACCTTCGACCCTGAGTGCACCCCCAACTTGAGCGCCATCAGGCCGAGGTCCTTGGGGTAGATTACCTGCGTCTTCCTGGCGAGCTTCATCACCATGTCCTCGATGGTGGGCCTGAGTATCGTCAGCTCGTCCCCCATAGTCGTCGTGACCTTTATCCCGTATCCCCGCCCTATCAGTGACGACACGTCGAGTATCCCCAGGTGGGTGTGAAGCTTCGGGGTGTCCTTGGGCCTGACCAGCCAGCGCCTCCGCCTGTCCCTGTACACCAACAGGTACGAGTCTTCTCCGATCGAATCCACGGCCGGCCCCTGGGTGTCAGTTCTATATGCTTGCGTCTACGCGGGCTCTTCGGTCCAGGTCGGGGCCGACCCCCTGAAGCCGATCCTCCCCGCCGGAAGATGCCCCGGGAGGACAAGTGCCCGCTCGGCCGCCGCGCGCTCGGAGAAGCGCCGCCTGCTGGCAGTCAGCGCCCTGGCGTCGGCCCAGGCGGCCGCGAGCTCCGGGTGCTCCACCTCCTCCGCCAGGTGGTAGAGGTCGCCTACGAAGTAGCAGGAATCATGGGCGGACCGGAGCCCCACCACCTGGTGTCCGGGGCTCTCGCCAGGGTACGGCTCCACGGTCACGCCGTCCCCCAGGTCGAGGGGCCCATCGAGCAGCTCCAGCCTCCCCGCGGCCTCCACGACCCCGAGTGTCTCGGTGACGTCCCGGTCCCCTTTCTTCCTGGCCTCGGCAATGTCAGGCATCGCCCAGTCCTTCGCAGGGACGATGTATCTCGCCGATGGGAAGGCGAGGGCGCCTCCTTTAGTGACCCCCGCGTAGTGGTCGAAGTGGAGGTGGGTCACGACCACGTGGGTCACCGACCCGGGGGAGACCCCGGCCGCTGAGAGCTGGGCGTCCAGCGGAGGAGGGCGCGCATAGCCCTCCGGAGACCTGAAGTGGTCCGGGGCGACGAGCCTGCCGTAGTCGCTGGGGTCCACGACCACCCGCAGCGGACCTGCCGCGACGAAGAACGACTGTGTGGGGAACGCCTCGGGGACGGCCAGGTCCCTCCCGCCGAAGTAGGGCGCGAGGTCGGCCCTCAGGTCGAAGACCTCGTCAAGCCTCAGGTAGAGGTCCCCCACATTGAAAGACGCCGCCCGGGCGCCTCCCAGGTCGAACGAAACCCCCGCCGAGCCCATGCCAGGCCCCTACGCGCGCCACCAGTCGTAGCGGAGGAACTCTATGGACTTCCTCTCCATGTCCGGGATGGCTATGATGAACTGCTTGCGCACGGTTGTAGCCAGCCGCCCTGACCTGACCATTGCGGTGGCGGTCATCTTCGAGCCGGGGGGCATCACCTGGACGATGTATGGGGCATGATCTATCCCAGGGCCGTGCTCGTAGACGGCGAAGTCGGAGCCGAACTTGATCCCCGGCGTCACGACATACCCTCCCTCCCTGAGCTTCCTGTAGACCAGGAACTTCTCCGCGAACTCAGGGTAGGAGGCCTCGCAGACCCCTTGGAGCTGCTTCGCGGTGAGCGCCTTCCCTGCCTGGTCCTCGACGTCGATCACCTTGCGCGTCGAGAGGTAGTACCCTTCCATGAGGTCTAAGATGAGCGGGGCGTCGAACTCGAAGTCCTTCGGTTTCGGTATCCCGAGCGGTTTGCCGTAGTATCCTTCCTTGAAGAGCCGCCTAGAGTCTTCCACGTCCCAGACGACAATCCTGTTCTCGAAGAGCCTGCCCCTGGCCCGGGCCTTGGGCATGGCCTACATTCCCAGCGCGAGTATCGTGCTCGCGTTGGCGGCGACGAGCATGACGTCCGCGCAGTCCTCTATGGATTCGAGGACGTCCTTGACGGTGATGAGCTCCTTGACGTTGGTCGCTGTCTTCATGACCGTCGCGACGCCGTCGCGGTACCTGGTGTCGATGGAGCTCTCTATCTGCTGGACCTGGGCGGCCATGTGTATGGCCTGGTCCGTGTTTATGGAGAGGGCCCTGATGCTCTCGTTGAGCTTGGAGACGCCGTCGATGAGCAGGCCGAGCAGCTCGACTATGCAGTCCCGGTACTTTTTGTTCTTAGCCGACGCCCTTTGCAGCTGGGACATCTTGAAGGCGACCCCGTTTATGTGGCCGAATATCCCCTCGACTGCGAAGGCCCCGCGCATGACGTCCTCCCTGTTGACCAGCAGGGTCCCGACCTGGGACAGCTCACGGATGAGCGCCGTCCTGAGCGTCATCACGTCCTCCTCCGCCCTCCTCACGTTCTCCAGCGAGGCGTCCACCTGGCCCTTCTCCCCGGCCGCTATCGCGTTGAACTCCTCGAGGAGCACCCGGGTCGCGTCCAGGACCCGCCTCATCTCGTCCTGCAGCACGACCACAGTCCGCCGCCTCGCTTGAATCTCTCCCTCTTGTCCAGACACTTGATATGCTCGCCTCAACCCTTCCTGGGCTCTGGATTTAAGAATGGGGCAGCAATTGGATGCCTGGTCTAGAATATTTTTGCTTCGGTGAAGAGGAGATTGTAATTCGTTCATGGCGTGGAGCCCGCCGACTGGCTCTACAGCCGGAGTCGCCCCAGCTTAGACGGTGTCCGCTTCTGTCGCTGCCCCTGTTAGAAGGGCGCGCCCGGAGCCGACCCGTGAGCGCGGGGACGGCCCTGGTGGCCAGCGCGGGATGTTGCATTAGGGGGGCCCGCCCCAGGTGCCACTTCAGGAACTCCGAGACCCCGTCTGAGAGCTTCTTCTTCGCTTCGAACCCTAACACCCGTCTGTCCTTGCTGTCCTTGCCTGGACTCGCGTCACCCTGAAGCCGGCGAGAAAGGGGGCCGCCTTTTACTTGCCAGCCGCGTCGGACTGCGACTGCTTGACCTGGTCTCGCAGGTTGGTCAGGAGCCCAGTGAACTCCATCGGGAAGATGTACTTCGTCGACGGGGAAGCCCCGAGGGCCTTCAACGTGTCGAGGTACTGGAGGACCATGGTCTTCGAGTCGATTCCCTTGGCAGCCCCGAATATCTGGCTCAGCGCCCCCGCGTATCCTTCTGCCCTGAGTATCTGGGCCTGCTTGTCCCCTTCCGCGCGCAGTATGTTGGACTTCTTCTCCCCCTCGGCCACGAGTATCGACGCCTCCCTCTTGCCGTCCGCCTCGGTGACGGTGGCCCTCCTGGTCCTCTCTGCGGACATCTGACGCACCATCGCCTCCTGCACGTCCTTCGGAGGGGTGATCTCGCGTATCTCCACGTTGGTCACCTTGATCCCCCACCTCTCCGTGACTTCGTCCAGCTTCGTCCTGAGTACCTGGTTGATCTGCTCCCTCTTTGCGAGGAGCTCGTCCAGGGGGATGTCCCCCACGACGGCCCTGAGGGTGGTGGTGGCTATGCCTATTGACGCGCCTTCGAAGTTCTGCACCTGGACGATGCTCTGGGTAGCCTCGGTCACCTTGTTGTAGATCAGGAAGTCTATGTCGACGGGCGCGTTGTCCTTGGTGATGCACGTCTGGTGGGGGACCTCGAGGTACCTCTCCCTGAGGTCGACCTTGCTGACGCGGTTGATGAACGGGAACACGAAGATGACCCCGGGCCCCCTCGCGCCGACTAGCCTGCCGAGCCTGAACACGACCAGGCGCTCGTACTCCTTGATTATCTTGACAGTCACCCCTATGAGCGCGATGACTATGACCGCCACGATGAGGTAGATCGCATAGTTGATTATGGCCCCCGTGCTTATGGCTAGTGACGCCGACCCCAGTAGACTCAACTCTTCGCTCGCTCTACCGCCAGTGTGTTCCCTTGAACAGCTTTAACTCTTACCCGGTCCCCGCGCCCGAGGTCCTCGCCAGAAGTGACCGACCACTCTTCGGATGCTATGTTGGCTATCCCCTTCCCGCCTCCCTTGAGGTCTGACTCCATGGTCCCCTCGCGGCCGATCAGGGCCGAGGGGTCGTTGACCTTCGGCCTGTTCTTCAGGGCGTCGCGGACCGATCTGAGAAAGAGGCTCCCGATCACCACCGCGGTTCCGAGGGCGACGAGCAGCCCGTAGGTGGTCTCCGGGATCCCGGAGAAGCTGGCGGCCGGGAGGTTCCCAGCAGGGGCAGGGGGGAACTGGTAGATCAGGACGAACCCCAGTATGAAGACCACCACGCCGATGATGGCGCTGATGCCGTGCTGTATCTTCACCTCCAAGAAGATGAACGCCGCGCCGACGACCATCAGTATCACTGCCAGCGGGGAGGCGCCGAAGACGCCGAGTCCGAACAGGGCCGCCGCTATCACCGCGACCCCCACCGCAGACAGCACCAGCGTGGGGTGGTAGACGTCCACCAGGACCGCGAAGACGCCCAGGAGGAAGAGGAGGCTGGACACGTTCGGGTTGCTGAGGACAGAGATCATCGTCGACCTTATCCCTGGAGTGTTGATCTGCGCGGACGAGGGGACCCCCAGGTCTGCGAGTGCGCCTGCCACGGTGGTCGAGTTGACCACGCCGTTCACAACGTGGTCGCGCAGGGCCCTGTCGTATGGGTACGAGACCCCCTTCGTGACCATCAGGGCGGTCGCCGTCGCGTTCCTGCCGTGAGCCTGTGTGAGCGTCGTCATGTAGGATGAGAAGGCGTTGATATCCTTGGTCATGGTGGTGTTCGCCTCGCCGATAGGGATGCCGGAGACAATGGGGGTGGCCGACCCCATGGTGGTCCCCGGCTCCATGTAAATCTGATTCGACGACTCCGCTATGTAGGATCCGGCGGAGAAGACATAGGCCCCCTGCGGGGCGACCAGGGTGACGAAATTCCCGCCCCACTGTTGGTACCCCTGGACCGAGGACACCATGGACTCCATGCTCGCGCTGTCCCCTCCGTTGGTTTGCAGGACGAACACCACGTTGGCGGCGCAGGCTGACTCGGCGTTGCTCACCGTGGAGGCCAGGAAGTCCGCCGCTCCGGGGTCTATGTTCCCGTCGAGAGAGGCGACGTAGTAGCCGCTCTTCGTCGCGCACGTCTGCGCGTGGGCGGGGGCCATCTGGACCGCGGACGCCGCCAGGATTACGGCCACAAGCAGCGCCATGAAGAGCTTCAAGCGGACTGTTTCGTGCACCGCGTCTCCCACATAAATACTCTGTCGGGAGCATGCACCCGGTCGTCAGGGTGAAGCCGAGAGTCACGGTGGTCAGCCATCCGATGGTGCTGGAGCAGCTCACCCTCGCGCGCGACAAGCGGACCAGCCAGGTCGCATTCAGGAAGGCGATCTACAGGCTGGGGCGGCTGATGGCCTACGAGTTCCTTCGGACGCTGGAGACCGAGGAGTCGGAGGTGGAGACGCCCCTCGGGCTGACGAGGGGAGGGAAGGTGAAGGGGAACGACAAGATAGTGATAATCCTCGTCCTCAGGGCGGCCATCCCATTCGTCGAGGGAATGTACAAGAACTTCCCGATGGCGAGGACAGGTGTCATCAGCGCCTGGAGGGGCGGGGCCCCGGACTTCCCCATCGAAGTGACCTACGCCAAGATCCCCCAGATCAAGAAGGACGACGTGGTAGTGATAGCGGACCCGATGCTCGCGACCGGGCACACCCTGCTGGAGGTAGCCAGGAGGGTGGGGAAGCAGGGGAAGCCGAAGAGGCTGGCCTTCTTCTCGGTGATCGCCACCATGACCGGCATCAACTACGTGGCGAAGGCGTTCCCTCGGGCCGAGTTCTACACCTGCGCCGTCGACCCTGGACTGGACGAGCACGGGTACATCGTCCCCGGGCTTGGGGACGCCGGGGACAGGTCGTTCGGGACCCCGCGGTGAGGGGCACGCGGCCCTGACCTCGAAGATTCTAAAACGCGCCACGCCACGGCGGCGCGAGTTGGCCCGCAAGCCCACCGGCGCCTTCCACGTGGGCGGGCTGGTCGCAGAGAACGTCTACGTCCGCGTCGGCGGCAAGAGCTACCTGTACGGCCTGCACTCCGCCCCCGACTGGGACGGCTGATGTTGACCAAAGTCATCGGGTATGACGAGAAGGACCTCGGGCGCCTCCCAGGGGGGACGGTCCCGCTGTGGGATGGCGCCTACCTCCTACCCTACTCAGGGTTCACCTTCGCGGCCAAGGGCGATGAGCAGTACCCCGACGTCGCCGACGACGACCACATCTACTACCAGGGCCCGGCGCTCAGAGGCGTGGAGCTCGTGGTCGAGGGCAAGGACCGCGCCTCCCTCAAGGAGCGGACCGAGGAGCTGATCCCCGTCGCCCTGGGGCGCCTGGCCAGGTTCGTTTGAGGTCGCATCGACATTCGCGCCCCCCTGCGGAGCGCGCGGTCACTCGACCCGCTTGACCTGGCGCCGATACATGCCCACTATCTCATCTACCGAGGTCGAGTCCTCGGGGCGCTTGTCGTCCCTGACCTTGCCGGTGAACTTGGGGAACCGGAGCGAGATCCCAGCCTCGGGCCTCACGCTCCCCATGGCGGCCGTGTGGATGGGGGACAAGGTCAACTCCGCCGCGATTATCTCGATCACCAGGTGCGGCCTGAACCAGACGTCGGGGACCATCTTCGACTCGACCCCGGGCGGCCTGACGTGGCTTTCATAGGGCTCCAGGAGGCGGGGGAACTTCGCCAGGTCCTCGTCCGAGAAGCCTGTCCCCACCTTGGCGACGCTGGCGTAGACCCCTCTCTTCGTGTCGTAGGTCCCCAGGAGGAAGGTCCCGAAGGTACCGGCCCTCCGACCCCTCCCATGGAAGGCGCCGATGACCACCAGGTCCAGGGTGTCTGTCAGCTCGCTCCTGTATTCGCGCTTCAGCTTGATCCACGCGAACTCCCTGGCGCCGGCCCTGTAGGACGAGTCTGGATCCTTGACCACCAGGCCTTCGCAGCCGTCGGTGATGGCGTCCTCCATGAACTTCTCCAGCTCCCCCGGGTCTGAGGTGGAGAGGGCAGGGACGGGCCTGGTCCTGCTGGTCTCCTCGACCGTCTGCCTGAGCTTCTTCCTTCTGAAGGAGTACGGCTTGCCTGTCAGGTCCGAGGACCCGGCGAGGAGGATGTCGAAGAAGTTGAGCGCCACCGGGTAGTCCGCAATCGCCTGCTGGATGCCGTGCTTCCTCCTCCGGTGCATCAGCTCCTGGAAAGGGAGGTACTCCCCCGTGTCCTCGTCGATGGCCACCACCTCCGCCTCGAGTATCGCATTCCTGGCGGACACGTGCGCCCTTACCAGGTCGGCGGCGTCCGGGTAGTGGGACGTCACCACTTCGAGCCTCCTCGAGAAGAGCTTCACGTCGTCCCCGCTGCGGTGTATCTGGAGCCTCTCCCCGTCCAGCTTGTACTCCGCAGCTACCACCTTCCCTTCCATCTTCTCTATTATCGCCTGGGCAGAGCTCAGGCGCTCGGCCAGCATCGGCCTGATGGGCACCCCTACCTCCACCTTCACGTCGTCGACCCCTGCGATGCCTCTAGACGCCACGGCGGCGACCACGAAGCCGAGGTCAGGGTGGACGTTGTAGGCTCGCTCTATCCTCGGCCTGGCTTCCTTCCCCCCCAGGAAAGCGGTGGCCGCGGCGTCGAGGACGGTGTAGTCCGCCACGCCGAGCCTCAGCTCCCCGGCGACGGTCCTCATGACATACCTGGCCTCGAGGGGGGAGGCGTCGTTGAGGAGCGACGCCAGTTCCCGGAGCTTTGCCTCCACCGACCCCGAGCCGCTCTGGCGCGCGACCCTGAGCAGCGTCTCGTAGACCCGCCTGAGGGTGAGCGCTTCGCTGAACAGCGTCCCCTGGCTCCTGTCAGTCAGGAGCTCTTCGGCCGCCGCGCCGATGTCGCCGTGCTTGACGTAGCTCGAGTACACCCTGGCAGGCTCGGCCCCCGAGGCGCCCGCCAGCGCCCTGAGAGCCAGCTTCTCCGCGAGGCCGAGCTCCACCCCCTCGTAGTCGGGCCTGAGCTTCCCCTGCGTCATGTACACCAGCGAGGGGAGCTCCGCCACGGGAGTGGCCTTCAGGAGGCCGGCGAGCACCGCGGTGATCTCTTTCCTCCCAGACATCCCCTCGAGGTCGGCGTAGCATTTCGCCACCGCGGAGTAGAGCATCAGCCGTGCACCCGTGAAGATGGACTAATCTTCGTATCGGTAAGCTACCCACGGCTGGAGCCTGTGGGTTTTCCCCTTCCCTGAGCCGGCGCCGGCACAGCCAAAGACCCAGGTGCATCTGAGACGCCACGTATAGGCCCGCTTGCCGGGACTCTTCTCCCCCAAATCTGGAACGTGTCCTGGTTGGGATCGTTCCGCTCGAGGAAGGTCTTGACGGCCGCCGCGAGACTCGCCTTGCGGTCCGAGTTCACCGCCTGGCCACACTCTCTGCATCTGAACAGGGAATAGTTCCCACCGTCATGTCCCTTCCCGGCTGCATCGCAGCGGGCACACCACCTGGACGTGTGGTAGGCGTCCACCCTGTTCAGCGCAATACTGTTGCCGAAGCATCGTCCTTCGAGAATCCTTCGGAAGAGGTAAGAAGGGGATGGTCATCGTCTTGTTGAACTTCCTGCCCTTCGGCTTGAACATCTTGCAGTTGCGAGGAACGTTGAACTTAACGGTCGTCCCTTTGGTCTTCACGCACGTCTTCTGCTTCCCCCAGGTGCAATTCTTCCCGCCCCTGAATGGTGTGGGCTTCTTTGCAGACAATGGTGAACCTGCGACGGCGCGGCGACGCGGACCGGTTCTCCTGGTGAGCCGCATCTCTCCATGGCGATCTGCTAGGCGGCCGCGTATCCGGCCGAGTCGCCCGGAAAGGCTTAATTGTGATTGAAAGGGGTCTTCCTTCGAGACACATGGGCGGAGTGAAGAAGAAGTCCCTGGCATCGATGGAGAAGTCGCAGGACTCCGAAGAGACGGCTCAGGGAGACACGGCGCAGTCGAAGGGAAAGAAGTCGAAGGAGAAGTCTGCGCCGCAACAGAAGAGACAGTTTTCGTTCCTGCCGCCGAAGATGAGCGACGCTGACCTGCTGAAGAGCCTCGCCCCTCTGAAGGCGATCACCGTGTATACTGCGGCCAGGGCGCTCGGGGTGAACGCTTCGGTTGCCACCGGAGTGATCAGAGACCTCGAAGCAAAAGGTTCTCTGAAGAGGGCTGGCGGGTTCAGCGGCCACGGCGTCTGGTCGAAAGCGTAGCTACTGCAGCGGCGCGTCCAGCCTAACCGTATCCCCGGACTTCAAAGAGTCGAAGAGCTCCAGACCTGACTCCACTTTCCCTATAGGATTCAGAGGCCTGTCGCTCCTGGCCTCGCCCAGGAACACGCAGATCAGCCCCCCCGACGGGAGGAAGGCCACGTCTCCTCTTGCGAACTTCAGCCGGGGCTTCTCGACCCCGATCCTGAGCTGGGTGAAGAGCGACACCATCGCGGGCTGGAGCGTGACCCTGCTCGAAAGCGGGAGGACCCTCACTACGGCGTTGACCGTGGTCGGCGCCAGGTGGCGGTAGAGCGATATTTTCCCTTCGCCCTTCCCCCCCACCGAGGCGACGCAGTCCAGCTTGGACACTGACCCTGCTGACGGCGCTTCGGCGGCCATGCTGACCGCTTTCCTGCAGGGGGTAAATCTGTCTTCGGTCCGCCGTCGGGGACGGACAGGAAAAGACTTATGTCCCGACCCAAAAGGGCGAGAACAACTCCTGGTCTCATAGATGCCCCCTGCAAAGACTGTGAAAAGGACTAAAGCTCCAACGGTAAGCTTCGAAGTCACTATAGGCCCGCCGAAGCTCACCCGCTTCGAAAGGGCGAGGATCGTCGGAGCCAGGTCGCTCCAGCTCGCGATGGGCGCCCCTGCCTTCGTCTCTTTGGAAGGAGTGTATCGGGGACCCATACAGACGGCGATGCTCGAGCTCGAAGCCGACGCCCTCCCGATATCCATCAGGAGGTCCCTGCCGAACGGGACCACCCAGGACATACCTATCAAGGCGCTCGCGAGCTAGCCAGAGCCTCGATGTCCACCCGGGTCGCTGTCTACTCTACTGATTCACTGCCCCCGAAGGCCAAGGAGGCCCTTGAAGGGTTCGAGCTCATAGAAGGCCGGGCCGACGATGCCGTCCTCGCCCGCTGCCAGGCTCTGATCTGCTGGCCCCACCGCATACCTCCTGGGCTTCTCGGAAAGATGAAAGGCCTGAAGATGATACAGGCCATGTCCGCAGGGGTCGACGCCTTCGACTTCTCGTCGCTCCCGCCAGGGGCGAAGCTCTTTTCCAACGCGGGCGCTTTCACCGAGGCGGTGGCCGAGCACGCCTGGGGGCTCCTCCTCGGCACCGCGAAGGGGGTCCACGTCCGCAACGCGAGGACGACCCCCCGCAAGCTGCGGGGCAAGACCATTGTCGTCGTCGGAGCCGGCTCGATAGGGACAGAGGTCGCCAGGCTGGCGAGGTCCCTCGGGATGAGGACGGTGGGCGTGTCCAGGTCGTTCAGGGACCCCGAAGCTTTCGACGAGAGGGCGCCCATCGCCTCTCTCGCGGAGAAGGTGAAGGAGGCGGACGCCATCGTGATGGCGCTGCCGCTCACGAAGAGCACCAGGGGGATCGTGACCTACGACACGCTCATGGCCGCCAAGGACTCTGTGATAGTCGTCAACGTCGGCAGGGGGGAGAGCGTCAGCGAAGAGGGGCTCGTCCGCTGGCTGAAGGAGCGGCCAGAGAGCAGGTTCGCCACCGACGTCTTCTGGGTCAAGGGAGCGAGGGAGTCATTCGACACGGCCGCCTGGGACCTGCCCAACTTCGCCGGGACTTTCCACATGTCCGGGGCGCCGCTCGGCGAGGACCTCTCGGACATGAAGGCGGCTGCGGCCGCCAACGTGCGGATGTACTTTGAGACCGGGACCGCCAGGAACCTCGTCGACCCCAGCGAGTATTAGCCCCGCGGCACCCATGTGGTTATATACGCGACTAGGGGGCCGTGGCGAGCAAGGTCAGTCAAATGCCAAAGAAGAGATCCGACACAAACTCGTCAGAGGGACACAAGGCACCCGAACGGGCCACAGCACCAGCGGCGCCGAGCGCGCCAGCCCAGAGGTCTGCACCAACCAACCACATATTCGTGGGCCAGAAGCCTGTGATGAACTACGCCATGAGCGCGCTCATCCAGCTCGCTTCCGCCGGCGAAGTGGTGGTGAAAGCCAGAGGCATGGCAATCAGCAGGGCTGTAGACGTCGCAGAGATCGTCACGAAGCGGCTGGGGAACGGCCAGTTCAAGGTCAAGGACATCGGCATCAGCACCGAGGTCGTTGGCGAAGGGCCAGAGACCAGGAACATCTCCTCGATCGAAATAGTCGTCGGAAAGTAAGAACAGCCACAGCGACAACTCATCTGTTGCGCCGGAGAGCCTAGCTGATGCCCTGTCCCGCTCTCGCGGCCTTCCCTGAGCAGAGAAGGAGCTTCGCGCTCCTGCTCAGCTTCTTTATCTCTGCCTCCCGTCTCAGCGCCCCGGACAAGGTTGGCGCTGCCTCGGAATATGCGAGGGCGACGGGGACCCTGGCTCGTGTGTACTTGGACGCCCTCCCCGCGTTATGGAGAGCGACGCGCTTCCGCAGGTCGACGGTGTAGCCGGTGTAGAGCGACCCATCAGAGCATCTGAGGATGTAGACCCAGTAGCGGCGCACGTCGAGCTCGCATGCCGGCGTGATTAGAACGCTCCTGCGGCCTGACCTCCGACGCAAGCAGGCGCGCCCGGCGTCTTTGGCGTCGACTGAACTCGACACGTACGACGCAAGAAATTTTTTCGCGCGGAGATAATCTTATAAGAGAAAATTCTCGGCCGTATCGTTCAACAAAAAGTTGGTCGACACTCGCACGCAGCCCGTATCGCCCACGGGTGAAGCGGCGCCGAGGTTTTCCGATTCGGACCTGTACAGCCTAGCAGAGAAGCACGGCACTCCGTACTTCCTGGTGGACGAGGCGACGCTGAGGAGGAAGGTGTCTGAGATGGAGCAGGGATTCAGCGAGTACAAGGGAGTCTTCCGTGTCGCATATTCTGTGAAGGCGAACTTCAACCCCTCTGTGATCAAGGCGTTCACCAGCGAAGGGATACTGTTCGACCTCACCGCCCCCAGCGAGCTCACCTTCGTGCAGAAGTCAGGAGGCTCCTCGGAGAGCGTCATATACACCAGCATCACGGAGACCGCGTCCGAGTACGAGCAGGTGCTGAAGGCCGGCGTGCGGAAGGTCGTGGTCGCAAGCTACAACGGGCTTGTGAACCTGGCCGAGGCCGCCGCCAGGGCCAACGTCAAGGTCAAGACGATGGTCAGGGTCAATCCCGAGGTCCACGTCCACGCGGAGCTCAGGGGGTCGATGGGGCACGGGAAGTTCGGGCTGCAGTTCAACGGCGGGAGCGCCGACAGCGCCCTCTACGTCCTGAAGAAGATCCTCGGGACCCCGCTGCTTGAGTTCGAAGGCTTCCACTTCCACCTCGGGAGCCAGATCGAAGACCCGGCGTGCTATGCCGAAGCGATAGAGAAGCTCGAGGCGTTCATACTGGGCGCGCGGAGGCAACTCGGAGACTTCCGGGTGAGCACCCTCGACATCGGGGGCGGGCTCCCGGTCCCCTACGGTAAGAAGGTCCCCACGCCTAAGGACCTCGGGACCAAGATAGTGGGGCAGCTGAACAGTCTCATCGAGAGCATCGGGGACAGGTTCACCCTGGTGGCCGAGAGCGGCAGGTTCCTCACGGCCGAGTCCACGGTCCTGGTGACCCGGGTCGTCAACGTCAAGAGCTTCGGCGACGCGAAGTACATCTACGTCGACGCCGGATACAACGTCCTCCTCGACTCGGCTCTGCTGCGCCACGAGTACCCGGTGGAGGTCGTCCCCGGCGGGAGGCCGTCGCCTCAGAAGGTCGCCCTCGTCGGGAGGCTCTGCGACCCCCTGGACGTCTTCCCGATATCGAGCAGGTCGAAGCTCGGCGGGGCCAGCATCGGGAAGCTGGTCGTCTTCCGAGAGGTCGGAGCATACTCGCTGGTCATGAACATGCCTTTCCACAGCCAGCCCAGGCCCCCGATCCTCATGCGGAACGGCCAAGGGTCGTACTTCGTGGCCCGGAAGGCCCATGACGTGGAGAAGCTCTACGCGGACGAAGGCGGAGACTGCCTCCCGAGCTAACGCAGAAGCGACTGTTATTCCAGCCAGAGCGGAGCCGCACCGAAGCACGCACGCGCCTCCCTGCACGCCCCCCGAACGAGCCGAGGGAAACGATAAATCGGCGTCGGGGCGGTCGCCGGAAGAGTGACACTCGAAGTGATAATCGGCCCCATGTTCTCGGGGAAGACCTCGGAGTTGATCAGGCTGGTCGAGCGGGAGGTCTATGCGAAGAAGAAGGGGGCGATATTCAAGGTCGACTTCGACCGGAGGTACAGCGAGAAGGAGGTCGTGACCCACAACGGGCTCCGCTACGACGCCTACTCCGTGGCGTCGACTGACGAGGGCGTCAGGAGGATCGAGGAGGTCGCGGAGTCGAGCGACCTTGACGCCATAGGAGTGGACGAAGTGAACTTCTTCCCCCACTCCATCATAGGGCTCCTCGACAGCCTAGCCGCCGCGAGGAGGGTGATTGCCTGCGGCCTGAACCTCAACTTCAAGGCCGAGCCGTTCCCGACCACAATGGAGCTCGCGGCCAGGGCAGACACGGTCAGATACCTCAGCGCGGTCTGCGTGGTGTGCGGCCGGGAGGCGACAAGGACACAGCGCCTGACCGCAGGCAAGCCCGCCCCCAAGGACTCCCCGCTGATAGCGGTCGGCGGGAAAGAGATGTACGAGCCCAGGTGTCGAAGCTGCTACTCGCCGCCGAGTTAGAGGGACAGGAGCCAGTGAAAAATTTGGAGCAAGGGCGCAGCGGGGGGGTGGAGTAAGGTGGCGCAGGAACCAAAGGATGAAGCAGGACGGCCATACCACATCAGGCTGGCAAAGCATGACGTCGGGCGCGTCGCCCTCCTTCCGGGGGACCCTGGGAGGGTCCCGCTCGTCGCCGAGAGGCTCCAGGGAGCGAAGCCCCTGGGCTCCAACAGGGAGTTCGTCGCCTACGGCGGGAAGGCAGGAGACGAGAGCGTGGTCGTCATGAGCACCGGCATCGGAGGGCCGTCGACCGCCATCGCTGTGGAAGAGCTGGCCGGGCTCGGGGTCGAAGTCATGATCAGGGTGGGGACCTGCGGCTCCATCCAGCGCGCGGTGGGGGTGGGCTCGCTGGTGGTCGCCGACGCGGCAGTCCGCATGGACGGGACCACTTCCCAGTATGTCGCCCCAGGCTACCCGGCGGCGGCGACCCCTGAGGTGACAGTCGCCCTGGCCGAGGCCGCTGCCTCACTCCGGAAGAAGGCGGCCGTGGGCATCACCGCCTCGACCGACTCATTCTACACCGGCCAGGGGCGGCCGTCCTTCGGAGGGTACACGGCCAGAGAGAGCGCTCATCTGGTCGACGACCTCGCCGCAGCCAAGGTCCTCTGCTTCGAGATGGAGGCATCGACGATATTCACCCTGGGGAGGCTGTTCGGGCTCAAGACGGGAGCGGTCCTCGCGGTGGTTGGCAACAGGGTCACCAACGAGTTCGTGATTCATGCGGGGGTGGACGACGCCATCGACGTGGCGGTCGAGGCCGTCAGGGGCCTGAAGCGCCACTCCGTCTGACCGGCGCTTCCGTGACCAGGTCCAGGACGTCTTTTCCGGCCCGGCGCCCGAGCGAGCCTAGCTTGGCGTTGGCCTCGGTGAACCTCCTCCCGTCCCCCTTCGGGCCGGTGACCAGCAGTGGGACGGGGTCGTCAGAGTGCATCTTGATGGCGCAGGGGGTCGCATGGTCGCAGGACACGCCGAGCGTGAAGCCTTCCGCGGCCCCTTTGACGGCGGAGAAGAAGTCCCTGTCGATGGTCTCGATGCTCCGCTTCTTCCCCCGGGCGTCGCCGTCATGGCCGAACTCGTCCGGCCCCTTGATGTGCACGTACACGACAGTCCCTTCCCTGACCTCCGACAAGAACTTGGTCGCCTTCTCCTTGATGTCGTGCCTGTCTGCGATCGGGACCATCTTCATCCCAAGGAGCTTCGCTATCCCGATTTCGGCTGGGAACTCGACCAGGGCGGTCCCCTTCAGGCCGTGCCTCTCCTCGAAGGAGGGGAGGTCAGGAAGGTGGTCCCCGGCGTCGCGCAGGAGGACGCAGTTGGCCGGGAGCTTCCCCGCAGCCGTCCGCTCTTTGTTGACCTCGCTCTTCTCCAGCACCTTCTGCGCCTTCGCGGTGAACTCGTTGACCAGCTCGGCGGCCAGGGTCGCGCCAGCGGTCTTGACCTCCGGGACGCACCTCATCACCTCGTCCTCCCCGGTGACCGCCTTCGCCGCTCCGAACCCTCCGACGCGCACGTAGGCGGGGTCGGTGTTGGAGACGGACGCGGAGAGCGGACGCCGGGCCCTGATGACCAAGACGCCCCTGTAGGAGACGGTCGTCCTGAAGCTGACGCTCGCGCCTTTCAGGGAGATTTTCCCGACCTCTTCGGCCAGGAGCTCCCCTTCCTCCTGGGCGAGGTCCCTCCCGGCCCTGCGGTC
Organism: Nitrososphaerota archaeon; assembly: GCA_029785685.1. The sequence goes on along the minus strand of JAFLZE010000005.1, from coordinate 19,806 downwards.
GACGATCCTCCTCCCCCTGGCCGACGCGAAGTTCGCCCTGAACGCCAGGTCGCCGTCGCGCACCTCGAGCCCCGCGCCAACGGCCTCGACCACCCCCCTCCCCGGGTAGCCCTTGCGGAAGGAGTAGCCCAGCATGTTGAACACAGCGATGTCTGACTCCGGAGCGATCCCCTTCCCGACGGTGGTGACCGTCCCGAGCCTCGACTTCGCCGCTATCCTGTCGAGGTTCGGGGTGTAGGCGGCCTCCAGTGGGGTGGTGTAGTTGAGCGCCGGGACGGGCCTGTCCCCGCACCCGTCGAGCAACACGTAGCCGAACTTCAAGGCTCCAACGGCTGCCGGGGGTGCATTTCATCCTTTCGCGGCAGGTCACCCAAACGCTAATACCGCCCCTCCCGCGCGGAGCGGCCATGGTAGAGATTCGCAAGGACTACTTCACGGAGAAGCTCTCTATCATCCTCCCCGACAGGGGGCTGCGGCCCGGCCAGGTCATACCCCAGAGGGTAGAGAAGTGCAACTACTGCGCGGGCAACGAGGAGATGACCCCCCCAGCTGACCTGGTGCTGGTGAAGCGTGGGGACACCCTGCTGAAGCAGACGGACTCCGAGGGGGACGTGGTGAAGAACTGGTCGGTCAGGATATTCCCGGCGAAGGCCCCCGTGGTGACGCCGGTGGCCCCTCCCTCCTACGGCGAGGCCCCCCACTACAGCGAGCCGGCGACGGGGCACCACTACGTGCTGGTGGCGACCCCGAGGCACGACCAGCCGTTCTCGAAGATTGACACGGAGCAGTGGACCAACATACTCGCCTCGCTCCAGGACAAGGTCCGCTGGCTCTACTCGCAGAAGGGGGTCAGCTACGTGCTCGTCTACGTCAACAGCGAGAAGGAAGGGACCCCCACCGCCGTACACCCGAGCATCCAGATGGTGACGACGCCCCGGGTCCCCCCCTCGGTGGAGGTCGAAGCCGAGACGGTCCAGACGTCGCTCAATGACCTGGGGGTCTGCCCCATGTGCCAGGTCGTGGCCGCCGAGACCGGCGGCCCAAGGCAGATACTCGCCACCGACTTCTTCCTCGCGTTCACCCCCTGGGTCTCCACCCACCCCTTCGAGTTCTGGGTCTACCCCAAGCGGCACATGACTAGCATCCTGAAGCTGTCGCAGAAGGAGATGATGGACCTGGCGCTCATGCTCAGGTCTACCCTCGGCGGTCTGGCCAAGGCTCTCGACTCGCGGAGCTTCACCATGGTGTTCCACAGCTCGTCCGAGAAGAAGACCACGAAGCAGATACACTGGCACATCGAGATACTCCCCAGCAAGGAGCGCTGGACAGGCCTCGAGCTCGGGGGAGGGATCTACGTCAACGACGTCTCTCCTGAGGCGGCGGCCCAGGTCCTGGGTGCGAGCTCGCGGAAGGAGCTCGCCCAGCTCGTCGGGATAAAGTAGGGCAGCCTAGCTGGAGCCCAGCCTGTGCCTGAGCGAGGTCAGGATCTTCGTCGGGAGCGGGTCGACCCCCTTCGCCATGGCCATGTAGTAGGAGACCATGTCCAGCCGGTAGGCCATGGACGCCAGCTCCGCGAGCAGGGGGCCGCTCTCCCCCTCGACCGTCAGCGCAACGGCCCCCTTCCTTCGCAGGGCCGACGCGAACCAGCCGAGCCTGGCCGCCAGCACCCGATCGTCCGCCGAGCACTTCAGTATCACCGGGATGAAGGAGCTGTGAGGGACCTCCCAGGTCTCGACGTCGTTGTGCATCGCCTCCGGGGCCTCTTCGAAGAAGGCGTTGGCCTTGGCGTTCTCGTTCACGGCGTTGCAGAATCTCACCCCGACCCCGCGGGTCACCCTCGTCCCGTAGACTTTGGGGACGTGCTTCCAGAGCCTGAGGGCGAACGCTTTCTGTGAGTTCTCCGGGGCGGGCACCTCCGCCTTGGCGGTCGCCCAGACCCGCCTGAGCGCTGCGATGGCTTCCTTCGCCTCCCCATCGGACGACAGCCCGAATGCAGCGTCGACCACGCCGACGCAGGCGAAGAGCATGTAGGGGAGCATGTAGCGGGGGGCCTTGGCCTCGGGGACCCGCATGAACGCCATCCCTGCCCGCTCGACCTCGTCCCTCAGCTTCCCGCCGCTCGAGACGCCGACCACCTCAGCGCCGTTGGCCAGTGCTTTCGCCGTCATCTGTATGGTCTCCAGAGTCCCTCCGGACGCGCTGCATGCTATGGCCAGGGTGTCCTTCATGTCCATCTCAGGCAGGGAGCCCTTGTAGACGACGGTCTCCGGGCCCCCCCTGGCGGCGAGCCACCCCGATATCACGTCCCCCGCGGAGGCCGACCCGCCCATGCCGAGGATCGCCAGCCTCCGATGCTCCCGCATCGGCCTGTAGGCGACGGACGAGTAGCCTTTTGCCGCCAGCTCGGGCCACTCGGCGTAGGAAGAATACACGTCAGACCTGTCCACACGGGAGATCAGCGGCTTGCCTAACTGGTCCCTCATCTTTCCCACGCCGCCCTCCCGCTTCGATGATTAATGTTTCGCCGTCTCAGGAACGAGGCCCTGCCCAGCTATCTTCCCCTTGCGCGCGCCGGCGCTCCTGCGCTCGGCGGACGTGGACGCGAAGGCCCTGCGTACCAGCGCCTCCTCGCTCCTCCCCAGGCTCAGCCCGCGCCGCTCCATCATCCGCTTCTGGGTCTCCAGGACGGCCTCGAGCTCCAGCTCCACCTTCCTCCCGGCGCCGCCGTCGTAGTAGGTGAAGCTCGGGACATCTTCCTGTATCAGCCCGGACACGTAGGACCCGGTCCCCACCCACCTACCGGCGTAGACCAGCGACCCGATGGATACCTTGGCCATGTCCCCTATGGCGGGGCCGAGCTTCACCATCCCGGTGTCCACCTTCCTCCCCTCGACCAGCGGCCGGACGACTCCGTAGGTGTTCTTCAGGTTGCTGAAGTCGCACCCGGCCCCCAGGTTCACCCATGACCCGACGTAGGCGTCGCCGACATACCCGTGGTGGGCCTTGTTGCTGTACGGCAGCATGATGGAGTTCTCCACCTCCCCCCCGACCTTGCAAGCCTCGAAGATAGACGTCCCCCCTCCGATCAGGGCTGAGTGGAGCTTTACCCTCGGCCCGAGGTAGCAGGGGCCCATCACTCTGCTGAAGCTCTCCACGGATGCGCCGCTCTCTATGACTATCGGCCCCAGCCTGCCGTCGAGGGTCACGTTCACCTCGACCTCCGCCCCCTCGGCGACCATCAGGTTGGACGCCGGGCCCATGGTGGCGACCGCCCTAGGGAGCGGGAGGGCCTCCTCGAACCTCCGCGCCTGCTCGGCGATGGCGAGCCCGTTGCCCGCCACCATGTCCCAGTATCCTGCAAAGAGCGGGTCTGGAGGAGGGGCGACGCGCTTCGCCTTCCTGGCTATGCTGGCCGCGACGCTCCTGGCGATGACCCCCGGCCTGAACCAGACGCTGTCCAGCTTCGCAGCGACCAGCTCCCCCCCTGAAACCATGGCGAAAGGGCCGCCTTCGGAGGCGGGGGAGAGGAGCCCCTGGCTGGGCCTTGCCCTCGCGTTCACAAAGAAAGCCTGACCGTGGACCTTTTCGTTGTACTGGCCGCGGCCGCCCCCCTTGGAGACGGCAGCCAGCTCTGGCCTCCCCCAAAGGACGATGTCCTTGGCGTCAGGGATGCTTTCGGCCAAGGCCTCGAGGACTGTCTTGGTCCCCCAGCGTAGGAGGCTGGCATGCCTCAGGCGGGTCAGGGGGCCGAAGCCCCCGAGGTGCTCGTCTTCGAAGACTACTAACTTCGTCCGGAGTCGTCCCCTTCCCCGAGGTTCCTGGTGTAGAGCTTGTTGGCTTCCTTGAAGGACCGCCTGTCCCCTATGTCCGTGAAGGTCCCGTCGACCTTGATTGCGTAGAGGCGCGCCCCCGCGGCCTTGGCCTCGTTGAACGCGTCGTTCATCTCGTACACCCTCCCGGGGCTTATGAAGCGGAGGAAGCTCCTTTCCATGACGTAGCAGCCCACGTTGATGTACCCGGAGATGGTCGGCTTCTCCTTCCACTCCGTGAGACGCCCATCCCTGTCAGTCTCCATGAACCCGTACTTCAGCTCGGTGCTGTACTTCATCAGGACCATGGTGGCCGCCGCCTTCTTCTTCTGGTGGAACTCAAGCGCCTTGGCGAGGTCGAAGTCCAGCAGTTGGTCGCCGTAGACGCAGACGAAACGCCCCTTGATCTTGCTCTCCGCGGCCTTCAGCTGGCCGGCCGTCCCAAGCGGCCGTGCGGAGGTGGCGTAGGCAATCTTCATCCCCCAGTCGGCGCCCGAGCCGAAGTACTCCTGGAGCATCTTCCCCAGGTACCCGGTGGAGACGACCACGTCCTCTATTCCCCACTTGTTCAGCCACTCTAGGAGGTGCTCCATGATGGGCTTGGGGCCGACCGGGAGCATGGGCTTGGGGAGCAAGAAGGTGTACGGCCGGAGCCGCGTCCCCAGCCCCCCGGCGAGGACCACCGCCTGCAGCCTATTGTCCTTCAGCAAGAACGCCCCTTGGGGCGAGGCTGGCTATTTCGTCTTTATACGCTTCGTCCGCCCCTGAGAGGATGCACGGGTCCACCACCAGCCCCCTGACGCCCAGGGCCACGACCCTGTCGATGTCTGTCCGCGCGAGCCTCTTCTGGGTCCGGAGAAGCACCGGCTTGACGGCGAGTCCCGTGACCACCCCCAGCGTGGCGTAGTCGAGGACGCTGAACGGGGCCCCCAGCATCTGGTGCGGGACAGTGGCCATGTCTATTGCCTCGATCCCGTCCATCGCGGAGAGCTGCTTGACCTGCTCGAGGATGTAGCCGGTCGAGACAGCGCTGATCTTCTTCACCCTCGAGTCAGAGAGGACGAATGTGGGCATCTGGTGGGCGTACATCTCCACGAAGCTGAAGTTGCTTGACATTATCCGCTCCCAGTACTCTTCAGTGAGGAGCCTCGCCCCTCCGACGAAGATGCCGCAGGGGACCGACACCGTAGAGATGACGTCGTTGATGTAGACGTCGTGCAGGTCGTAGCTCCCGAAGTGGCTGGGGTGCGAGTTGTCATCCCCTTCGATGTTGAGCATGATCGCGTCCGCGCCCCCGTCCACCGCCCGTACCGCCAGTGAGGTGCTGTTCTTAGGGAGGCTGGCTATGGTCGTGTACGGCCTTTCCCGGGGTGCGATCTCCAGCGGCCTGCGCAGCTGGCCTAGGGGTTCCATCCGTGCTGTCCAGATAGGGCGGAGGGCCTTAGAAGAGGGTGCTCAAAAGCGCGCAACCAAATGATGCGCCCTGCGTTAACAACCGGCGTTCCGGGCGACGCGGCAGCGGTCTGCCCAGGAAGGGCGCGCACGGAAGGACAGCCAGCCCGCCGCGCGGGCCCCGAGTAGAGTAGGTCGGCCTACGCGGCCAGCCAGAAGGTCACGCCGAGGACGAGGAAGATTATCGTGAGGTAGGGGCTGGTCAGCTTGAAGAGGGTCCAGGCGGTCTTCCGGCTCTGGTTCAGCGCCAACCTCCCGCTGTAGACCAGGACCACGCCGCCGAGGACGACGGCCGTGGCGGTGTAGAAGATGCTGACGCTCGGGGTGAAGAGGAAGATGGCTACGGAGAAGACCGTGAGCAGGGCGCTGGTCCCGGCTATGCAGATGGACGCCACCCTGTCCCCGAACACGACCGGGAGCATGGGGACCTTCGCCGCTTCGTAGTCGTTCCTGTTGAAGATGGCGAGGCTCCAGATGTGGGTGGGGATCCAGACTATGACCAGGGCAGACATGTAGAGCGCCAGCGGGGTGACGGCGCCGGAGACAGCCGTGTAGCCGACGAGGACAGGCATCCCGCCCGAGATCCCGCCTAGGATTATGCTCAGCCAGCTCCTCCGCTTGAGGAGGAGGGAGTAGACCACGATGTTGTCGACGAGGCCGAGCAGCATGAACCCGGCTGAAATCGCGTTGATCAGCAAGAACGGGACGAGGACAGAAAGAACTGCCATCACGAGGCCGAAGACGAGGGCGCTGCGTGGCCTGATCTTCCCCGCCGGGAGCTCCCTGTTCATGGTCCTCTTCATCATCCCGTCGATGTCCCTGTCGTGGTAGTTAGTCAGAACCTCCGCGGAGGCGCTCCCGAGGACCAGGGCGACCACCCCCGAAAGGAAGAGGCCGGCCGTGAGCGAGGCGCCAGGGGTAGCCTTGTAGGCGACCAGCATCGCTATCGCCCCTGTGAAGACCAGGAGGCCCCAGATGCGCGGCTTAGTCAGCCTCCAATAGGCTCTCAGGTGGTCCTTCGTATCCACATGGCGAGCTGAGGGCCGTGGGGATAAAACGTTATTGGAACCTCTAGATAAACCGAGTCTGGGCAGAGGGGGACGGGGCCTGACACGGGGGCCGACTATCCCCACGCTCAGGTAGACTGTGCCCAAAGCGGAAAGAACCCCCATGTCAGGCCGGCACTTTCGGGGCGCCGGAGTTTGGGCACTAGATTATTAAGAAGGGCAGGGACGAAGCCGCCAGTCATGGCCAGGGCCGTCGAGACCAAGCAAGAACGTTCGCCCCAGCTCACCGAGGCCGAGGTCGAGGAGGCCAGGGCGAGCCGGAAGGAGATCGGGGCAGGCAAAGCCAGAAGATTCGACAGAGCGCAGGACGCGGCAAAGTGGCTAGACTCGTCCTAGATTGGCTTGGAGCATCGTCCTGACCCCGACTTTCAAGCGGGGGTACAAGAAGAAAGACGAGAGGATGAAGGGGCGGGTTCTTGAGGCGATCCACGTCCTCTCGGCGTCCGAGGACCCGAGGAGGTTCGGGGTCCCCAAGCACGGGCAGCTTAGAGGGACGTTCGCATACGAGCTCGGCAGCTCTAGCAGGATCCTCTATGCGGTGGACCCACGGACCAGGGAGATACTGTTTCTCAGGACGCGCGCTCATGCCGAAGTTTACCGGGAATGAAGAGAGCGTCAGAGTCCAGTTGGCATTTTTCGGACCAGTTGGCGAAGCTCGTTTACTTTAGAAAGCATACCCTCGAACTCTTGAGGCGACTTCCGATACAATGCCTGCGCAGCTTTAACAAGCTTCGCATCGAAGAGCGCAACGAGCTCACCAAGCTCACGAGGGTCGCTCTCGACGGGACGCTTGTACTGAGCTCTGATTCTCACGCTTTCAAGATACAACCCGGCGAAATCGACGAATATCTCAGGAAGCTTCCCAAGACTAAGAGGGACGTCCCACTTCTGCATCATTCGCTCCCGCTCCTTGGCCCAGGCGTCGGTGGCGGGACCCCGCTCCTCGACCCTATGCGCCCACGAGGACTGCCCTTGGCTCGGCCTATGGCTTCTGGCCCTTGGCCTTGGCTCCCTTCTTCAGCTCCCCTGCGCCCCTCCCCTTCTCGAGGGTGATCTGGCCCTCAGAGACGTAGAGCACGATCTCATCCCCCTCCTTCCATTGGAACCCCTCGACTATCGGCCGCGGGAGGGTGACCCTCAGGCTGTTTCCGGTCTTCCCGAGGAGGACTCGGAAGATTACTGGCACTGATGCCGCTGGTTATTACGACGATAAAAACGCCAGTTGGTATGTTTTTTGGTAGATTTGAGTCAACAAGTTGAGACACAGGCTGCTGGCCCCCCGGCGGCGCACGGCAGGCCGCCCTCCCTGAGCCTGTCGTCTCGCTCCACGGACGGCCGCTGAGGGCGGCCGGTGCGGCAAGCCAGGTTCTGAGGGCGTGGCTTGTCAACTTCCGGCATGGCATCGGTCAATTCGGTTCGCTCGCAGACGATATATCATCTGTGTAATTACACAGGTGATAACGTGGCGTCCCAGGCGCAGGCACCCGCTGTCTTATCAAGGCCCTTCCGGTGGGACGACCTGGGTTTCGAACTGTACGACATAGAGCTGGAGGATGCGGCCGTCGACAAGTGACGGGGACCCCCTCGAGGACATGCTCGAGGAGATCGCGAAGGTGGCCCAACGGGGAGCCGGCGACCCTGGACCCGAAGTGGAGAGCGACCCCGGTGAGCTCATCGAAGGGGCCGACGAAGTGACCTTCATCATGGTGGCGCCGGGGCGGACCAGGATGGACCTCGACGTCAAAGCCGAAGACGACAGGCTCCGGGTCGAGTCTTACGACTTCAAGATAGTCAAGCCGTTGCACTGTGTCGTAGACCCGTCGACGGCTAAGACCACCTACGTGAACGGGGTACTGAGCGTCCGCGTGGCCAAGAGAATCTGACGGGGACGGGATTTAATTACATCCGCCGCGTCATGGCAACATGGCTGTCTACGGCAACAAGCGAGCCCTCTCTGCGGCGGACGGGTTCGACGACATATTCGAGATGGTGAAGGCAGCCACGGAGCGGTCTCTGGGGATGCACAGGGCAGGGCTGACCTTGGTGCTTGGGGACATCCCCAACTCGGTGGGCGCTTACCACGAGATGGGCTCTAACGCCATAGTGATGAACAGGAACCTCCTCAGGATAGTGGAGGGGGTCTCCAGGTCAAAGGTGAAGCGGAACTCCTACGTGTTCATGATCCTCCTCCACGAGTACCTCCACAGCCTCGGATACACCAGCGACCATCAGGTGAGGAAGCTCTGTGAGCAGATCAGCGGCGAGTACCTGGGACGGGGGCACATGGCCGCGATGATGGCCAGCGCGCCTCTCGACAGGTTCTTCCCAGACCTGGGCAGGTTCACGCTCTTCAGGGACAAGGGAGAGTACGAGACGGTCAGCCGCTTCGACTCGTCGAGCACCACGTATATCGCATGACGCTCCCCGACGTGCAGCCGCGGAAGGTCCCGGCGCGCTAGCCCTCGGTTTCCGGACCGCGTCCGACCTTCGCGGCGCTCCACTCGTCCTTGGTCGCCACAGCCACCACCAGAGCGAAGCCTGCGGCTGCGACGACGATCATGGAGGTGGCAGACTGGCCTGCGGCCACAGTGAAGCTCGAGCTTTCAGAGACGATGCTGACCTGGTGTCCGCTGTCGACTGTCACGCTGAAGACGTAGCTCCCGGGGGACGGGGGGCTCGACGCGTACAGGAGGCACTGCGCTCCCTTGGCGCAGGGCTTCGTCGCCCCGGCTATCTTGGTACCGTTGTCGGTGAGCTGCCACCGCGCGCTCGCCCCGCACTCCGGAGTGATCGACGCGGAGACGGTCGCGCCGGAGGCGTAACTCCCTGTTGGGAGGTCGAATGTCACGACACAGGACGTTTGGCTGGTGGAGGTGCTGGCGGTGGAGGTCGTCACCGCGGTGGACGACGTCTCGGACGTAGAAGTGGACTGGGAAGTGGACTGGGAAGTGGAAGTCGTGGTGACACTCTCGGTGGTGGTCGTCGAGTTCGTGCTGCTGGCCACGGCGGTATGGGTGGTGGAAGCAGTCGACGCCGTTGCGGTGGTGCTGGTCGAGTTGGTGGTGCTCGTAGAGTCGCTCGTGCTGGTGACCGTGGAAGAAGTAGTGGCATGCACCGTCGCGGTGGTCTGGGAATGGCCCCCGCCCGAAGACTGATTGGATACTGCAAGCGTGGTGGATGCAGTGGTCGCCGACGAGGACGAGCCGCTGGTGACCACGGACCCGGTGGCTGTGAACGTCCGTCCGCTGTGATGGCCATAGGAGAAGTTGCTGGCCGCAGCCCCCGAGTAGGGTATTATGACGCTGCTGACCACTACGACGACCGAGACTATGTTTATCCCGACCATGACGAGGGTCGGCATCGCCATCTTCATCTGCATCTGGTGCACCCCGCCGCCATCATAGCGCCCTTCTCCGCGCCTCCCATGTCTCCGTGGCGAGGAGGGTCACTATCAGGACGTTCACTATCATCCCCGCGGCCGCCATCCCGGGGGCGAAGGTCGTGTCGAGCCCGCTCTCGAGCATCCCGACGATGGACACCACGATCCCCGCGTAGACCCCCTTGATCCAGTGCTTCTCCGACCAGAGCAGGTAAGCCGAGATCACGTAGGCGAGACCGAGGGTGACTATGACCGCCCCGACGACGTTCAAGAGCCCCTGCGATGGAGCGTTCCCCGTGGAGAGGTCCACCAGGAAGGTCCCCTGAAGATAGACCGGGGCGAAGATTATCCCTATGCCGACGCCGTAGAAGAAGACCGCGGCGACGGCGCAGACCAGTGCCGCCACCACGGTCGGGCCCTTGAAGAGGAGGCTGTTGCTCTCAGCAACCCTCATCTCCTTGCTCTCTTCTTCTCTCTCTATCACATCACTGTTCCTCGGACAACCGGTGGACGGACTTCAAGGTTGTTAGATATGCGTTGCCGTCGACCCTAACCGCGGGCCCGAGGGTCAGGGTTCCACCAATCGGAGGGCACAAGACCGGGAAGCTGTAAATACGTCTCCGGTCGCGCGCCGCCGAGCTCCTATAGCACCCCTACAGTTCGGTGTCGTCGCCCTCGACATCCTTGCCTCCTGGACAAGGATGATACTCGCCCTAGGCCTCAGCATAATCTTCGCGCTCATAGTGGGGATCTGGGCCGCCAGGAGCAAGAAGGCTGAGAGCGTGATCCTCCCGCTCCTCGACATCTTCCAGTCGGTACCCGTCCTCGGCTTCTTCCCATTCGTCATAGCAGCGGTCTACGGGGTGTTCCCTGACTTCATCGGGGCAAACCTGGCGGTGATAATCCTCATCTTCACGAGCATGTCCTGGAACATAGCATTCGGGGTGTACGAGGCGGTCAAGGCCATCCCTCAGGACTACTTCGACCTTCTTGACGTCGCCAGGGCTGGGACCTGGCAGAGGATAAGGAGCATCTACATCCCCGCGTCGATGAGCCGCGTCGCCTACAACACCCAGATCTCCTGGGCTGTGGGACTGTTCTTCCTGGTCGCCAGCGAGATAATCAGCCTTGGGACCAAGAACGTCCCCATCCAGTACGGCATAGGCGTGGCCGTCGAACAGTTCACGGGACCCCCGTTCGAATATGGCAACTACGTGCTCCTCGTCGTCGGGATAATCGGGGCGGTGATCGTGTGGCGATTCCTCTTCCTTAGGGAGTTCGCGCTCTGGTCCGAGAGGTTCAAGATGATGGAGGAGCCCAGAGAGACGCACAGGGACCCGATCATGCGGGCCTACTCCTGGGTGAGCGCCAGGAGCGTCTCGAAGCTCTTCCTGCTCACCCAGGGGAGAGGGGTGACCAGGTTCACCTCCGCCATCTCGCGTTTCAGCCGGGGCCTCAAGTACGCCGTCGCTATATTCGCGGCCATATTCCTGGGCCTCATCCTAGTGGCCGCGGCGTCTTCGGGTACCCTGTACCTGGGGGCCATCCCCTCCCTCCAGTCTATGGCTGCCACCGAGTCGTCGGTCCTAGTGGCCCTTGCGTACTCCTTCGTGAGGGTCTGGTACGTCGTGGCGATCTGCATAGCCGTCGGCCTTCCTATGGGGGTCGCGATATCCCTCAACTTCAAGCTCTACGACACCGTCTCCCCCCTGCTGGAAGTGATATCCTCGATCCCCGCCCCTATCCTCCTCCCCCTGATAGTGCTGATACCCGTGATCGGACACGAGCCTGAAGCGGTCGCCGGGATAGTGATCTTCCTGTCCATATTCTGGTACATCGTGTTCAACGTCATGGCCGGCGTCAGGACCATTCCGGGGGACCTGAAGGACCTGCCTCACGTCTTCGGGGTCGGCAGGCTGTCAGCCTGGAGGAACGTCTACGTCCCCAGCGCCCTGGCCGCGCTCGTGACAGGGGCCATCACGGCTGTGGGAGGCGCCTGGAACGCCCTCATCATAGCGGAGTACTTCCAGCCTAATCCCTCGCAGGGGCCGATCACCCAGGTGGGGATCGGCATAGGGAAGACGATTACGATAGCGACCGACTCGGGGAACCTCGAGGTCCTGTTCTTCGCGGTGGTCAGCATGACCATCCTCATCGTGGCATTCAACCTCACGGTCTGGAGGAGGCTCTACCACAACGTCACCAAGCGGTATACGTATAACCGCTAGGCGAAGGTGGCCGCGATGTTGTCGCAGCAGCAAGCCCAGCCGCTCGCGGGGACGACGATCGTGGCGGTCGAGCACGTGAACCTAGACTACCACAAGGAGCGGGAGCCGCTCCCTGTCCTCGTCGACGTCTCCATGACCGCGAAGAGGGACGAGCTGGTGGCCATCACCGGTCCGTCGGGTTGCGGAAAGTCGACCCTGCTGCGCATAGTCGCCGGGCTCATCAGGCCCTCCGCGGGGAAGGTGATGGTCCTCGGCTCAGAGGTCAAGGGCCCCCGGGCGGACGTGTCCATGGTGTTCCAGAACTTCGTCCTCCTCCCGTGGCGGACGGCCCTCGAGAACGTGCTCTTCGGCCTGAGCCCCCGCAAGGACCTCACTGAGGAGCAGAAGCGGGAGAAAGCCAAGGCGGCCCTCGAGGTAGCCGGGCTGTCGGGCTTCGAGGATGTCTACCCGGGGGAGCTCTCCGGGGGGATGAAGCAGAGGGTAGGGGTCGCCAGGGCCTTAGCCACGGAGCCGAGGGTCATGCTCCTTGACGAGCCCTTCAGCTCCCTCGACGACCTCACCGCCGAGCGCCTGAGAAAGGAGACGTACACCCTCCTGATAAACCCCCAGACATCGGTCCAGAGTGTGATACTCGTGAGCCACAACGTCGAAGAGATAATCGAGCTCGCGGACAAGGTGGTGGTCCTCTCCGGCAGGCCGGCCCGGGTGGTGGGCGAGGTGGAGGTCAAGATGCCGAGGCCGCGGAACAAGAAGTCTGAAGAGTTCTTCCAGTGGGTAGACAAGGTGTACACCCTGCTATCATGAGCGTTGGTGCTCACCTTAAATCACAGTCAGGACCGTTGTGGAGAACGGCGTAGTTGACCGAGACGAGACCCCTCCCGACGGCGCTGATGATGCCAGGCAACGTGAGGGCCGGCCAGGTGATCAGCCTGGTCGAGATAGCCGGGAGCATCGGGGGGAAGGTCGACGTCCCGAAGCTCGCTGACGAACTCGGAGCTGACATCGCGGTACTGCTTCCTATCTTGGACGCCGCCGAGATGCTCGGCCTGGTGAGGACCGAGAAGGGGGACGTGCTGCTCACAGAGCTTGGCCTGAAGTTCCAGAAGACCACGCGGAACAAGATGAGGATGCTGAAGGACAGAGTCGCCACCATCGAGCCCTTCCGCACGGCCCTGGACCTGGTGTCGAGGAAGAAGGTCGTCACGGCCCAGGACGTCGCCGACTCGCTTGCGGAGATCGGCCTGAAGTGGCACTACAAGCCCGACCTCAACGAGGCGCTGGTGCGGACCCTCCTGATCCACTGGGCAATCTATGCCGACCTGCTGGGCTACGACGGGAAGTCTGGGGAGTTCAGGAAGGCTCAGCCGAAGCCGTAGGAGTGGACGGGCACCCCGTCCACGACCGTGGCGAAGGGCTTCACCTTCCGGAAGAGCGCCGGGTGCATCCCGGCCACGGCGGAGTCGAGGAGCGTAAGGTCGGCTGGGCTCCCCTCGGCGAAGGGGTGGTCGTCGAACCCGTTGGAAGCCGCCATGGAGGTGTACATCGACAGGGCCTCGTCCATCCCGATGGCCTCCTCCGGGACGATCCCGCCCCTGGTCATGGCGGACCAGACCCCGAGGATGGGGCTCAGGGACTCCACCGGGCAGTCGGAGCCCCCCGAGGCCACCAGCCCCTCCCTCAGCATGGACCGGAAGGGATAGAGGTCGCGGATCCTCTCTTCACCCAGCCTCTCCTGCGCCCAGGTGTCCGAGGTCACAAAGCACGGCTGGACCGCTGCCCTGATCCCGTGCCTGGCCATCCTGGACCTCAGGTCCCGGGGGATGAGTCCCGCGTGCTCGATCCTGTGCCTCCGCGGGTTGGTGGCCCCGGTCACCCTGGAGAGCGCGCCGATGGCCTGCTCGACCGCCCTGTCCCCGATGGCGTGGATGATCGCCTGTTGCCCCATGGAGTCGACCCGCTCGACCAGGGCGGCGAGCTCTTCGTCTCCGTACCCCAGAAGCCCCGAGTTCGACGGGTCGTCGGAGTAGGGCTCGCGCAGGGCGGCAGTCCTGGCGCCGAGGGACCCGTCGGCGAATATCTTGACCCCGTTTATCCTCGCCCGGGGGCCCGCGAGCTTCGGCCCGAGCTTCCCTTCGCCCAGGAGCCCCAGGGAGTCAGGGGGGACGTAGATCCTGTGCCGCAGGGCGAGCCTCCCCTCTGTGGCGAGGAGGGCCAGAGCCGCGAGCTCTTCGCGGAACCCGTCAGGGGAGACGATGGTGTGCAGGGCGGCGAGCCCCAGCCGGGCTCCCTCAGACTCGACCGCCTGCAGCCCGGAGGCGAGCTCCTCGGCGGTCTTCGGGATGCTCGCGCCGACCTCGGTCAGGGCCCCCTCCTTCACTATCCCGGTCAGCTCGCCGCCCTGGCCGCGCTCGAAGAGAGGCCCGGTCCTCGACCCCAGGCCGAGCCGGCTGATGGCAGCGCTGTTGAGCAGGGCCACGTGGCCGCAGACCCTGGTCACGGCCACCGGGTTTGCCGGGGAGACCCCGTCGATGTCCTCCTTGGCGGGCATCTTCCGGCCCGGGAAGGCCTCCTGGTCCCAGCCCATCCCCACCACCCACTCTCCGGGCTTCGCCCTGAGCACCCCGGCCTGGATCCGGAGGCGGAGGGCGACTACGCTGCTGGTCCCTCGGAGGTCGAGGTTCCGCTTCAGCCATGAGTATTCGAAAGGGTGGCAGTGGGAGTCGATGAGCCCGGGGAGGACCGTCCCTCCGTTGGCGTCCACCACCGCGGCGTCGGGCGGGACCGCGGGCTCCCCTCCCCGGTAGATCTTCTCGATGCGTCCACCCTCGCAGTAGACCCCTCCGGCCGAGGAGTCGAGGAAGGTGCAGTTCTTCAGGAGGAGCCCCTTCAACCCACGGCCCTCCTCGAGAACCGGGCCGCCCTGCGGTCGGACCCGGACGAAGCCAGCCCTCTGAAGTCGTCCGGGGAGTCTATGTCCAGCATTATCCCCGGCCTGGTGCTGACCCCGACAGAGAGCCCCGAGCTCGCCGCCGAGGCGAGGTGGTTCCAGAAGCTGTTGCGGTCGTAGCTCAGGCAGAGCCCCGCGGCCGCGGGATACAGGAGGGCGTTGGTCCCGTCGAAGGCAACGGACGGCGCGATGACGACCTCCGCCCCCCCGCCCCACAGACCGATGATGGCGCCGACGTCGGCAGAGGTCAGGAGCGGAAGATCCGATGGGAGGACCAGGACCGTATCCGCCCCGCTCGCCCGCGCCCCCGCCTCCACCGCGGCGTTCACCCCCGAGTCTCCTTCTTCGAGGACCCCCAGCGCCCCGCGGCTTTCTGCCAGCTCGAGGACGCCGCGGTCGGAGGACACCACGAAGCAGCTCTCTGCGAGGCCGGCCTCCACCACCGTGTCGAGGACGTCCTCGAGGAGCAGCCTGCTGAACTCGTCCCTCTGCGGCTGCGACAGGAACCCGGACAGCCTCGACTTACCCCCGGACGACTTCACAGGTATCACCAAGGCCAGGCCTCTCAGGCGGCCAGCACCTCCCTGGCGACCCTGGCCGCGTCTGACGGCCCCCTCATCCTAATGTCTGCGGCGGCGCAGTCGAGCCCCAGGCGACGGATCTCGCCGGCCATCCCCCTGTCCTCGCTTGCTATCACCAGGGCGTCTGCGAACTTGGAGTAGAGCCTCGCCACCCCCAGAGAGCTGGAGGGGACCCCCGTGGCCCTCATCAGCTTCCCGGCCGGCCCGCTGAAGGGTCGGTTCCCGACCATTGGGGAGAGCGCCACCACCCTCCGCGCAGACCTCAGCAGCCTGACGAACCCTGGGACCGCCAGCTCCGGGCCGATGCTGGTGACCGGATTGGCGGGACAGACCACCACCCTGTCCGCCCCCCTGACGGCGTCCCTGACCTTGGCTGTGGGACGCGCGCGGTCTGCGCCCCTGTACCTCACTCCCAGGACCCGCGGGCGGCCCTTCTCCCTCACCCAGAACTCCTGGAGGTCAAGCTCTCCCTGTGGGGTGGAGATGATGGTCTGGACGGGCTCGTCGCAGGCCGGGAGGACGGCGCACCCTGCTCCTAGCCTGTCCGCCAGGGCCTCAGTCGCTTCGGTCAGGGTGCGCCCGTCCCTGAGCATCTGGGTCCTCGCCAGGCAGGTGGCGAGGTCCCTGTCCCCGAGCCTGAACCACGTCTCGACCCCTGCGCGGGCCATCTGGTCGAGCACCTGGAACGAGTCCCCCTGTATCCCCCACCCCCGGGCGCTGTCTGACATCCCGGCGAGGGCGTAGCATGCGATGTCGACGTCTGGGCAGACGTAGACCCCGTAGATCCAGGCGTTGTCCCCGACGTTGGCCACGACGGTCATGTCGACGCCCAGCGCCTGGACCCCCCGGAGGAGCTTGGCAGAGCCGGTCCCCCCGGCCAGGACGACGACCTTCATGGGCTCACCTGAACAGGTCCCTCGCCCTGGGCATCACGAGCGGCCTCACCCCGGTATCCCCCCTGGAGTAGCTCGCGCCCCTGACGATGGCCACGGGTGTCCCGCCCAGCTTCCCCAGCACGAGCTCCGCGGCGCCAGCGATCTCGTCGACCACGGCTGGCTGGGTCACCCTTAGCGTGTAGCCGAACTTGTCCCGCTTCCCCGCGTAGCGGACGAGGGGGTCGATACCAGAGCACCCTATGGCGACGTCGGTCTGGCCGAGCCGCCAGGGGCGCCCGAACGTGTCAGTGACCACGACCGCGAGCCGAGTCCCCGAGGCTTTCTCGAGGGTGGCCCTGATCTCCCTGGCGCTCCTGTCAGAGTCCACAGGGAGCAGCGCCGCCACACCTCTGCCCACGTTCGACTGGTCTACGCCGGAGTTCGCACAGATGAAGCCATGCCTGGTCTCCGTGATGATCACGCCGTGCCCGGCCCGGACCACCCTCACAGACTCCCTGAGGATGAGCTCGACGAGGCGCGGGTCCTTCCCCTGAGACTTCGCCAGTCTTTCCGCCCGGGCGCCGGGGACGACATCCGCGAGCCTGACGAGCCTCCCCTCGGCCTTGGAGACGGCCTTCTGCTTGACCACCACGACGTCCCCGCGCTTCAGGCTGAGGCGCCCCCTGCGCAGGGCCGCGACGATGAGCGCCCCCAGGTCTTTCCCCGGCTTGACCTCGGCGAGACCGCGGACCGGGATTACCTCCATGATGCCCACTTCGCGCGGCGCGTCTCGCGGGTGCGATAAAGACTCCGCCTGAGGGAGGAAATTTAAGCCCCCGGCCGGAGCACGCGCCAGGTTGGCAGACAAGGAGGACGTGATCAGGGCGCTGGCCGCGGTCAAGGACCCGGAGCTGGGGAGGGATTTGGTCTCCCTCCACATGGTCGACGAGGTCGAAGTCGCCGGCGACAGGGTCACGTTCACGCTCAACCTCACCACCCCAGCCTGCCCCCTGCGCTCGAGGCTGGAGGAGGCGGCCAGGGCTGCGGTGGAGGGCATCCCGGGGGTGAAGGAGGTGGAGATGAAGACAGGTTCCATGGTCTACGCCACCAGGGACTACGCCGAAGCCGAAGTGCTGAAGGGGGTGAAGAACATCATCGCCGTGGCCAGCGGGAAGGGCGGGGTGGGGAAGTCCACGGTGGCGGTCAACCTGGCCTGCGCGCTGGCGGCTTCTGGGGCAAAGGTCGGGATACTCGACGCGGACGTCTACGGTCCCAACATCCCGCTCATGATGGGAGTGAAGTCCAGGCCGGAGGTCAGGGACGAGATGGTCATCCCTCCGGTGGCCCACGGCGTGAAGGTGGCGTCCCTGGGGTTCTTCTACGACGAGGAGACCCCGGTCATCTGGAGGGGCCCCCTCGTGGCCGGAGCGGTCAGGCAGCTGCTGACTCAGGTGGACTGGGGGGAGCTCGACTACCTCATCTGCGACCTCCCTCCGGGGACCGGCGACGCCAGCCTCACCCTCGCGCAGACGGTCCCCCTCGGCGGAGTCCTGATAGTCACGACGCCCCAGGACGCAGCCCTCAGCATAGCCGCGAAAGCCCTCGCCATGTTCAAGCGGCTGGACGCGCCCATACTTGGAGTGGTCGAGAACATGAGCTACTTCGTCTGCCCGCACTGCGGCGAGAGGACCGAGATCTTCTCAGGCGGCGGCGGCAGGAAGATAGCGGCGGAGAGGGGGGCTGACTTCCTAGGCGAGATACCGCTGGCCGTCGCCGTGAGGGAGCAGACCGACAGGGGGGACCCGGTGGTCAACTCTCGGCCCGACTCGCCGGAGGCCCTGGTCTACAAAGAGCTTGCGTTCAAGGTGGCTGGGATGCTCAGCATCGTCGCCTACGCCAAGATGAAAAAGTGAAGGCCCACCAGGACAGCCTGCTGGCCGAGTCGGCCCGGAAGAAGAAGGCGAGAAAGAGGAGGCGCGGGCCCTACCGCAAATCCTGGTCGCGGGGCTGAAGCTCAGCGTACCGCCACGGCGTCTATCTCCACCCTCGCCCCCCTGGGGAGGGCCGCCGCCTGGACCGTGGACCGCGCCGGGAAGGGGGGCGAGAAGTGCTTCCCGTACTCCTCGTTCATCTGCGCGAACTCAGACAGGTCGGCCATGAAGACAGTCGTCTTCACCACGTCGCGCAGGCCAAGCCCGGCGGCACCGAGGACCTGGCCCAGGTTCGAGAGCGCACGCCTGGTCTGCGCCGCGACCCCGTCTTCGAGCTTCCCTGTCGCGGGGTCCGCCCCGAGCTGGCCCGAGCAGTAGACCGCGCCCGCGTCGACGCCCTGTGAGTACGGCCCTATGGGCTCCGGGGCGCCCTTCGACCTGACCTCAGACTTCATTGCGCGGACCGGGGACGGCGGGGGATAAAACGATACTTCTTCGGCGGACGGCGGCGCGGGGGCGTTGCTGCTAGCTCGCGCACTCGTCCGTGCCCAGGTAGTCGAGGCAGGAGGTGGCGGAGCCGCTGACCTGCGCCGGCTGCGACGGCGTATGCGGTGGAGCCCCGGCCGCCTTCCAGGTCAGCGCGACAGGGCACGCAGGAGCGAGAGGTAGACGTCCTCCTCCCTCTCGTACTCCACGGTCTCTTTGGCGTCCATGTGGACGAGCATCCCTGAGGTGACCTTCCCCTTCTTGGCCAGGAGTATGATGCGCTTCCCGGCCTTGTAGGCCGCCATTATTTCCATCCCCACCCCTATGCTCGGGTCGGTGACGTCGGCCACGATGGCGTCCGAGGCCTCGGTCGCGTCCCTGTCCCGGCGGAAGATGTTGACTGCGGCGCCGTCCCGCTTCTCGATCGGTCCCAGGACCCAGGGGGAGGTGACCGTGTGCCCTGCGTCTGCGATGGCCCTGGCCATCTCCGTGGCCCTCGGGAGCGCCCTGTTCGCGATCATCGGGACAGAAAGATAGACCTTCAACGCAGGGGAGAGCGCTGGGACAGGTTTATCCCTATCTGACGAGGACGTTCTTCGCCGGTTGCTTGACCGCCAGGTGGTCGCACCTCAGCGGCGCATGGGCATAGCAGAAGGTACGGGAGCAGACGTGGCATGAATAATAGTAGCCGATGCCGAGTTTCCGCCCACAGACCTCGCAGGTAGGGGCCGCCTGCTGCTCAGTGCTCGTGTACACGCCCACGTCACCTGCCCATTGTGAAGGGCACTTGCTTTTAAGAAAATGCATCTGAAGCCGGTAAGATACAGCGGGGGTGACGCGAAAGTGAATTCACGTCTCACCGTCTGCTTGGTGAAAATCGGCTCTAGCGCTTGTAGCCCAGCTTCCTAAGGAACTCGTACCTCTCCTTCCTGTCTTCTGGCCCCTCCTCCCCCTTCGGGTAACCCCCGTCGATCACCCCGTCTTCGAGCTTCCCTGTCGCGGGGTCCGCCCCGAGCTGGCCCGAGCAGTAGACCGCGCCCGCGTCGACGCC
>JAFLZE010000059.1 GCA_029785685.1 Nitrososphaerota archaeon | reverse complement strand
AGGGCATGCCCGAACTCAAGCCTGCGGAGACTGGGCCTCTGCCGCCCCGGACGACCGGGGTCGCAAGCCAGGTCGAGGAAGCAGGAACTATACGCCATGAAACAGGGGCTGGAAGCCCACGAGCTCGCTCGTGGGAGGATGTCACTTCACGAGCTCGAAGGCGGTGGAGATCCCCTGGCCGACCCCGATGCACATCGTGGCGAGGCCGTACCTCTCCCCTCTCCGACTCATCTCGTGGAGGAGGGTGGTGGCTATCCTCGCGCCGCTGCACCCGAGCGGGTGCCCCAGCGCAATGGCCCCGCCGTTGGGGTTGACCTTGCTCAGTTCGAGCTCGGGCATCTCGGCCGCGCACGCCAGGACCTGGGCCGCGAACGCTTCGTTGAGCTCTACGACCCCGAACTCCTCGAGGCTCATCCCGAGCCGGGAGAGGAGCTTGCGGGTCGAGTGGACCGGCCCGATCCCCATGAAGCTGGGGTGGACCCCCGCGGTCGCGGACCCCAGCACCCTGGCCATCGGCTTCACCCCCAGCGAACCGGCCTTCTCCTCGCTCATCAGCACGAGGGCCGCGGCTCCGTCGTTGATCCCGGACGAGTTACCGGCGGTAACGGTCCCTCCCTCCCGGAAGGCAGGCTCCAGCCTCGAAAGCTTCTCCATGGAGGTGTCGGGCCTGGGTCCCTCGTCCTCGGACACCCCCCCTGGGTTCTCCTTCGTGTTCACCGGGACCACTTCGTCTTTGAACCTCCTCGACCTGGTCGCCTCGACGGCCTTCCTGTGGCTGGCCAGGGCGAACTCGTCCTGGGCCGTGCGCCCGATCTTGTACTTCTCGGCGAGGTTCTCGGCCGTCTCCCCCATAGACAGCGGCGGGTAGTCTTCGGGAAAAGCCGGGTTGACGAAACGCCACCCGATCGTCGAGTCCACCAGCCCCGCGCCTCCCCTCGCGTATCCCGACTCTGGTTTGAGGGTCACCAGGGGGGCCCGCGTCATGCTCTCGACCCCGCCCGCCAGGAGCACGTCCCCCTCCCCGGCCGCTATCACCCTGGCCGCTGAGTTGACCGCCTCCAGCCCCGACCCACAGAGCCTGTTCACCGTCGCCGCGGGGACCGAATAGGGGATCCCTGCGAGGAGGGTGGCCATCCTCGCGACGTTCCGGTTGTCTTCCCCTGCCTGGTTAGAGCACCCGAAGTAGACGTCGTCGACGGACTTCCCGTCCACCCCAGACCTCTCCAGGGCCCTCCTGAGGACGAGAGCCCCGAGGTCGTCCGGCCTCACCGACCTCAGTGCTCCAGCATATTTGCCGATGGGGGTCCTGAGAGCCTCGACTACGACGGCCCGTTTCATGACCCCTGCGGGCCTCCCCCGGGCTTATCTCCTTTGCTGACGCTGTGGCACGTTGGACGGCTTCTGGTGATTTTGGTCGAGCGTGCCCCTACGCGCCTGACGCTCTCCGACCTCATGTCGATAGACGGGGACGCGGAGATACAACGAGGCTCTGATGAGGAGGCGGGGCTGGACCTCGACTCCTCCGTTGCAGAGGGATGGGCGGCTGAGCTGAAACAGGCTCACGAGCGAAAGGGTGGGGAAGCCTTACCACTGCCCGGAGTCGTATATCGGGTTCCTAGGGTTCGCCTGTCTTCTTTTCCGCCAGCCCTACAGGAAGACGGAGGGGTTCGTCGAAACCCTCTCTGGGTTCGCGGAGGGGCTAGGGGCCCCCGACTAGTATGCCATAGACAGGAGGGCGAACCACATTCGGGTCGACCCGGACGCCCGGCTCGTCAGGTCGAACGGCTCGGTCAGCATAGTGATAGACTCGTCGACGGTCAAGGCCCACAATGGAAGGAACTGGATCCGGCGCGCCTGGTAGGTGAAGGAAGGGTACCTGAGGATGCACTTGGCCGTGGACGTGAAGACGCGGCAGATGGTGTCCATGGATGTCTCGTCTGAGAAGGTCGGGGGACGGGAGGATGCTGAAGGGGCCCGTCAGGAAAACAGGGGAGCGCGTCAGGGTGAGGACGGTCCTGGGCGACGGGGGAACGCTGAGCTACGCGAGGAAGGAGGCGGTCATGGCGCAGCATGCCTTCAGGCCGAAGGGCTGGTCGAGGGTACACAGGTTCGGACACAGGTGGAGCGTCGAAGGGGGTTCTCCGCTTCATGCGGGTTTTTGGAGGATACTTCATGGCCGGGAAATTCGTCGACATGGCCAAGGAGATGGCCATGAATGCGTCCTTCTACAACGGACTCATCGAAGCGAGGCAGGACGCCCAGCCACGACCGGTCATGATTCGTGCGACGGCGCACCTGCTGGCTGGTGGTTAAATACAGATTTTGCACGAGTGTGTGGCGTCGGAATCACGAAAAAGCCAGCAGCCGCTGCCCTGATCCCCTTCCTCCTGCTATCTAACCTCCTGTTCCTGATTCCCGTCACTCCTGTTTCTGCCTCTACAGCTCCGCCCGCCCAGCCGAACGGCCGACCCCTTCCTCCGGGGACAGTCGACGCTCACAACTCCTGGAACCTGACCAACTCTTGCCCTCCGGAGGCGAAGTCCCAGCCGCTTGTCCCACTTCCAAGTTGGAGCACCCCGGTGTCCATCCCGACTCTGCTTTTCATGGGTCGGACCGAAGGGAGCTATCTGGTCCAGACCGTGAACGTCTCTCCGGGCGGGGTGGTCTCCGTCTCGGATGGTTTCGGCAACTCCTTCTCCTTCACCGTCCCGGTAGGCGGTTCCGGTCAGTCGGTATCCACGCTCATCGGGAACAGCTCTTCGGCAGTCTATGAGACGAAGGTCACTGAGGGCCCGCTCCTCCTGAGCGATGTCAGGCTCACTCTCTCTGTCTATCGCCGGTTCTGCCAGCCGGCAGGAGTGCGTCTGCAGATCTCCGGCTCACAGGATTGGGGAGCCTCAGAAACCGGACCCATAAGCGTGGTCTTCGACAAGGCTCCTGATTCGTATTCCAGCTACCGCGCCTACTTTGGGAACTCCTCTGGTGTCGCCCTCGGCTTCGACTGGAACGACAGTGCATCCCTGAACCCGCAGTTCAGTTCTGCGACGCGGACCCTCTCCTGGACCGTCGGCCCGAGCTTCGATATCGACCCAGAGACCGTCTCCACCTCCACCAGCTCCTTCGCCACAGCCTACTCGAACCAGCCCAAGTACTGCAGCGCCGACGGCCGCGACTGGATCTTCTACTTCGATGGCTCGAATTACGTCTACAGGAGCGCCTCGGACGCCTACACCTGGTCCTCGGCCACAAACATCTCTACGTCAGGGCTCAAGGCGGGCGGGGACATCGCCGTCTACTGCGCCGGCTCCGCCGTCTACCGGGCGACCCTAGGAGCGGGCTCGGGCCCCGACGAGGGGTGGTACTTCGACACCGGAAACCTCACCCGCGGCGGGTCTATCGCCTGGGGGACCGAACTGCAGGTCGAGTCGACCTACGCTCCCGACGCCAGCAGCGGCCCATCCATCGCTGTCGGCACCACGGGAACTGTCTACGTCTCCCTGGCGTCTTCGACGAATTCGAGGCTGGAGGTCTGGAAGTGCTCTTCGTCCTGTCTGACAGCATCAAGTTGGGGTGACAGCCACGACGTATCCGGCCAGTCCTGCAGCCAGGTCCTCCCGCTCACAGCAGGCAAGATGTCGTTGGTCTTCGACACCGCTGCCTGTTCAACGAGTGGGACCGTGGGGGTACAGACATACGACGGCTCCTCGGCCTGGAGTGCCACCGAATCAATTACGAGTCCTTCGTCCATCCTCGGCACGAGCTCAGCCGTCTCATCCGGTGATACCACCTATGTCTGCGCACAGTACAGCGCCGGCAAGGACGCCGTCTTTTCCCTCCCCTACGGCGGCTCGCTCTCGAGCGAGCGAGGGTTCACCTACAACCATCCCCAGTCCTGCTCCCTCTCCTCAGGAGGGGGTCAGGACCTCCTGGCGTTCACCGCCAACGGCGGGTACGTCTACTACTACACCTCGAGCAACGGAGGGTCTTCGTGGGCTACCGCCACGGTGTCTAGCACAGCGAACTCTGCTTCGTGGATAGTCTGCCCCCTGGCGTACTCCAGCATGTACGTAGCGAGCTGGACTGAAGGGACAGCCTCCCCCTACGACGTCGTGGCTTACGCCCTGCCGACCCAGGTCCCCGTGGCCGCGGGCTCTGGCCACTCCTGGAGCCAACCGGGGGTCTCCCCCTACGAGACGTATTTCTCGAGTTTCGGGGACTACGTCTCACCTGGGAACGGGCTTCTGTCGGTGGGCCTCGGGACGGTGTCACAGGCCGCGAGGGGCTCCGACCTGAACCTCGATGTCGGTTTGGTCTACTCCCAGCCCTATGCTTTCACCTCGTCAAGCGGGCCGTACGGCTACGACACCTACTCCGCCTCGGGGGCCGACCTGGGCAACGGCTGGGCGCTGGACCTCCCATGGATGGGGGCCAGCTACCTCCACCTCCCCGGGGGCCAGGCGTATCCCTACGCCTGGTCGAACAGCGTCTTCGAGTACCACGGCGCCGTCGACTTCAAACTCGTCGACAACACCAACAATGGGACCTACACCCTCTACCTCGCGTCTGGGATGGCCTACAGCTTCAACTCGGCGAAGCTCCTCGTGTCCCAGGATGACCCGGACGGCAACACGCTGACGTTCACCTACGCGGGTTCAACATCCTACCCATGCTCGGCGGCTGCGACCTACTGTCTGACGAAGATCAGCGACGCCGCGGGGAGGTATGTCTCCTTCGGGCTATCTGGCGCAATGCTGTCGACGATCACGTATGGGAGCCGCACCTGGACGCTGTCCTACTCAGGTAGCCAGCTGACTTCGGTCAGCGACCCCCTCTCCAGGAAGACGAGCTTCTCCTACAACGCCACCGCGGGAGCAGGATCCTGGCTCCTCGGCTCGGTGACATTCCCCACCGGAGGGAAAGTGGCCTACTCCTACAAGAGCGGTCCGGTCGGGACGGAGGTCGACACCTACTATGTCGTGGGGCGCACCCTCTACGCCTCGTCCTCACAGGTCGTCCAGAGCGACAGCATCAGCTACTCCGTGTTCAACGGCGCGGTCGCCTGGTCCAACGAGACCGTCTCCGACGGCACCAATGTCCAGAGCCAGACGGACACCTACTTTTCCGCCGCCAACGGCTACCAGCGGGTCTACTCCTACGATGGTTCGAACGTCCTCAAAGGGATAACCGAGAGCGACTTCGACCCGGCCGGGAGGATAAACGAGACCAAGCTGATTTCCGCAGCCGGGAGCGTCCTGGCCCTCTCGGAGTACGCCTACGACAACTGGGGGAACCAGATTTACTCGAAGGACAGCGTGGGGCAGCAGACGTGGACCTCCTACTCCAACACCAACTCGTCCGACTCCCTGGGGTCTTCGGGGTGCGCTTCCTCCTTCTACGCCCAGACCATACCTTCGTACATCCACGACCTGCCCCTGGGGCAGTGCGACTACCAAGACGGCCCGGCTAGCGCTCAGCAGGAAACATTCTACAAGTACGACCCCCACGGGAACCTCATCGAGCAGAAGGTCTCGCACGACGGCGGGTGGCTCTACACGGACCACGCCTACGACGCCTATGGAAACGTCCTCAGCACCACAGACGCGGACAACCATACTACGTACTTCAGATACTCGTCCGCAACCCCATACTACTCCACCTACCTCACCAAAAAGAGCGCCCTCGCGGGGACCCAGAACGTCACCACCACCTACGCCTACGACCAGTACGGGGACCTGCTCTCCACTACGGACCCCAACGGCCAGACCACCAGCTACACCTATGACGCCATTGGGAGGCAGACCAGCATCACCTACTCCGCAGTAGGTGGAGTCGCCGCGACCGCCTACACCTACTACTACGACAACAACGACACCATGAAGACGGTCGACCCCGACGGCCACGTCACCATAGCGTACTTCAACGGTCTCGCCAGGGAGACCGAGGTCCAGGCGATGAACGGCTCCGCGGCCTTCTCCACGGTCTACTACACCTACAACTGGCTGGGCGAGGTGGCCAACAAGACGACGGCCGCGGGGAACACGTACACCTACTCCTACGACTGGAGCGGGAGGCAGGTCAAGCTCACCAACCCGGACGGGACATACGAGACCATCTCGTACAACGACACGGCGAACACGAAGACGGTCACTGACGAGAACGGCCACCGGACCGTCTACTCCTACGACTGGGACAGCAGGCTGACCTCCGTCAAGGAATACAACTCGTCGACGACGTACTACCTGACCACCTACGCCTACGACCTTTCCGGGAACATGCTCAGCGTCACTGACGCGAAGGGACAGACGACAAGCTACCAGTATGACGACCTT
>JAFLZE010000058.1 GCA_029785685.1 Nitrososphaerota archaeon | reverse complement strand
CCGCGATGATCGTCGGGGCCGCGCCCTGGGGAAGACGCTCCCCATACCTGTTCACCCAAGCAGAATCTATTCCGAGTCTTTGGGTGGGGATGATGTCGTGGAATATGCTCTGTGCTATATGCAAGACGTCTTCTCTCCCCGCGCCAGTCCTAGCCATGAATTCATGCCAGTGGGCGGGCTTCGGTTTGTAGCTTCTGATCATCTCGGCGGTCACGAAACCATCCACTTCGAGCCCGTTCCTCTTGATGGTCTCCTCGAGAAGGTCGTTGTCGACGTTGGAGAGAATATATCTTTGGTATCCCCTCTC
Organism: Nitrososphaerota archaeon; assembly: GCA_029785685.1. The sequence goes on along the minus strand of JAFLZE010000058.1, from coordinate 6,029 downwards.
GCCAATGTCCCGCAGGAATCTGGCGGTGTCAGGGAACGCGGGCCATTTGGGGACCGATGACGCAAAGGCTTCCGCCTCGGCTGTGGTGATCCTCTTACCCAGAGACTCCGACATGGACAGGGCTGTGTCACGAAGCACCAGCCTATACTTCTTGTAGCCTGCTTCCTGCTTCTGCTCGGCGGCAACGTAGGACCGGAGGAGGTCCTGGCCGCTGAGCCCGACTTCGCCCATCGTCGTACGTATCCCAGCCTCGATACCCGCCCTCCAGTCGACGAGCGTGCCGTAGCAGTCGAAGGTGAGGTATCTCGGCTTCATCTCCGACCCCTCCTGGCGAGCACCGCAATTGCCCCTAACGCGATGCCAGTGGGAAGCCAGAGCGCGAAGCCTAGCAACGCCGACACCTTCACTGTGATTGACTCCATGGCAGCGGCTGCGAGCAGGATGGCCGTGACTGCTGCTCCCTCCTTGACGAAGATCTTCATCTCCTTCCTGAGGTGATGACCGCGCCATGCCACCAATAGCATGGAGCCTGACACGACGGCGACCGCGTAGGCCGACAGCTCCACAAGGGAGTAGGGGAATGCAAAGATGACCGCTCCCCACTGGGCGGGTAACCCCTGTGAAGCCACCAGCGCCTGCGCGGCGATTCCCGTGCTATACACCGAGAAGGCGAAGATGAGCGCGCCGCCGATCGGAATCATCTCGGCCAGGGCAATGGACAGATTGTGGGTGAAGATGAAGGACATCACCTGGGCAGCCGTCCCTGACTGCACGGGCCCGAGTTGGGCCCCCGTCTGGTTAGCGAGAATCTGGCGTGTGGACGCTGAGAGTGGGGTGAAGAGGCCGATGAGGAAGATTCCGAACTCGACCAGCAACACCGTCATTATCAGTGAGAGCCTGCGCCAGCCCGGCTGGGCGTCCGAAGCAACAGGGTCCGTCAAGGGGACAGGCTCAGGACCAGGAACTCCCTCCGACATAAGAGAGAGGCAGTGCCCGCCGGTTAATGAATCTCTTCAGCGGCTGGAGATGAGGAGCCCCACCAGATAGAGGACCGCCCCCGCCAGGGCCCCAACCCCAGCGGATTCCAATCCGGCCAAGGGGCTGAAGTTCCGAGGGATGAACACCCTAGAACCAAGAGCAAACAAGGCGAAGAGCGAAAGCGAAACAGAGGCGGTCAGCGCGTCGACGCGGCCTGCTAAAAGGACATATGGAGAAACTGCGAGCAAAGCCAGGAGGAGAAAAGAGACCCCCGCGGCAGCCGCCCCAGAAAGGTGGTCTGAACCTACATCTTCGGGGTTGACTCTTAGCTCTCTGCGAAGCATCTCTCTTAGCCAGAGCCCCTTGTCCCTCGTCAACCTCTTCATGATTACATCCACCTCCTCGTCCGCATATCCTTCGCGTTTCAGGAGGGCCACCATCTCACTTTTTTCTTCCTCTGGTTCGGTTTCAATCTCCATCTTCTCCCTGGCAGCGTCGATCTCGAACGACTTGCGCGCCGATCTCTGGGAAAGATAGGCGCTAGCGAACATGGAGATGGCCCCCGCCACTGCAAAGGCGAGTCCAGCGACCGCAATTGTGCCGAATCCGACTCCGGTCCCATTCAGAGCTGCCGTGGTGGCGAGTCCTTCTATCGTTCCATCGCTCCCCCCGAGGATGATCCTGTCGAGGATCTTGCGAGCGGGAATGTGAGGATGTTTTTCCTTCTGAGGTACTTCCAGTTCCGGTCGTGGCTTCGATTCATTGGACATTATTTAGGGGTTAGAAGCTTGAAATCCCGCCAAGTCAGGACGCTCGTCCCTGGCTTCGGCTTCAAACCTTTAATCGACGGCAGGAGCGGCCCGCTCCTGTTGTCTCTCAAGAGCAGGCGAGGCGACTACTCCTGGCCCGCGACCAAGATAGACCAGATCCGATTGAGTTCAGACCAGAAATCCTACTCCATCGGCGACACTGTCAGGGTCAACGCGTCCTTCAGGGTGGTCGGCGGGCTCCGCGAGGCTTTCCAACCAGACGTCTGGACGGTTGCATGGGAGGACTTCGACAAGATACTCAGGCTCACATTCAATGTCTCCATCAAGTCTCAGGGGGCCATTTCGACAAAAAAGATCACGGAAACCAAGAAAAAGGTCAGGAGGGCGAGCTTCTACTGGAGCCGAGACCCCGACCTCCCTTACAGGATTTGGGCGATGATAGTCCCCGAAGACGGCGGGCCGCCAAAAATACCCCTGAACGTGGAGGACGCGAAATCTAAGATGCTAGACGTGGAGAAAGATTTCTCCTTCCCAGCCTCAGTCCTCGGAAGCGGCACGCACAAGATCATCGTCGATTTGAAAGTGAAGTGGGGACGGAGGAGCTTCATTGAGAAGGGGGAGCTACATGAGAAGTCGAGGCCAATGGTGGTAAAAGTCGAGTAAAGAAAAGTGGCTGGCGGAAGTGAAATGGACCGAAGGCAACGTCTTCCTGGGTTCGGACGACGCAGGACACACCGTAGTCTATGACTCTGCCGGAGACGTCCAGCGGGGCATCGGCCCGATGAGGGCACTTCTCACTTCACTGGGAGCATGCACCGGGATGGACATAGTGGCCATCCTGAACAAGAGAAAGCAGAGGCTGACTTCGCTGAAGATCCAGCTGTCGGGGGAGAGGCCGGAACACGGCCTACCGAAGCCTTGGACGTCCATCCACATCAACTATGTGCTGTCTGGTGTGGACCTGGAGACCAAGCACGTCGAAGAGGCCATAGATGACAGCACCGAGAAGTTCTGCAGCGTGGGGGCCACTCTTCAGCCCACCGCGAAGATCACCCATTCATACGAGATAGTTTAGACCTTCAGGACTATCTTTCCGAAGTGCCTGCTCCCTTCCATATACGTCTGGGCTTCCGCGGCTTTCTCGAGCGGGAACACGGAGTCCACGACCGTCTTCAGCTTCCCACTCTCAAAGAGCTTCACTACTTCCGGAAGCTCTCCGATCCCCGCCATGAAGCTGCCATAGATTGTGAGCTCTCTGTTAAAGACGTACCTCAGGTCAGTAGAGACTTCGGCTCCGGTGGTCGCCCCACAGGTCACGAGCCTCCCGCCCTTGTTGAGGGCCTTCAAGCTCCCGGTCCAGGTCGCCCTGCCGACGTGCTCCACCACCACGTCGACCCCTCTCTTGTCGGTCAACTTCCTAACCTCCGCTAGCACGTCCTGTTTGTAGTGGTCGATCACCTCGTCAGCGCCCAGCTCCCTCGCGCGCTCTGCTTTGTCGAGGTCGCCCGCAGTAGCGATGACCCTCGCGCCGAAGAGCTTGGCCACTTGGATTGCCGCCGAGCCCACGCCGGAGTTGGCCGCGAGCACGAGGACAGTCTCCCCTGCGACTAGGCCAGCCTTGGTCTTCAACATATGATAGGCCGTTTCGAATACAAGAGGGAAGGAAGCTGCTTCTTCAAATGTCATGCCGAGGGGCTTCTTCAGCAGGTGGTCCCTCCTCACCCTGACCAGCTCCGCGTAGCCGCCGTCCAGACCATATCCGATGATAGTATAGTCCTTGCATTGGTCGTCCTTCCCCCTCATGCATCTGTCGCACCGACCGCAGCCCACTCCGGGGTTGACGATAACTTCGTCTCCTTTCGAGAAGATTTTCTCTTCTGGGGGGACCTGCTCCACGACCCCTGCGATGTCGCTCCCTGAGATGTGGGGCAATGGAATCGCGACGTTCGGGAGCCCGTTCCTCGCCCACAGGTCGAGATGGTTTAGCGCGCAGGCCTTCACCCTTATGACAGCGTCGTCTGATGTTGGGACAGGGTCAGGCGCTTCTTCGTACTGTAGGACTTCGGGGCCGCCGTGCTTGTGAAACCTGACCGCTTTCAACGCCCTGCGCGTTCACCTGTCTCTTTTTTCCTTTGCCGTAATACTTTCGGCGAACCCTCTGCCGGCCATTCACTCGAGCGCATAATCAACATTATAAACCGAAACAGAATAATCGCCTATCCTTCTCATGACAGCCCCTCGCTCGGTCTTCAGGGACGAGGCCATACTGCTCCAGGAGTACCTCCCACACCAGATCCCCCACAGGGAGGCGCAGCTGAAGAAGCTCGAGCTATACTTCCAGGGGGTTGCCCAGAACGCGTCCAAGGCCAGCCAGACCGTGATGATAACCGGCCCCGTGGGATCAGGGAAGACCATGATCGCGAAGAAGCTGCTCCTGGAGTCACTGCCAAAGAAAGCGACCCTTTACGGGAACCTCGTGAAGGCAGTGCACGTCAACTGCAGGATTGACCGGACCCTTCAGGCGATAATGGTGAAGGCCCTGAAGTCCCTGGGCCAGAACTATCCCACGAGGGGGTACAGCTTCGAGGAACTCCTGACAGCGCTGGTGGAGGAGCTCAGGAGCAACAGGACGCATCTCATCATAGCCTTCGACGAGGTCGACACCCTGGTCTTGTCCGACCCGTCGTCGTTGTACACCATCACTAGGCTCAGGGAGATGGCTCCGGGGAGCCAGGTCCTGTCCTCCTTGCTGATCTCGAAGACGACCGACTATCTGAAGAAGGTCGACCTGAGCACCCTGAGTTCGCTGCAGTGGAACGAGGTACAGCTGGAAAGCTACCCATCGGAGCAGTTGGCCGACATACTATCCTCGCGGGCTGAAGCATTCAGCGATGGTGCGTTGGACGACGACGTCATACAGCTGGCGGCGGACATAGCCGGGACCTATGGAGATGCCCGCTATGCCCTCGATCTGGTCTGGAGGGCAGGGAAGCTAGCTGACGACTCGGAGTCTCCCAGGGTCCTCTCTGAGCACATACGGTCTGCGAAGGCGTCGCTCCCTCCACAGCTCAGGAAGGAAGAGCTCTCCTATCTCACGACCCATCAGAAGGTCCTGTTGATGGCCATCTCCACGCTCCTGAAGAAGGGGGACTCAACCTACGTCACCATAGGGGAGGTGGAGAAGAGCTACTCCGCTCTCTGTGAGGGAAAGGGGATAACGGCCTATCGCCACACGCAGGTGTGGAGCGACGTCAACGAGCTAGCCAGGAAGGGGATCATAGAGGCTCAGCTCTCCGGAAAGGGGATGAGGGGGAGGACAACCATGATCGGGCTTTCCCTGGTGTCGGCCAAGGAACTGATGGGGGAGCTCGAAAAGGGGATGGTCGCCGACGTTAGAGCTTGAGAGGCTGATGTCCTCTTACGGGAGGACCAAGGTCCTTACCGTCATGCTGGAGACAGGAGAACTGAACATCTCTGAGATCATGCGCAGGTCGGGGCTCTCTCACAGCGCCACGGCCAAGCACCTGGAGTTTCTGACAAACGCAGGCATACTGACGGAAAAGAGATTCAACAGGATCAGAATATTCAGGATGGACCAAGCGAGCCCCCTCGCAGGGGCCCTAAGCAGGTTCTACGCTGACTGGAAAGAAGCCGTCGCGTCCTGACGTTACCCAAGGTTAGCGGCCGTGGCTTCTTGACGATTCCTTGGCGAGGAAGAGGTCATAATTCTCTCCGAGGCCAAGTCCCTTCAAGAACTCCCCCCTGAACCTCGCGTCGGAGCAGAGAAGCAGGACGTAAGGCATATCGCGGACCAAGAATCCCCTCTGGCTGGTCCAGAGCCGCTCCGCGGCGAGCGCGGCAATCTCCTTCAACTTCTTCGAGTCGTTCCAGATTCTCACTTGAAGGGGCCAGGGGGCCCCGTCGAGCGTGTATCTCGGACCACCGTCCCCCAGCGCCTTCCACAGCTCCGAAGCGAGCATCGGGTCCAGGTATCTGAGAAGCCTCCAGTCCTTCCCGCGCATGATCCTCCCCATCACGACGTCCGCCCTGGAGATGACATCCAATGCTGCTGACTTTCGTTCTTCGTGCACCCTGGACTTCACGACCGCGGTGAAGATGTCCCTGAGCTTATCCCTCGGCGCCCCCGGGTACGATCTCAGCGCCCTGAGAGCCCCCCTCACATCCGGTGCGCCGAAGAACGCGTCGACCGCCTCGGACGAAGTCATCTCCTCGTCCTTCTGGGCCGGTATCCCGGACTGGAGGAAGTTGATCGCTGCTCTC
>JAFLZE010000057.1 GCA_029785685.1 Nitrososphaerota archaeon | reverse complement strand
CTTGGGGCATTTCACCACGTTCATTCTTCGATCTGCCCCTGACCTTTCGGGGGTCTCTGCCCCATATTCTCGAATCGTTGCTGCATTCTGTCAAAGGCGGTATAGGCATCGACCAATCTCCTCTCAAGGTCTTTGACTCTCTCTTCAGCATCCAATGCCCGTCCTTTGCAATAGTCGCGGTGCTCTGCGACACTGTTGGTTGTGTTCGGGTTGTTTTTCAGGATGCCATCGAGTCTAAATGACACAAAGGTTGGAAACCCAGGTCTTGACTCCTAGATAGCATCCTCTCTGCAGTCCTAGTTTTTCCAAAAGGTAGTGTTTTAAGCCAGAGGCCCCTCAATTGAGAGTGTGACCCAAGGTGAACGCAGTAACTGTATCCGAAGTCCGGAGCACACTTATAAGGCCAGAGAGAAAGGAGGTTTTGTTCTCTTTGCCTAACAAGAAGAGGACTATATCAGTTATCGATAGTCCAAAGGGGAAGATCGAGGCAGAGGACTTGGAGTTTAAAGTTGTCAGGGAAGAACCTAATGTCTACGATTTGGAAGACGGGACTCGACTCAAGATAAGACTTGTTTTGAACAAGGTATCTAGAGGAATTGACCCCGAGACTAAGAAAGCGTTCTTCCTTCCTAATGATGAGCCGTTGTATAATGCTAATTGGGGAGTCAGCATCTTCGCAGAAGTCCCCCGAGAAACTACTAAGAGGCTCAAAGGAGGAAACTAAGAAATGATGTCTAGCAACGCGAGTGTATGCTATGCGAATACCACCTCCGCGGTGGAATGGGTTAGAAGCGCAACCGGATACGCCAACATAAACTCAGGAGCCCCTTTAATCGGATTTGTTTCCAACGTGGAGGAGATTAGTCCTATCGAGGACATGGAAGTGAAAGTTAGCAGAGAGGAGCGGAGCAAGGGAGAATCGAGACATTTTAGCAACATCGATAGTCTGTTTGATTGGCTAGACTCGGAGTAGTTTCGCTTGGTGTGGGAGACAGACCCTTCGAATCAGTTCAAGAGAGGGTACAAACACGCCTCTGGAGAACTTCAAACGCGTATCAAGAAAGCAATAAGAGACCTTACTCAGGCCGAGGACCCTAGAACACTAGGCAAACCCAAGCATGGGCAGCTCGGAGGGTTATGGGCATATGACTTCGGCCAGAAATGTAGACTTCTCTATCTTCCAGTCGATGAGACGAATACCATCTTGCTCGACAGGGTCTGCGACCACGGCGTAGTTTACGGCAAGAGATAGGTCTCTCGTAACCCGACGACAGTTAACAGGGAGATGAACCCGTCACGGAGTTAACAGAACCGACAACCCTCAGGCTTTTATCCCGTCGCCGCGAAGGGAACCTCGTGTCTCAAGAGACGAAGTTCAAGGTGAACATCTACCCCTCGGCCAAGCCCAAGAAGGTCCCCAAGGTCGTGTCGGCGGAGCTGAAGGGGGCGGCGAGCCCGAAGGCGATTTCGAGGATGAAGAAGGAGAGCGTCGACTGCCCGGTGCTGAAGAAGGAGGTCGCCTTCCTCGTCTGTTTCGCCTGCCCGTCGTTCCTGCGGAGGGTCGAGGGAGTGGTAGACTGCGCCGGCGTCCAGGGCCCGCCGCAAGAATGGGTCGTCGGCTGACCGTCGCGTGAGCTTTCCGGCGCCGTCAGGGAGACTCTGAAACTGGAGATCAGGTCAGAGGCAGTGGGTGCGCCGCTCGGCTCAGCCCTTCCAGAGCCCTACCGCCAGCCCTATCAGGAAGGTGACGGACGAGTAGGGGAGGTATCCGGCCACCCTGTTGGCGTATGCGGTGACGGCGGCCTGCGTCGACCCTGACTTCACCAGGCTGGCGAGCGGCGTCAGCACCTGGGAAGGGGTGAGGATCCCCACGGCGATCAGGAGGACGACCAGCACGGCGATCGCTATCCCGATCTTGATGGCGTTCCTGATTATCACCCCGACTATGAACCCGATGATGATCGGGACTATGGAGGCAATGAGGAACGTCGTCGACAGGTCAGGCAGCGCGATCGTTACCAACAAGGGTGCGGGTCTCTTCACGGTATAATAATCTATGCCGTTCTTGCGGCGCCGACCCCAGGAGGGGCGCCCTGCTCCCGGAAAGGAGAGCCGCGCCTCCGTCCGGGCGCAACCATATTATACGGACGGCCGACCGACGACCCATGGCTGACCGGCGCCTGATGTGGGCGGCGATGAGCTCGGCGGTGGCGGCTGTCCTGTTCAGCGCCTTCGTGCACTCCAACCTGAGCGTCCCCAACATCTACAGCGACATCGCCTCCTTCTGGGGGCGGGGGTGGGTGGCCGCGGGGCAGGTCCCCGACTCTTCACCCGGCACCTTCCTCGAGTATCCTCCCCTTTCCGGGCTCTTCCTCTACATGGCGAGAGTCGTCGGCGGGTACGTCTCTGGTGTTGTCGGAGGTCTATACACTGGTTATTACGACGCCTTCAGCGTCCTCAGCCTTGCGGCGGGAGCCGTCATGGGGTGGTCGACCTGGCGCCTCTCCAGGGCCCTCGGGACAGAGCTGAACCCTGTCTACTTCTTCCTCCCGAGCATGCTGATCTACAGCGTGTACAACTTCGACCTCTTCGACGCGCTCTTCGTGGTCCTCGCTCTCCAGTTCTTCGTCGAGAAGAGGCCAGGCTGGTCGGCGGTCTTCCTGGGCGCGGCGGTTGCCACCAAGGGGATAGCGGTCGTCCTCCTCCCCGTCTTCCTCCTCGAGCTGGCCGGGAGGAGCCCGCGGCTGAGATACCTCGCCGTCTCGCTCGCAGCCGCCGGGGTTTGCTTCGTCCCCATAGCGCTGTTCAACTTCGGGTGGTTCCAGCAGTTCGTCAGCTACTTCTCGGGGTGGGGGCTGGAGGACGCCTGGTACATCTGGATCCCGTGGTTCTCGAACCCGTTCTCCCACCTGGCCAAAGACTTCGGGTACGCGGTCATGGCGCTCCTCCTGCTCAGGATCTACACCATGAAGATGCCTCTGGTCCCACGGAGCTTCCTCGCCCTCACCGCCTATCTGCTCGGGACCTACATCTACGCCCCTCAGTTCAACGTGACCCTTGTCCCGGTGATAGCCGTCCTGGGGGTCGCCACCCCTGCCCTCTACTTCTTCGACGCGTTCAACGCCCTCATCATACTGACCTGGTTCGTCCAGCCGAGCGTGATCGGCGGGGGCTCCTGTCCGCCGGCGTCGGGGAACGACCCTACCTGGTGCCCCACCTGGGCCTGGACCTGGCCGCAGCTGATGGCGCTCCTCAGGTCCGCGTCCCTCGCCCTGGTCGGGCTCTCCGTGGCGTCCTCGTCGGGGCACTCCCTCTTGGGGTGGCTGAGGGCCAGGGGGGTCCTCCGCGGCGAGGCCACCGTCCAGACGAAGCTGTAGCCCCCCGCGCCCTCGCGAGGAAGGAGTTCGGTGGCGCGTCATGCATTCCCGCCTTGGCGATGTTCACAAGTTTTGGATTGGAAATACACCCCACGGAGTCCCTGCCCGGAAAGGATTCCGTTCATGAAGATGGTGAGTTCCGAACCAACGCTGAATGAGAGGAACCCAAATCCTCGCCAGTCGCGCCAATCCGACTCCGTCTGTTTATGAATCGCGTTTCTTCGATACCTTGGAAACAATAAGTGGAGCGTCCTATTTGAAGGGACGTTTAGCTCCGAGGATCTCTACCCCGATTATGTCACCGTCTTCAGACAAGTCTACTGCCACGTTCTTGGAGACTTCGGCGCTCTTCCAGTAGCCCTTACTCTTCAGTTGTATCCCGAGGGCGTCCTCCTTCCCATCATACCACGTTTCGCTCACGTTGCCATTCAATCTGACCAGTACGCCGTTGTAATCCTATACCTCTTCGGTCCTTTCTGTTCTTGAGTGATTTTGGCTAACCGGGAAGGGGAGAACTCAACACCCTATGCGCGACCGGAGCGGTGTCGCGGGACCCGCTGATCTGCATCAAGCGCGCCGATTTTCATGGCCGATTCGACCGCCAAGTCGTATGTTTGACGGCTTGACCTGCCGCCGGATTTCTAGCTCCCACGATTCTCTGCGGTTGCCGGTTCAAAGCGGCCACACCTGGGAATGACTAGGCTAACCTGGGTTCACTGGAGACGCGCGACTTGCGCGGCAGAGTGAAGACGGGTCGGCCGACGTCTCAGACGCACCCGTTGGGGTCGAACCTTTCGGCATCTGTTTCATCTTCTGTCTTGCTCAGAGGGCTCCAACCAAAGGCCACGGGTCCACGGTTGCTGCGAGCAGTTCCGAGTCTGTCCCCGCTCCCTAGAACCAACCTGGCGCGCCCTGACGAGCCAGAGCACACCACCGAGGCGAAGCGCCGTCGCGAAGCAGAGTCATGCGCGGTCAACGACCTAGGCGGGAGTCGCGTCCCTCGGCCAGCCTCGCCGCCATCGAGCGCCACCGTCGCAGGCTGTGTCTGAACGCTCATCCCGATGGTCGGTTCCTGTGCGCTCCATGGGGGTTCCGAAATGCGGGTTTACTGGTTTCAGGAAAACTGCCTCTTATATTTTGGCTGAGCCGCAGTCAGCGAGATGCTCATGGGGAGCCGGCGCTCTCTATCTCGCGCAACAGGGTCAGAGGCGAGCGGGACGTGGGTTTGTGTGCGAAGGGGCGATCCTTGACACCGCTCCCTATGCATAGGCGCTCTGCGACAGGCAGGATGAGGGCCCTCGCCGTCTTCGTGACCGTGTTGATGGCGCTTGGTCCCTTCGTCCCCATCGCAAGTGCGTCGAACTGGTTCCTGCATCCTCCCTCTTCCACCCCACCCTCCCAGCCCCAGTCAGGTCAGGGATACGTGGAAAGAAGTGTCCTGGTGGCCAAGCTCGTCCCCGAAGATTCGCCTTCGGGTCTCACGATGTCGCCAGGGGCTATGGTTCAGAGCGGTCTTTCGTTCATGAGCTGGGCTGTCTCCGCGCTCGAATATCTCAGCGGAGCGCTCTTGGGGGTCTTCTCCGGCGCGGCCAGCACAATCATAGGCATCGTATCTGGCGCCGTGATACTCCACCATAGCAACGCCTCGCCTTCCAACGCATCGCCGGAGCTAGCCACAACTCTATCGCAGCCGAGTTCCTCTGGAGGAATACCACCCAACGACACGGCAGGTTACGTGGAAAACACGCTCTTGCTGTACAACAACACCTTACTCCCTGGAAACGCGCCCGGTCCGTTCGGCGGCGCCGTGACGCCGACCTCGATAACGGTTGACCCCTCCAACGGGATAATTTTTGTGTCTGCTGTGGTCGATGGCAGCAACACCACAGTGTTCGAGGTCAACCCGAGCACAGACAGGGTGGTGAAGTCGGTGACAGTGCTCCCTCCTGCTGACACTCAGTGTGGGCTCTATGCCCCGGCGTCGACCTTCGACACAAAGAATGGGTATCTGTACATTACGTCTTCAAGTTGTCCTGCGCCCGTTGTCGCCGTCCTTGACACAGAAAACGGGACGATGTTGAAGCAGGTCCAGCTACCTGATGGGTTTGGGGCTAACGCCATCGCTTATGACCCTTCCAGTAACGAAATCTATGTGACTGGGCAGTACGGCGCCACCGAATCTGTCGAGATCATCAATGCGACAAACGATTCGCTCACGGCTCCACTGAGCCTTGGGGGCTGCTGGACGTTTGCGCCCCTGTTCGACAGTAACGACGGTCTGATGTACGTCACTGTCTGGTACTGCGGCTCCAACGTGGCGTTAAGACACGAGGACATGTACGCGATAAACAGCACGAACGCAGTTGTGGCGAGGATACCGATTCCCAATGACGACGTGTCGGTAGTGGGCGCAGATACCGCCGGGATTGTGCCGAATGGGACCATCTATGAGGAAGGCGGGAGCAGCGGATATGGAAGAATCACCTACCCGGTCGACGTCGTCAATCCACAGGCTAATACGTCGTCAGTCATCGATATACCTTGCGGCCTCACGTATGAATCGAACACCTGTTATCCAGTCGGAGTGACTTATGACCACGCGAACGGGTACGTCTACTTCGCATCTTCCCTCGGCTCACCCTTTGTGTCCTGGAATGTGACAGCGTTCGACCCTAGTTCAGGCGCTATCGCCGGGTCGATTGCCATGGGCTTCGAAGGCGGTACAACGTCGTTCGCACTTTCCAGCGGCGGACTACAGGGGTTGTCCTTCGACCCGGCAAACGGTCAACTGTACGGCCCGAACCCTGGCTCAGGGACTGTCTCTGTGATCTTTGACAAGCGCTTCAATGTCACCTTTGCCGAGTCTGGACTGCCTACTGGAGACCAGTGGGGCATGGTATCGGCCGGTGCTTCACCCAAATTCACCACAGGCACAACCATCACATACTCTGCACCGAACGG
>JAFLZE010000056.1 GCA_029785685.1 Nitrososphaerota archaeon | reverse complement strand
TGAACTACCGGCCCACACTCGGCGACGCCCCATCTGGGCGTTTTAAACTAGGAGGGATTGGCTCCCAGGCCGAGGAGCCTCGTTCGGGTCGCAAGCGCTCGCACGCTTATAGAGGATGTCACATGCCCCGGGGGCTGGGCTGGTAGCTCAGTCCCTATGGGGGAGCAGCTTGGCTAGAGCACCCGACTGATAATCGGGAGGCCAAGGGTTCGAATCCCTTCCGGCCCATATCCTCCAGGGTCTATTTCCGTCCGGCCCGTTAAACGCCCCTACCGTTACTGTCTACGGGAGTTGACCTGACCATGCAGGGAAGTCAAAGCAAGTACACCGCGATGCTCGAAGACAGGGACGTCGCACGCTGGTTCGGCCAGGTCTCTCAGGGGTCGAAAAAGACGGCCAAGGTCTACCTGAGGAGGCTCGGCTACGCCTGCGACCGCTACCACACCACCCCTCATGACGTGGCGAAGCTTGACAGGAGAGGAATACGCGACTTCCTTGTGGACATGATCAACGACATGGACTCCCGCGAGAACGCCGGAGGCTACATCGAGAGCGCGGTCAAAGCGGTGAAGTCGTGGCTCAGGTTCAACCTGAGGCCTGTGGGGGAGATCAGGGTGAAGATCCCTAGGCTGAACGAGACGCCCACCATAGCGAACGAAGTGGTTCCGGCGAAAGAGGAGCTGTCAAGGATCCTGGCGGCGAAGGACATCAGGGCGAAGGTGGCGGTGGCTCTCGTCGCGTTCACTTCCGTGAGACCCGAGGTCGTGGGCTCCACCACCGACGGGCTGAGGTTGAGGGACCTGCCCGAGCTGGAGTGGGACCCCGAGGCGAGGAAGGCTACCTTCACGACGGTCCCGGCGCTCGTCCGGGTGAGGGCGCCCATCTCCAAACTCGGGCACGAGTACCTGACCTTCCTCAACGCCCAGGGGTGCGAGTTCGTCAAGCAGTACCTCGAGCTGAGGATGATGCGTGGAGAGAAGCTCGCTCCCGACTCGGCGTTGCTGACGCAGAAGTACGCCACCCAGGTTCAGGAGAGGCCGAAGTTCGGCGACAGGGTCTCGAAGAAGCGAGGGGACCTGATCACGGTGGAGAACGTGAGAGACCTGATCCGCTCCGCCATCCGGGAGGCGGGGTTCAGATGGAGGCCCTATATCCTGAGGAGGTACTTCGACCACAACATGCTCCTCAACGCCACGGCGAGAGGGGTCGTCTCGCGCGACTTCGTAGTCTTCTGGATGGGGCACTCCGGGGACATGGAGCACGTCTATACCCTCCACAAGAGCCTCCCCCAGGAGACTGTCGAGGCGATGCGGGCCCAGTACGCAGAAGCCTCTCAGCGGTACCTTGAGACCGGAGGGAGCGCGGGCGTCACCAAGGACACAGTCCTAAGCATCATCAGAACGGAGCTGCTCGTGAGGTCGGGGTACGCAAAGGAGGAGGTCGGGAAGATGGGGGACCTGTCAGCGCTTCCCGAGGAGGAGGTAGAGCGAATGATAGACGCCAAGTGGGAGGAGAAGCTGGGGGTGAACGGAGGGTCCAAGGTGGTCTCCAGGGAGGAGGCCAAGGCCCTGATGGAGAAGGGGTGGGACTTCGTGAACTGGTGGGACGACTCGAAGACCGAGGCGATCATGAGGCCCGCGAGAGCTCCCAGGTGAGCTGGCGGGAGACGAGTTTGGCTAGGACGAAGTAGTCTGAGAACGGAACAAGGTCTGGCTGGCGTTCGACGACCGCGCGCGTCGGGCTGGATTCGGGAAGCAGTCGCCGCGCCAGGGCCTTCAATTCAGCGACGCTGACCGTAGCGTAGACCTGCTCGGGAGCCTCCATTCTGTTTCGGAGTTGGAATGGTTCGACTCATTTAACGAGAGGCAGAAACCGTTCTAGGCCGACGAAGGCTGAAAGGGCGTAATTCGGTGGAAGGTCATGAAAGAGGTCTTCGAACCTGCACGAGTGCGAGGCGTCAGGGGGACCATCATGCCGGCTGGAACGTACATGGCATTCTCGGCAAAGCCCTTATACATGGACCCACCCTCATCGTTCACATGACGCTTCAGGTCCCTGTCCCGATTCTCATCACCAGAGAAGGAAAGTGGTTCGTAGCCTCTTCTCCCATCCTCGACGTGGCCACACAGGGCCTGACCGAGAAGGAAGTCAAAGAGAACCTGGTTGATCTGATTAACGAGTACCTCCGAGACCCCGATACGCGGAAGCCTTCGCTGGACGAGCTGATGTCCTTGTCGCTGTCCAACATACCCGTGAAGATACCGGAAAGCATCCTACATGGCAAGACTTCGTCCCCTGCGTCGTCGTAAGGTCATCGACGTTCTCAAGTCAAACGGCTTTGAAGAGGTAAGGTCTGGTAAGCACATCACATTCAAGAAAAAGATTGGAGGCCGCGTCCTGACTACATGGGTGCCACATCACAGCGAAGTTACCGTCTTCGTAATTCAGTACATCATCAAGCAGACGGAGAAGGACCGCTCGGAATTCGAGTGAGATCGCCCTGGGCTGGCCCCCTCGAGTGGCACGCCAGAGCCGAATTTGGCAACCTTAGGTGTTAGTTGGCAACCTTGAACCGCAGGGTTGCCATTTCCGTCCCTAGGGTTGCCAAAATCAAGCAGAAAACGCCCGTTTCAGGTGGCAACCCTGTCGTAGATTGGCAACCCTTCGACGGCGCGTTAAATACCTTGAGCGTAGTATGAAGCGCCTAACTCAGTTTCTCTCTCTGGACTGAAGGACGACGGCAACGAAAGGTACGATGGCGCCTAGGGACGACCACAAGCGAATCTCCTAGGATGCCATAACGCCAGTTTAGATATCTTCCATTGACTATTTTTTGCAACCCCCAGCTGGCAGGGTTGCCAGGGAGTTCGTTGCGGATATTTCCCGCCGATCTCCCAATATATTTTTTGAAGGATTTTTTCGCCTGGGGTCTTCCCCTGATCCAAACAGCCCCCCAAGCGACAAACCCCACCGCTCAGGAATAGCTGACCTTTCCCCAGCTAGCCTCTTGATTGGAACCCGCCTGGAGGGCGTCTGGACTCGCCGCCTTTCATGGGATTATGAAAGGCAGTAGACGACGGCGCGTGCGACCGATGACCACTCATGCCTGGCCATAAGTGTGAATCTTCTTGCAGTTAACAGGCTAGCCCGGAGACCGAAGGAAATTAGCCCGATTCCGGCATGGAGTTTCCTAGTCTCTCGATGACCTTCCGCACTTCTGATTCCATCTGCGGGAGGAGCGCCTTGGTATCGGTTTCAGCCTCCGTCCTAGCCGCCTCGGCTATTCCGCCTTCTAGCTTCTCCAAATCCTGAAAGCCCCCATGCCACTTCCTGTATCCCTCGAATCGCTTCTCAATCCTGCGCTGGATGGGCGCCCGGAAGGTCTCCCTCACATGGTCGACGTATTCCTTCACTTCAGACGGAAGGGCCAGCTCCGCCAGCTCGGCGGGGTCCCTTAGAGACCTCGTCAGGTCGCGTTCCGGGGCCAACTCCATCATCCTCGTCAGGAGGTATGCCCAGAACTGCTCCCGTCCCACGAAGGCGAGGACGGCGTCTATCTCAATCCTCGTCATCTGGTCCTTTCTGCTTGGGGGTTCCTTGGCAGTCCACCCCAGCTCCAGATATTGGTCTTCCTCCAGATTGGTGAAGTAGAAGTTCGCCTTCTCTTCGATTCCCTTCCTAAACTCCCTGACTTCGTCCGTGGTCGCATGTCCCATTTCCCGAGCGAGTTCCTGGATCATGCGGGAGTCCACGCCGAGCCTGGCTATCCCCCCGAGGTTGTTGGCTATCACGAAGCCGGCGTCGTCCATGTCTGTGAGGAGAAAGACCCTCGCGCCTGACTTCCGCGCCTCTACTATGACCTGTTCGGCATAGTCGACCAGCTGCCCTCTTGAATTCAGCAGAGCTATACCGTATTCGGCGGCGAGGGGCTCCAAGATGACGCAGATTCCCTCCTTCTCGATAGCGATGACGTCCGATCCGTACTTGAACACCTCCGCTATCGATTCCAGGGACACCCCTGTCCTGCTCCCCCTGAAGTAAAGGATGGCCCGCTCCGCCGCGAAGATCCCCAGCTTCTCACGGCTGACCCCCATCACCGCACATATCTGCCGGACCTTCTCGATGAAGTACTTCCTGGACACGTCAGGCTCGGACTCGCCCGGACGTCTGACGAGGTAGTCGTTCCGAGCCTTGTACCAGAGGGACTGCTGCGGCACCCAGTCCAGGGGCTTCCCGTCCTTGAAACCGGCCTTCCTCCTTTCGAGCTCCTTCTGGAGCCAGTCAATCATCTCGCTGTGCGCCTTCGGCCCTCCCTTGCGCTTCTTCCTGTAGGGCAGGAGGAGGGAACAGATCTTCACCTCGTACTCCCAGAGATACTCGTGCTCGTCTATCTCGGCCTTGTCTGGGCTGAGCGGCTCGACCAGTCCGGAGATGTTGATGGCGCAAATCACGGGCATCCGCAGGTCCTTCAGCAGATCGTTGGTGCTCGCCCACTTGCTCCTGCCGCTGCTCAGGTTGTAGTTGGCGAACGGGTTCTTCAACAGCGGGCTCCCGTTGACGCCCACGATGATTTCGGAAGCCATCTCCGGAGGCACGGACGTCCTGTGAACGATGGGGACCACCGCTGCTTCCATCATCCACGGACGCTTGGCGTCCCCCTTTCGCCTCGGCTTGCTGTACCTCGCCCCGCCTCCTTCGCCAGGCGCCACCATCTGGGCGAGCCTCTCGGCGAGTTCTCCCCTCAGACATGTCAGGTCCTTGTAGCCGAGGCGCGCCCTCCCACGCAGCCTTTCCGCCCTCTTCACCGCCGCGCTGAAGAGCCTCGTCGCAGAGTCGGAGCCGAGGGCAGGGTCCCTGAGCCTGGTCTCCCCGTCCACCCCTACCGCCTTCAGCACCTCGGCTATCGACTCCTCCGATTGGAAGCCCCTGAACCCCCTCCACCCGCGGCCCCCCTGGATGAACTCCCTCACCGTCATGTCGGGGTTGGGCACCCTCTGCGCGAACAGGGCGTCCTTGAACTGCGCCGGGCTGTAGGAGAGGACGGCAGGCCTGCCGGGGGTGACCCGTCTATGCTTGACCGGAAGTCCCCCGGTCGACTGGCCGGGGGAGCCTTTCACGAAGCATTGCAGGGTGAGGCTCGGGTTCAGGACCAGGAATCCTCTCATGAGCTTCTCTATCGACCATCTGCCCAGGTCGTACGTGAAGGGGAGTTCCACGGCGACCTCGGTCCACGCTTCGGCGGGAGCGTCTCCCGGCATGGACGATTCCAGGACAGGCGTGGCACTCCTGTTCCTTTCGTCTACGGACGCCCCTATCGAGAAGACGTGCTTCTTGCCGCCGTAGGCTGTCTCGACACGGATCGGGAGGCTCTGGGGGAGCGGGAAGCCCTGCTCCATCGCCAGAGTATAGGGGAGGGCCTGAAGCACCTTCATCGCCTGGCCGAAGAGCCCCCGGTTCGGGAGCTTGACCAGGTTCTTGCTGCTGACCGACGAGCCGAACGGGGAGGAGAAGACGAGCTCGATCCTCTCCTTCTCCCAGTGGGTGTTTGCCCTGACCCTAATCTCCAGCGTCTTCGAGTCTTTGTCCGGGGAAATCTCCACCTGGATGCGAGGGTCTACGCCCTGGGCGCCTGCCGCGTCCAGGAAGTTGTCCATCAGCTCCTTCAGGACCACGCGGGGGACGTCCTGCTTGGAGGCCCCGTAGATCGAGCCGACATACTCCCACTTGAACAGGCGCCAGTCGGGGAGGGTGACGTAGGCCAAAGCGAGTCGAAAGAGACGTCTGAAGAGACCGGCTACTTAATTCCCGGAGTTTGAAGGCGAGATTCCGACAGACCCGGGAGTGAAACTGTTCCGCCGCGACTTTGGCCCTGACGAGGGAACTGGAAGGTATCTCGAAAACCAGATGTCACTCTTCCTCCTGATTTGGCACCCTTCGGGTCCGATTTTGTCACCCTTCCGGTCCAGGATGTCACCCTTCGCCTGAAAATGGCACCCTTTGCCCTCCCTCCCGTAGAGACCGATGTCACTCTCCGCTCGAAAAATGTCCCCCTTCCCAGCTTTCCGTAGATACGAATGTCCCCTTGCCGGCCAGATTTGTCACCCTTGGGCCTGAAAAATTGTCCCCCTTCGGGTTCTGGATGTCACCTTTCGAGCCCAGATGTCAAGCCTAGCATCGCTGATGTCTAGCCTGGGACCCTTGCCATGTCAAGCCTGAGCTGCGAAATGTCAATCCTTGGCGGGGTTGTCAGGCCCACAAGCCCGAAAACCCCCCGCGCGTTAAATACTCCGGGCCACTTTGAGCGTGCTGCGAATACAGCAAACCAAACCCCCCCAACAAAAACAGAGGCTCGCTCCAGTACGGAACGAGTCGTGAAAG
>JAFLZE010000055.1 GCA_029785685.1 Nitrososphaerota archaeon | reverse complement strand
AAGGACGTTCGACAGCAATCCGAAGAAGTACGCATAGGTGTGGGGGCACGTTTGCCGCTTGGAGCGACCTCCTTTTCCAACGGTGAGAATCGGACCCCTCCCTTAAAGAGCCGACGGCGTTCGTCGCTCTGGACTCTCCATGGCACACTGCCGAGGCAGACTCCGGTGAGCGCCACCCGTCCTCTTCTGCCGAGCGGGCGCTTCAGAGGGGACGTGGAAGCCCCCGCAAGGACACATATAGCCGGAGCTGGGCAGCCCCAACGGTTGACGAAGAGGCCGCCGCGTGAAGTCTACTCCAAGAAGGCGCTGAAATATTCGAAATTCTACGGCGGAAAGGTCGGGGTCGTCCCCAAGGTACCGGTGAGGTCGCTGGACGACTTCTCGATCTGGTACACTCCCGGAGTCGCCGCCGTTTCCAAGGCAATCCAGGCAGACCCCGAGCTTTCGTTCGAATACACAGGGAGATGGAACACCATAGCGGTGGTCACCGACGGCACCAGGGTCCTCGGCCTGGGGAACATCGGTCCCGAGGGCGCGCTACCGGTCATGGAGGGAAAGGCGCTGATCTACAACTACCTGGGGGGAGTGAACGCGATACCGCTCCCTGTGAAAGTGGGGAGCGATGAAGAGTTCATCTCATTCGTCAAGGCGCTCGAGCCGTCCCTAGGGGGGGTTAACCTGGAAGACATCGAGTCCCCAAAGTGCTTCGAGATCTTGGACAGGCTTAGAGGGGAGATGTCGATCCCGGTGTGGCACGACGACCAGCAGGGGACCGCGGGGGTCACCCTGGCGGCCCTGTACAACGCCCTCGAACTCACTGGGAGGAAGCTTCGCGGCTCCAGGATAGTCCTCTTCGGGGCGGGGGCTGCCAACGTCGCTGCAGAGCGCCTGCTGGTTAAGGCAGGAGCAGACCCCAAAGACATCATCGTCCTGGACTCGAAGGGGATACTGCACCCCGAGAGGGATGACATCGACCAGCTGATGCTGAAGAACAGGTGGAAGTACGACATCGCGATCCGCACTAACGGGGACAGGCTCAGCGGTGGATTGAGGGTGGCCCTCGACGGTGCAGACGCCCTGGTGGCTGCCGCTGGCCAGGGGCCGGACATGGTCAAACCAAACGAGGTCTCGGTCATGGGCAGAAGGGCAATCGCGTTCTTCCTTGCCAACCCTGTTCCGGAGATGCTCCCTGACGCAGCGCACAGGGCGGGCGCCGAGATAGTCGCCACTGGTCGGTCAGACTACCCTAACCAGGTGAACAATAGCCTGCTTTTCCCAGCCATATTCAGGGGGGCCCTGGACGTCAGGGCGAAGACAATCACCGACGGCATGGTCATTGACGCGGCGAAGGAGTTGGCTGCGTTCGCCAGGGAGAAGGGACTCAGCAAAAACTACATCATCCCGACGATGGTCCAGTGGGAGGTGTTCCCCAGGGTGGCTGCCAGGGTTGGCCAGGCCGCGGTCAGAGACGGCGTCGCCAGGAGGAAGATCTCGCCGAAGGAGTCGCTCGGCGCGGCGCTGGGTATGATCGAGCACTCCAGGAAGGTGATGAGCACACTGAGGAGGAGCGGAGCGATAGTTGACCCCCCAGAATAGGCGTAAATCGGGAACCCCCAGAGCTGGCGTGGGGATGCCCATGCAGATCAGGCACGCGAAGAAGGAAGAGCTATCGGCTGTCGCCGACCTGGTCGTCCGCACCAAGAGGCTGAACAACGAGTTCGACCCGCTCTTCGCCGTCGTGGCGGACTCGAAGTCGAGGGCAGAAAAGTACGTGCAGGCGACGTTCGAGGGTTCAGGCAGGCTGCTGATGGTGGCGGCTGAAGGCTCCAAGGTCATAGGTTTCCTGAGGGCGGAGTTGCGGGAAAGGACGTTCTACGAGCCGCACATGGAGGGGTTCATCAGTGACTTCTACATACTCCCAGAGCACAGGAGGAAGGCGCTGGGGAACGAGATGCTGGAACATGCGTCTTCCGAACTGAGAAAGATGGGAGCCCAGATAATCGTCGCCGACGTCCCCTCGCAGAACGAGATCGCGAACCGCTTTTATGCCAAGCACGGCTTCAGAGCGCTGACCAGCCTCTTCGGGAAGGCGCCCTAGTAATCGAGAAGCGTTCCGAGCTTCGACTCGCCGGCGACGCCCAGGAACATGCCGCACCGATAACAGATCAGGTTCGCCACCGACCTTGCAGGAGAATGCTTCTCAGACTGCAGGCAGTAAGGCTCCTCCGGCACGGATTTCAGGAGCATGGGCGGCACGCCCACCGTTCGGTATTTAACCTTCGGCAGGAACGATAGCCAAGTTCGTCGATTGTATAACCAGGACGTCTAGTATTTGCGGGTTACCGCACCCTTCAGCGTCCCTTCGCCGTTCACTTCTACGACCGTCTCAAACGACCTCGAGTCCTCCACGCTCACCCCTCCTGTCGTTTCCCATTCCCTGAACGAGGCGTCCTCTGCTACCTCCGCCCTGACCTTGTGGCTAGACGTGAGGGCGAAGGTCCTCGTCTTTCCTGTGAGGTCTCTCCCGTCGACCATCACCTTCAGGAGGGCCGGGTCCTGGCTCGCGACCGATACAAGCCGGGTGTACCTCTTGTAAAGCCGCCCGAGGACGTAGCCGAAGACTCCCGTCCAAGCCGCCATGAATATCCCGCTCGCGACAGACGAGGGCGTGTCGAAGAAATAGGCCGAAAACCCGAAGATCACCAGGTTGAACCCGGCAAGCGCCGCGAACGCTTCTCCCTTGAAGAACGTGCTCAGCCCCGGAATCGAGTCGTAGAGGATCCCGAATATCCCTGCGTACGCGAGGACTATGAAGAACGCCACGAAAGCGATGTAGGGGACGTCCACCGCTATAACGGAGGCGAAACAGCTCTGGACGCTGTTTGTCGCGTTGACCGGGACCCCCGTAGTGCAGACGCTGTCGTAGTTCCCCTGGATGAACTTCATGACGTCTGGCTGGAGAGCATAGAGAAGGATGACGTTGAACACTGCAGTCCCTCCCACGTAAAGGAACCCGCCGAGCGTCCCTGCCTTCACCCCGGCGAAGAACGATCCCAAGCCGATTTCCTAGGACTTCAGCGCCGCCAGGACCTGGACTTCGTGGCCCTGCGGCGAGACCTTCCTGAATATCTTCTTTATTTTCCCATCCGTCCCTATGACGAACGTCGACCTCTCCGTCCCCATGTACTTCCTGCCATAGTTGATCTTCTCCTTCCAGGTGCCGTAGAGGCGGTGGGCCTTCAGCTCTTCGTCGCTGAGAAGCGTGAAGTTGAGCGAGTACTTGTCGATGAACTTCGAATGGGACTCGAGCGAGTCCTTGCTGACCCCCAGCACCACCGCGGCCATCCTGCCGAACGCGGAGAGGTTGTCACGAAACGCGCACGCCTCGATGGTGCAGCCCGCGGTGTCATCCTTGGGGTAGAAGTAGAGTACAACTTGCTTCCCTTTCAGCGAGCTCAGCCTGACAGGCCTCCCCTCGGACGACGGAAGTTCGAAGTCGGGAGCTCTGTCGCCTTCGGCGAGTTCCTTGGGCTTCGGGGCCACAGGAGGGTTGCGAAAGCTCCGGCAAAAAAAGGTTAATGTTTGCGCCTCATCGGCGTCCTCACGATGATAGTGGATGTCCATGTCCACCCATGGACCCGAGAGTTCATGGAGAAGAACGGCCCGATAATGAAAGCTTGCGACTTCTTCAAGCTCGACATGGCAAGTCTCCCCACCTCGACCGATCAGCTCGTTGACGAGATGGACGAGGCGGGGGTCGACAGGGCCGTCATCCTCGGGCAGGACACCAGGGCAACCAGGAACAGGGCGTTCAGGAACTACACCATGAGGAACGAGGAGGTCGCGCGCATCGCGGCGAAGTCGGGTGATAGGCTCATCCCGTTCGCTGGCGTTGACCCCAACGCTGGAGCTGCGGCTGTCCGTGAGCTGAGGCGGGCGGTGAAAGTCCTCGGGATGCGCGGACTGAAGGTGCACAGTAGCGCCAACTCCGTCTACCTCAATGACAGGAAGCTGATGTTCCCGATCTACGAGTTCTGTCAAGGAGCCGAGCTCCCGATCCTGTTCCACACGGGCACCACCGGCCTCGGTGACACAGAAATCAAGTACAGCAAGCCGGAGCTCCTTGACGAGGTCTGCCAGGCTTTCCCTGACCTGCGGGTGATAATGGCGCACTTCGGATGGCCCTGGCCCGACGTCACGATCGCAATCGCCCTGAGGAGCCGGAACGTTTTCATCGACGTTTCCGGGTGGAAACCGAAGTACCTGCCTCCAAGCGTGCTGCCCTACCTGAACGGCATGTTACAGGACAGGTTCCTTTTCGGCACCGACTACCCTATGCTCAGGCAGAAGGATTGGATGGATGACTTCCACCAGAACCTCGCCCCCAAGCTCAAACCCGGTGTCTCTGACAAGCTGCTTGGCGGAAACGCGAAGCGGCTCCTCGGCCTCTAGGGCTGGATGAGCTGAATCTTCAGCGACTTGCGGCCGTTGTACCCTTCGTTCGGCTTGTGCCAGAATGAAACGTCAGGCTCCCCATATCGCCAGCAGAGCATCACGCTCTCTCCATACCTCGACGCCGGAAAATCTACCAGCCCGTAGTCAAGGTCCTTGATCTCGACGCCAAGGTCCTCGAGCTCGGCGATCTTCCTCGTCAGGTCGTCCACGAGCGCGTCCAGCTGGGCCGCTTTCTCGGCCACTTCAGGTGTCTTGAAGCCCAGCAGGTTGTACTTCTCCATCTCGTCGTGTAGCTTGGCCACTACTTTCTTGCGTTCGATGAGCTCCTTTACCTTGGGCTTGATGTCAGGCAGGAGTTTGGACGCCTCCTGCGGCGTAAACTGATGGGTGTCTTGGATGTCGAAGGCCGTTGTGTTACTCGCCTCTCTGCCGGCACCCGGGCATAAGAAACTTCTGACTGGAATTTACTTGGCCAATCATGACAATTCGGTTGACCCAAAGAATCCCCTTCGAACTCGCGGAGGGCTCGACCTTGTGCGGCTCTGTTATCGTTATTAATTCCGTGCCCGCGCCGCCCACCGAATGTACACTCGAAGAGGAGACGACGGGAAGACTTTCCTGTACGGCTCGAAGCGCGTCCCCAAGGACGACCCAAGGGTGGAGGCGTACGGCACAATCGACGAGCTGAATTCTGTCATCGGGGTGGCCATCTCAGTCTCAGAAGACAGAACGGCCGTCGCCGGCCTGAGGAAGATACAGAGAATGCTGTTCGTCGCCGGGGCCGACGCGGCGACAGAGCTCAAAACGCCCCGTGCGGTCCCCCGAATCACGGCATCTGACACCCTTTCCCTCGAGAGGATGACAGACGGCCTCGCGAAGGAGCTCCCGACACTGAGCAACTTCATCCTCCCAGGTGGGAACGAGGCAGGGGCGATGCTCCAGCTGGCAAGGTCAGTCTGCAGGCGCGCCGAAAGGAGGCTCGTCACCGCCTCCCGCGCCGAGGAGATGAACCCCGCGTTGGTCCCCTTCTTCAACAGGCTTTCTTCGTATCTCTTCAACCTCTCAAGGTGGGTGAACAGGGCCGACGGTAAGAAGGAAGAAGTTTGGAAAGGCTAGTCCAGGTTGACTGACACGTTCTTCGTCCTGACGTAGGTCAGGACCGCCTCCATCCCCTGCTCTGAGGAGTTGCCGCTGTTCTTGAACCCCCCGAAGGGGGTCTGCGGGAACGTTATCGGCTCTTCGTTGACGGTCACTATGCCTGCCTCAAGCAATCCCGCGACTCTGTGGGCCCTTCTCAGGTCGTTCGTCCACACGCCCGCCCACAGCCCGAACTCGGAGTCGTTCGCCTTCAGGACGGCGTCGTCATCCCCACTGAAGGCGGTGACCGTCAGGACGGGCCCGAATATCTCCTCTCTCGCTACCTTCATGTCTTGGGTCACGCCGTCGAGGATCGTAGGCCTGTAGAAGTATCCTCCTTCCAGCCCCTCTTCCGTCGGCAAGGCTCCTCCTGCAGCTACCCTCGCCCCTTCACCTATCCCGGTCTCCACGTATCCTGCGACCTTTTTCCTCTGCGACTCCGCCACCAGGGGCCCCATGGCCGTCTCAGGTTTCAGCCCGTCGCCCAGCCTCATCCCGTTGGCCCCTTCCACCAGCTTCCGGAGGACCGCCTCCTTCACCCCCTCGTCGACCAATAGCCGTGAACCTGCCCAGCACATCTGCCCCGCGTTGGTGAATATCCCGTTCATGACGGCAGCCGCAGCCCTGACGACGTCAGCATCTCTGAACACGATGTGGGGGTTCTTCCCTCCGAGCTCAAGGACGACCCTCGAAAGGTTCTGAGACGCCATCCCCATGATCTTCACCCCAGTCTCCACCGACCCTGTGAGCGCAGTAAGCTTCACGTCCCTGTGCCTCGCGAGCGCGCTCCCGACGTCCTCTCC
>JAFLZE010000054.1 GCA_029785685.1 Nitrososphaerota archaeon | reverse complement strand
CTGGCTGAAGGAGGGGCTGAAAAAGAGGTCGATTACAAGGGATCTCAGGTGGGGGGTACCGGTCCCCCTGAAGGAATACGCGGCCAAGGTGTTCTATGTCTGGTTCGACGCGCCGATCGGTTACATATCTGCGACGAAAGAATGGGCGGAAGCCCGGGGTAAACCGGGTTATTGGAAGAAGTTCTGGGTGGAGGATGCTGAAATCTATAACTTCCTCGGCAAGGACAACATCCCCTTCCATACAATATTCTGGCCGGGGATGCTCTTCGCTCACGGGGGGCTAAACCTCCCCTACGACGTCGTCGGTCTCCAGTTCTGCAACTATGAGGGGGACAAGATCTCCAAAAGCCACAACTGGGGGATATTCTGCGAGAACGTCCCCGAGGTCGGGCTTGATCCTGACATATGGCGGTATTACCTCATCAGCATAATTCCCGAGACGAAGGACACCGAATTCAAGTGGGAGGACTTCAAGAGCAAGGTGAACAACGAGCTTGTGGCGAACATCGGGAACTTCGTCCACAGGACCGCCACCTTCGCCTGGAACAACTTCGGCGGGGAGGTGAAGGCTGGCGAGAGGTCGAAGGGGGACGAAGAGCTGCTCACCAAGGTGAACTCCCTTGCCGCGGATGTGGATAGGCTACTCGGCGAAGTGAGGTTCAGAGACGCCCTCTCCAAGATACTCTCAATCGCCGACCTTGGGAACGAGTTCTTCCAGCGGACGCAGCCCTGGAAGCTTGTCAAAGAGGACCGCGACAGATGCGAGCAGGTAATCCATGCCTGCCTGTCCGTCTGCGAAACGGTCGCTGTGCTCCTGCAGCCTTTCCTGCCTGGGTCGTCAGAGAAAATCCTCTCGTCTCTGGGCTCTTCCAGCCCCAGCTTCGGCATGGTTGGGAAGGGAAGGTCGAACATCAGACTGGGCTCGAAACCTGGGATACCGTTCAGGAAACTCGAAGATGCCGAGATAGAGAGGGCCAAAGCTCTAGCTACGAAGAGCCGGCCCGTCAAGGACTACTTCTCGTAGCGAAAGGTCAGTCGCAGGACTGGAGCATCTCTAGACCGCCTGGGAGGGCGGTGTCCATTTCGTCGTCAAGGACCCTGTCTCCGAGGACCTTTGCGAGGGGGTCGTAGTCGTCGTACTTCGTCGATTTGAACCCCGAGGCGAGAAGGCTGACCTGAAGCTGTGAGGAACCAGTGCAGTCAACTGCGTATTCGACGTCCAACCCCTCGCTGTCCATGATCGAACTTAGGCGCCCGACAGCCATCCCCACTTCCTGGGCCGACAGGCTCTGGTCGGCGTTCAGACTCACCACCGCGTGTCCTGCTTCGCTGGCTTCTGCCAGCTTGCCGAGAGAAACCACCGCGCCTGCGATCGCGTCTTCAGCCTTGTCGGCGGCGCCGCTGCTGGATACGCCAAGGAGCGAGTATCCGTCCTGGATGACCGCCCCCAGGAGTTTGTTCATCCCCAGCGACTTTGAGCTCTCCGTCGGCCTCGACAGCATCGACGCGAGTGCCTTCACCACTGCCTTGTTGGCCGTGTCATAGAGGTTTGCGAGAGTCGAGTCCTCCGGCGATGACCTCATCAGGGTGTCGTTGTCGACCACCACGACCCCTTTGGACGCTGCCCTCAGCCTGCGCAGGGAGACACCGGCGTAGAACTTCATCTTCTTCTCGAACTCGAACGGCATTACGGCGACCCCAACGGCTGTCGCGCCGCACTCCTCTGCCATGGACGCCACAACCGGCGCGAGCCCGCTCCCGGTCGCTCCTCCGAGGCCGGCGATCACGAACACCACTTCAGATCCGCCTACAGCAGCCTGTATTCCTTTGACAGAGTTGAGGGCCAGGCCGCGCACCAATGCCGGGGAGAGCTTCTGGTCGATCGGCGACTCTACGAGTATCGTGTCCTTCGGGTCGACGGTAGAGAAGTCGCCCTCGTCGCAGGAGACGTAGGCGTACCTGTCTATCAGCAGAGACCTTCGGCTCAGCAGAGAGACGATCTTGATCCCTGCGCTTCCTATCCCTACGGCGGTCACGTTGCGATTATTGACAGTCAATTCTGGAGCGCACACCTAGCTAGCACGGCGCATAAACAAACCCATCACTGAATATTGTTGACGACAAAGTAGTATTTGTTTACCCTTGCCTCGGTGATAAGTGGGGGCTATCTTTTCAGGATGGATTGCAGGTCTTCCTGGTTGACCAATCTGTTCACCAGGTCGTCCATCATGTGGCCTGAGCACTCGACCCTCGCGGTCATTACGCCGTCCACGCTGAGCG
The DNA here is from genome assembly GCA_029785685.1 of Nitrososphaerota archaeon. The sequence continues at coordinate 4,202 of JAFLZE010000054.1, read as the reverse complement.
CAGCGTTCCTGATGCTCCTTCCCGTGTCCACTGCTATGGGGCTGTATGCAGACAGAGGCTGGAATTTTATCCGTATAGATCCGGTGTTGGTCTCAGATACTTCGGTCACTATGTTCAGCTCTCCGAACTTGCGCTTGGTCTCTTCGTCGACGATTTCGTTGAGTCGTTCCGCGACCCGCTTAGAGAGCTCGCTGGGCAATGGGGAACCACTCGGACTTTCAGAGCATATATGACCTTTGGCTCACCAGTGGGTCCTCAGGGTCAAAGGGTGCGACGCCTTCACTTCGTCTACCTTCCCTATGCTGGCGTTCCTGGGCACTTCCCCCAGCGTACCGTCTTTCATCTTCGCATAGATCTCGTTAAGGGCGGAGGCGTACTCATCGAGCATCTCCAACGGCTCTGATTCGGTCGGCTCGATCATCAGCGCCTCGTGCACGATGAGAGGGAAATAGACCGTGGGTGCGTGCATGCCGTAGTCGAGGACGGCTTTGGCGACGGACATGGCGGCGCCCGGGAGCTCGCTTTTCACCGAGACCACCGCCTCGTGCTTCCTTCTGAGTTCCTCCCCATGGGACGCTGAGAAGGCCTCCGGGTCGAGGCTCTTCCAGAGGTAGTTTGCCGCCAGGACTGCCAGCGAAGACACATCGGCCAGGCCGGACGCCCCCAGCAGGCGGATGTACACATAGGCTCGCAGCAGGACCGCAGAGTTCCCCACGAACCCTTTCAGGGGCCCTATGGAGCGCTCTAAGTTGTTGTCAAGGTAATATCCCTCTTTGCCTTTCGACACCACGGGGACAGGAAGATAATCGGCGAGCTTCTTGTTCGCCCCGACAGGACCCGCCCCGGGGCCGCCGCCTCCGTGGGGCGTAGCGAAGGTCTTGTGCAGGTTGAGGTGCACTACATCGAAGCCCATGTCCCCGGGTCTCGCTCTTCCCAGGAGGGCATTCATGTTGGCGCCATCGTAGTACATCAGCCCCCCGGCCCGGTGGACCGTATCGCATATCTCCGTCACTTCCCCCTCGAAGAGGCCGAGGGTGTTGGGGACCGTGAACATCATCCCTGCCGTCCTCTCTGAGCAGAGCCCTTCCACCGTCCGGGCCTTCACCTGGCCGTCCTCGTCCGAAGGGACTTTGGTTACCTTGAACCCCGCCATCGCGGCGCTCGCGGGATTAGTTCCGTGCGCCGAGTCGGGGACAAGGATCTCGTCCCTGGCTGACCCGTGGCCCTTCAGGTACTTCCTCATCATGAGGACGCCAGCGAGCTCCCCCTGGGCACCTGCGGCTGTGGACAGCGAGAAGCGGCTCATCCCAGTTATCTCACTGAGATGGCGCTCGAGGTCGTAGAAGATCGAGAGGAGTCCCTGGACCGTTTCTGTGGGCTGAAGAGGGTGGGCGTGCTTCATCCCGTCAGACGACGCGATCATCTCGGAGACCTTCGGATTGTACTTCATCGTGCAGCTGCCGAGCGGGTACATCCCTAACTCCACAGAGAAGTTCATCTGGGAAAGTCTGTTGAAGTGCCTCAGGACCTGGAGCTCGGACAGCTCAGGGAGGTTGACCCCCCCTCTCCTGACGGAGGGCGGTACGAGCGAAGACGGATCTCTGACGCGCGCGCTGACCCTCTTGTCTACGGGGAACGTGCTCCCCACCCTCCCCGGCCTGCTGAGCTCCTTGAGGAGAGGTTCGTCCCAGACTGCCTGCCTGAACCTCTTCACGCTACAGCGCAGCCTCCAGAGCCGAGGCCAACCTTTCGATGTCCTCAGGGGTGTGGACCTCGGTCACGCAATAGGTTCCCGCTTCCGCCCCGAGCCCGAACTCCCTGGAGACCGGATAGCCTGCGAGGACCCCCTCCTTCGCCATCCTTCTGTAGACGGTCTCGGCCTTTCGCTTCCTGTATGATACCACGAACTCCTTGAAGTAGGCTCCCCTGAAGTGGGGAGAAGCCACCCCGCTGACCTGACCGAGCCGCCTTGCTGCGTAATGTGAGTTTGAAATCACAGCCTCGCCAAGCGAGCGGAACCCTTCTTTTCCTAGAAGGGAAAGATAGCTCGCTGCCGCCAAGGCCATCAGGGACTGGTTAGTGCAGACGTTGGACATCGCAGCCTCTCTCCTGATGTGCTGCTCTCTCGCCTGGAGCACCATCGCGAACGCCTTCCTGCTGGGGTCGGAAACCGCGGTGGTCATCCCGATCAGCCTTCCTGGCATGCTCCTGGCGAGCTTCAGGTCCCGGACAGCAAAGATGCCCAGGTGGGGACCACCGTAGTTCATGGCGATTCCCAGGGGCTGGCCTTCCCCCACGACGATGTCGGAGTCATATCCTCCGGGCTCTTTCACCAGCGACAGCGAAATCGGGTCGACGCCTACGACTGCGAGGGCGCCGGATGAGTGCAAGGCCTCGACCACGTCCCCTATCGCATCCTCGATCCCGCCGAAGAAGTTCGGATTCTCGATGTAAAGGCAGGCGACGTCTGGGGTGAGCTTCCTCCTCAGGTCTCCCAAGTCGAGAGTCCCCTTGACCTTGTCGTAGGCCACGGTCTCGAGGTCCATCCCCATCGGTTCGGAATAGGTCCTGATGACAGACCTCCTCTGAGTCCCGGAATTTCCGGCCAATAGCGCCTTCTTTCTCCCAGTGACCCTCCCTGCCATCCTTACAGCTTCGCCTGCGGCGGAAGCCCAATCGTAGAGCGAACTGTTGCAGACTTCCATCCCCAGCAGGTCGCACATCAGGCTCTGGTACTCGAAGAGAGACTGCAGCATCCCCTGGCTGACCTCTGCCTGGTAGGGAGTGTACGCTGTGTAGAACTCCTGCCTGGAGGTTATGGACTCCACCGCCGCGGGGACGTAGTGCGGCCAGACCCCGCCGCCGAGGAAGCAGAGCGAGCCTGGGGGGGTCCTGTTCTGGGCGAGCTTCTCCTGGACTTCGCGTCTCACTTCATGCTCGGAAGCGCCCTCGGGGATCTTCAGCTTCCGCCCAAGGCGCACCTTCGGGGGGATGTCGGAGAAGAGTTCGTCGACAGAGCCGGCTCCCACCTTCTCAAGCATCTTGGTGACCAGGGCATCGTCCAGGTTGGGGAGGAGAGGGTGACGCCTAGGAGCGTCTCGCATTTCTCATTGGCCGAAAAACGCTTAAAATAAGAACGTAGCGGCGATGGCTCGAATCCCTTGAAGCGCCTAGTCGCAGCGTCGCTCTTGCTCTTTCTTGTCCTGTCCGTCCTCCCGGCCATGGGAACGGCGGTCGCCCAGGGGACCCCCCAGGTGAGCGTCAACAGCGTCTATACCCTGAACCGATACGGGTTCGCTACGGTCAATGAGACCGTAAGGGTCGTGAACAATGGCTCTTCCCCGATCCAACTTCCGAGCGTGACCATAGGGTTCGGGAACTTGTCTTCTGACATAGTCGCGTCGACCATTACGTCGGGCTTTTCCGTCGGATCATCCCCGACTGGAGGGCCGTTCACAGTAACTGGGAGCCAGTCGATACAGGCAGGGGGGAACGCCACTTTCATGCTCAGCGTGCTAGCGAACAACGTCGTCTCGACGTCCAAGAACGGGAGCCTCGAAGTCCTTACCCTGTCCTCCCCTTCGATCAACCTAGAAGTCGGCAAGTTAGTGAACTTGGTCCAGATGCCTGTCTCGACCACGTTCAGCTCTTCCCCGCTGGGCCTCGCTTCCACCCTGGTCGGGAGCAACAACACCTACTCCTCGACCGTCACCAACGCCACGCCTGGCGCGGTGACCTCGGTGAGAGCTGTCGCTTCGTCCACGGTCGAGGACTTCAATCCGCTTCATGTCTTCGCGGCGAAGAGGACGATCAGCGCGTCGTCTAGCGGGACCCCGCTCGTGACGGACCAGATACAGTTCGAGAACCTCGGGACGATCCCGCTTACGCAGATCTACGTTTCGCCGCTCGCACTGCCGACAACCAAGGTGACTATCGTGACGGCGACCGCGGACGAGCCTGTCCTGCTTGCTCCCTTCACCCTCGCCCTTTCCAGCGGGGCGGTCAACCTGGCCACATTCGTCGTCGGCTATCCGAGCGACGGGGTCCAGGTGGGCACCAACTTCACGCTGACCTATCAGTATCCTCTCGGCTCGAACTACTATTCTGTCTCCGGTGGTCAGGTGACGCTGAAGATTCCCGACCCCCCAGGTGAGCGTCAACAGCGTCTATACCCTGAACCGATACGGGTTCGCTACGGTCAA
>JAFLZE010000053.1 GCA_029785685.1 Nitrososphaerota archaeon | reverse complement strand
CGTGTAAGGGCGACGTCCTAACCATGCTAGACGACCGGCCCAGGGGCCGCGAACGGGAGACGTGTAATAAGCATTGGAGGCGTCAGGGGTTGGAATCAGATTTTAACAGGTATGCAGTGCCGAAGACGGTGGGAAGGAGTTGCCGGGAACAATCACTAAGATAACCGACGTGAGGGCGAGGCAGGTCCTCGATTCGCGAGGGGACCCGACGGTGGAAGCCGAGGTCGTAACCCCGGTCTCGGTGGGAAGGGCGAGCGTTCCCTCTGGGGCGTCCAAGGGGAAGCACGAGGCGCTGGAACTGAGAGACGGTGACAACAGGTGGTTCCATGGGAAGGGGGTCACCAAAGCCGTGTCAAACGTTGTGAAGATGATAGGTCCAAGGGTCTCGGGGCTGGACTCTGCCGACCTCCGGAAGGTGGACGCGACCATGATCAGGGCCGACGGCACCCCCAACAAGGGGCGGCTCGGGGCAAACGCAATCCTGGCGGTGTCCATGGCGTCAGCCAGGGCCGCGGCGAACTCCAGGGCAGTAAGCCTCTTTGCCCAGCTCAGGAAGTCGCGCACGTACTCGCTGCCTGTCCCGATGATGAACGTGATCAACGGAGGAGAGCATGCCGGCAACGACCTTGCGATACAGGAGTTCCTCATAGAGCCTGTGGGAGCGAAGTCCTGCACCGAGGCCGTAAGGATGGGTTCGGAGGTATATCACTCTCTGAAGTCGGTACTGATTGCTGAGCTGGGGAGGGGGGCTATCAATGTCGGGGACGAAGGGGGGTTCGCGCCCCCTTTGAAACGGACCAGAGACGCGCTTGAGCTGATACGCAGGGCGGTGGCCGATTCGGGATACGGCGAGGAGGAGGTCCGGCTGGGCATTGACGCCGCTTCGTCGACTTTCTACGATGGGAAGAAGGGCGCCTATGCCATTGATGGAAAGGAGGTCAAGGAGGATGTTCTCGAAGACCTGTACGCGTCCCTAAGGGACGAGTTCAACCTGCTGACCCTGGAGGACCCATTCAGGGAAGAGGCCTTCCAGGCGTTCGCGTCGATCACCAAGAGGCTCGGACCCAAGTCCAAAATCATCGGGGATGACATCTACGTCACGAACGTGAAGAGGATGAGAGAAGGCATCAGGGTCAAGGCGACCAACGCCGCGCTCATCAAGCTGAACCAAATCGGAACCATCAGCGAGACAGAAGACGCCATCGACCTGGCCCGCCGGGCAGGATGGACCGTAGCGGTGTCGCACCGGTCCGGCGAGACGGAAGACCCTTTCATCGCCCATCTGGCCACCGCGTTCGGCTCGGAGTTCATCAAGAGCGGGGCCCCCGCCCGCGGAGAGAGGATCGCGAAATACAACGAGCTGCTTCGGATCGAGGAGGAGCTCGGCACAAGGGCGCGGTTTGCAGGGCGAGGCTTCGCCTGATAGCCTGAGCGAGACTGTGGCGTGCGTATTTAGGATCTGGAGAGGGAAAGTTAGGCCGTGAGCCAGGGGGAGGAGGTAGCGGTCAGAAGGCCTGGGACGCTCTCGGTCTTCCGCAACAGGGGCTTCGCCAGGCTCTTCGCCGCAGGTGCGACTTCAATCGCAGGCTTCTCCATAGGCCAGGTCGCGCTCACCATCGTAGTGTACGACTATACGAAATCCCCACTCGACGTAGCTTACATCGGGGTCTCGTTCATTTTCGCTTCGATCCTGTTCAGCCTGGCCGCCGGGGTGATGGTTGACAGATATGATAGGCGCAGTCTGATGGTAGTCTCGGACCTAGTCAGGGCTCTGAGCCTGGCCCTCCTGATAGGATACATGGTACTGCTAGGGTTCAATCTGGCGGCTGTCATCGCTGTGGCCTTCGTCCTGGGGTCGTTCACCACCCTGTTCCAGCCCGCAGAAAGGGCGCTGACCCCCGAAATCGTGGGAGAGGAGCAGATAGCGAACGCAAACGCCCTGGTCCAGACGTCGAACTCGATCCTGCAGTTCTCGGCCAATTCCATAGGAGGGATTCTGGTCGTGGTCTCCGGGGCGCTGGTGGCGTTCGGGCTGAACGTCGGGACCTTCCTTGTCTCTGCCGGCCTGATAGCAGGGGTTGCGGCAGCTCCAAAGAGCGAGGCTCGGCGAAAGATGGCCAGGCAGAACTCCATGGTCCAGGACCTGAGGGAGGGGTTCAGATACATCGCACACAACAGAGGGCTCCTCGAGCTCACCCTCTCTGCAGGAGCCGGGAACTTCTTCCTTTCGATGGTGTTCCAGTTCTTCGTGGTCTATGCCGAAGTGGCCCTTGGAGGGAACGGGGCGACCTATGGCGTACTTACTGGCCTGTTCGCCCTCGGCTGGGCTCCCGGGGCATACGCGTCCACGCGGTTCAGGACGGTGAGATACGCCGGGCTGGTTTGGATAGTCGCGGGCGTTCTCATCGGAGGGTGTTTCGTGGTCATGTATCTCCTCCCGTTTCTGGTCCCGGCGCTTGTATCTGTCTTTTCCGCAGGCGTCCTCCTAGGCCTAACTAACACCACCTGGCTGACAGCGGTGCAACTGATAGTTCCGACCGAGATGCAGGGGCGGTACTTCGGCCTCGACCAGCTGGGGAGCTTTGCGGTCATCCCCGTTGGTCAGGTGGTAGGGGGCATCATCATCACCGCGACGAGCGTGAACTTCGACTACCTGGTGGCCGGGGTCGGGGCCTCGGCGAGCGCCGGCTTGTTCATCCTGTCCCCTCATCTGAGGAACCTCGGCTGGAAGGGGCCCGTCAAGGCTTCGGAGCCTGATGTAGGCGCAGGGGGTGGGATTATCGCCCCCCTTGAAGGGATTCGAACCCACGAGTCCCGTTAGAGACACAGGCTTAGCAAGCTTGCGCCCAGATGGCTGCGCCTTACCAGGCTCCCCGTCGTGGACTCTAGGCTACCCCTGCGCAAGTTGCCAGCCGTTTATCGGCGGATAAAAACGTAAGCGGCGGTGGATCCTCCGGAGTTCACCACCACTCTCCGCCCCCATCTCGCCTGGCCGGGAATCCCCCACGTAGACGAGGCAGCGTGGCCACGTCGCCATAGGGCTGCTCCCTCCCGGACCTCGCCCGATTCGGCAATCAAGAGTCAGGCCCTCTCCTTCGAAAGGGCTGCCCCTCATGGCCGCCCGCCTCGGCGTGAGTTCGTCTCCCCAGCCCGACGCGGGTGACGAGGAAGATGGCTTTACCCGAAGGTTGCTGGCCGCTGCGTGAAGCCGGTTTCAGCATTCTGGTAGACGGCTATCCTACCTGCCCTACCCACCGCCAAGGGGCGCCAGCCTAGGCTCTGCTTTTAACATGTCCCTGGACGGCCGCCCTCATCCTGCACACGCCGCAAAGGCCGCTCGAAGACGGCTTCCCGCACTCTGCACATGGGACTGATGCCTTCTCGGAAGAGCCGGAGTATCGCGCAATCACGTCTAGGCTGGAACTGAGCAGGACGTTCTTGATGCCAGGATGGCTCGCCTCCATGGCGTTGAGGTAGTCCCTGACCTCGCTCCTGAGTCCCTCGTGCATGTAGGGGCAACTTACGCTTTGAAATGGGAGCTTCGTTTCAAAGGCGAACAGCGCGACCTCTTCTTCGTATATCTCCATGAAGGGCTTCACGCGGCGGACAGGGAAGGACTCGGCGGAGTAAGAGGGGTCGAGCCACCCCAGCCTTGCCACGTCTCCGTGCATGAGGTTCATCATGAAGGTCTGGACGCAGTCATCGAGATTGTGGGCCGTTGCGACGACGGTGGCATTGGATTTCGTGGCAGCTTCGTCAATCGCCCTTCGGCGGAAGACCCCACAGAAGCTGCAGGATGTCATGTCTCGCTCCTCCTTCCAGTCGAGAGCCTCGTCGAGCGAGAATCCGAACATCTCTTTGTACGACACCACGACGTGCTGCACCCCGAGCTCCGTCGCCACGGAACGTGCGTGGCAAAGGGCTTCGTCTCTATAGCCTGCGACTCCCTCGTCGACGGATATCGCCGTGATAGGGATCTTTCGTGGCGCGTAGAGAGACACCAGCACCCTCAGGAGCGAAAGGCTGTCCTTACCTCCCGAAACCGCCACTGCCAACCTGTCTCCCGGTCCGATCATCCGATACCTGGAGACCGTCCTCCGGGTCTTTTCGACAATCGAGTCTCTGAAGCAGTTCGAGCAGAGGACCTCCCCCGAGTAGCGACGGGTGTAGAACGGGGTACCTCCGCATGAGGTGCAACTGGTCACGCGGAAAAGCGAGCCACGGTTGGTATAAAGTCTCAACGCTTAAAGCGAGAAGGAAGGCGCGCCTTCAAAGTGGAATCGGAAGAGTTCAAGAGGGTAGAATTCCAGTATGGCGTGATTCTGGTAAGGACGCGGCGGTTCCAGTCTCTCATGGACAAGCTAGGTTCATTCAGGATTTCGAAACCTGCAGCTTGGGTGCTCCTGTATCTGCTGCCCGTGTCCGCCTTCGTCGGCTTCTACCTCTTCCTCAGCGAGGCTTCTGTCCTCCTCTCGGCCAGAGGCGCAGCGGCGGCCGCCTTCGTCAGAACCATAGGTCCCCTCGCCAACCTAGGGATTCCGGGGATCAACCCTTACCTTCCGATAGTTGACGGCTGGCTCGCCCTCATCATCGCGATGGTCATCCACGAAGGCGCCCACGGGGTCGTCGCCCGGAACCTGGGGCTCCCGGTCAAGTCGTCCGGCCTCCTATTCTTCCTCTTCGTCCCAATCGGGGCGTTCGTCGACGTGGATGAGGCCGCAATCAGGCAAGCGAAGCCGTCCTACGCGGCCAGGGTTCTGGCTGCCGGGGCGGGAATCAACCTGGTCACAGGACTGGTCTGCCTCCTTGCCATGGTCGTCGTGGTCGCTTCGTTCACTCCAGTAGTGCAGGGGGCTGGCATAGTGGGTGTAGGGTCGGGGACCCCCGCGGCAAACGCCGGACTCAAAGTGGGAGACATGGTGACCCAAATCGATGGGAAGAATATCACTGACATAGGGACCGTCATAGGACCCAACACGACATTGAAGGCAGGTCAGACCGTCAATCTGACCGTTTACAGGAGCGGCGACATACTGCATTTCCCTGTCAAGCTCGCATGCTGCTATGTCATCCAGAACGTGACTACAGGACAGAACATAACTTCCTATCCTTACATCGGTGTGGAACAGGTCACTGGAGCGCAGCTCGTCTCTACGGTCTCCACATACGCCGCACCCCTCGGAAGCCCGTGGCAGTACGTCTGCATCCCCACATTCCCCTTCTGCCAGGACAGGGTGCCGTTCTCAGACGCCCTCTCGGTATTTTACACGTCTCCCCTTGGGGGTTGGGGCCCGCCGCTGGCGAACCTCCTCTACTGGCTGTTCTTCCTCAACTTCAACCTGGCCATATTCAACGCCCTTCCCATCTACCCTCTCGATGGAGGTCAGGCGTTTTCGGTGTGCGTGAAGGCCGCTGGCCGGGGGAAGCTCAGTGAAGGAACGGTCATGCGGATAACGACCATGGCCACGCTCACCGTTCTCGCATTGATACTCAGCGTCGTTGTCGCCCCTTATCTGTACAATCTGATCTGAGTCGGGCGCGTTAAATATCGGCCCCGACTAACTCTTGTAATGTCGAGCATCCAGCCCCCTCCAGGGACTGAGACCATGATACAGCAGTTCGCCCAGCAGTTTTCATCGACCGCGACGTTCTTGCTCAACACGATCGACTCCACGGTCGTGGACATTTCCAGGGTGGCATATGTCACGGTCCTGATGGTCGGTGCCCTGCTCTACTTCACACACGCGTCGATGCGGCTAGGAAAGGACCTGATGAAAGGAGGAATCCTCCTCATCATCATAATCGAATTCGTCTTTCCCCTGCTTGCTAAAATCTGACCGCGTATCTAAGAAGGGCCACTATCCCTCCGAAGGAAGACACCTGCTTACCGTACTCCATCGAAGAGTCTGCAAGGTATACACGCCCGCCCTTTGACTCGATGTCGTTAAGGACGCCGACCAACGCAGCTTCATCGACGCCCGAGCTGAACACGTCATCCGAGACAGCGCTGGACTCCACCGCCCCTGCAGCCGCTGCCGCAGCGACACGGGGAAGCGAATATGCGACCTTGGGGTCGGAAGACGAGATTCTCCTGACAGCCTCGGAGACAAGCTTCTGCATCGCGACCGCCAACGAGTATTTCGCCAGCTCCTGGAACGCAGGTGTCTTGATCAAGGCGCGGATTCCGTCTGAACCGGTCAGGTCGAGCCCCTCCAGCACGCTGACATGGCCAGGCTCCGTCCTTTCTCTGACCTTGTTCGCGATGGCGTTCTTGAAATTTCCTGGGCCCGCCACTGCTATCCGGTCTCCGTCCTGGTAGATCTGGGCAACCATCCCTGCCACCCTCGAGATGAAAGGGAGCGAGCTTTGTTCTTCAGCCATCTTCCCTCCGAGCCCCGACTCGATTGTCGCAGAGACTGCAAGATGCGATCCTCTGAGCGTCCCGATGCCTGCTTCCCGCCTGTCGGCTGCAACCAATACGAATCTGGAGACCGGGTCGCTCGCAGGTCTGAGCAGTTGGGTATCTAGCGGGGACCAGTGCACTTTCCTCAAGGTAAGGGCGTGACCTGGCGATATGGTGAAGGAATGAGACCCTGCCTTTGTCACGGTTTCGTCGCTCGCTTCGATAATGGTCCCCTTCAGCCGGATCCGCTCTATGCTGCTATC
>JAFLZE010000052.1 GCA_029785685.1 Nitrososphaerota archaeon | reverse complement strand
GGAACGACCCATGGCAGGAATCCCAGGGCTGGAGAAGGTCCGGGACTACCACGTCTCCCCTTCCGCCGACCTTGCGACCCTCCTGGAGGGGATGGGCCGGGGGGGCGGCTTCATGGGGCGGAACCTCTTCGAGGTCGCCTCCACCTACGGAGCCATGTGCTCCAGGGAGGGGTGCGTGAAGTTCCTTTCGTTCCCTGCGGCCGTTGTCGCCACCGGCCTGAGGGGCGTCCTGATCGACATGGTGAAGGAGGGGATGGTGGACGCGATAATCACGACCTGCGGCACCCTGGACCACGACATCGCCAGGACCCTCGGGGACTACTACGTTGGGAGCTTCGAAATGGACGACGCCCGGCTGAAGAAGGCGGGGTACCACCGGCTGGGGAACGTCCTCGTCCCCCTCGAGGACTACGGCCCGCTGATCGAGAAGAGGATGCAGCCACTCTTCGGCCGGATCTACCGCGAGCGGAGGTCGGTCACCACGGAAGAGCTCGCCGCCGAGATAGGCAGGGACCTCGCGTCGGAGCGGTCGCTTCTCTACTGGGCGCAGAAGAAGGGGGTGCCCGTCTTCGTCCCCGGGATCACCGACGGGGCCGTGGGGAGCCAGGCCTGGCTCTTCGCCGAGAGCCACAGGGACTTCCAGATGGACCTGATCGGGGACGAGAGGCGCCTCTCTGACATATTCTCTGACGCGAAGGAGACAGGCGCCCTGGTCCTGGGGGGAGGGATCTCCAAGCACCACACGATCTGGTGGGCCCAATTCAGGGGGGGCCTGGACTGGGCCTGCTACGTCTCGACCGCCCAGGAGACCGACGGCTCCCTCAGCGGCGCACGCATCAGGGAGGCCGTGTCCTGGGGGAAGGTGAAGGTCAAGGCCAGGCAGGCGAGCATAGACGCCGAGGTGACCACCGTCCTCCCTTTCATCGTGTCCTACGGGCTGACCAGGCGCAAGAAGCCGCAGACTCCTTAATTCTTTTAAGGGGAACTTCAAAGGCGCACCGTTCGATTGGCTTTCGACTACGGCTACCTCGCGGTCGGCGGCTCCGGGGTCGCGCTCCTCTACGCCCTCTACCTGGTGTACTCGGTCAGGAAGCAGGACCAGGGGAACGCCAAGATGGTCGAGATATCCACCGCCGTGAGGCAGGGGGCCGACGAGTTCCTCAGGAGGGAGTACAGGGTGATAACCCCCATCGCCGCGGTCATCGCCGTTCTGATCTTCGTCTTCATCGACATCCCGCTGAAGACCAACGGGGCCACGGCCGCGGGGTTCCTGGTCGGGGCGTTCCTCTCGGCGCTGGCTGGGTACGTGGGCATGGCGATGACCGTCCGCACCAGCTCCAGGACCGCCGAGGCCGCACGGAAGGGGCTGGGGAGCGCGCTGACCGTCGCCTTCAGGGGAGGGGGGGTCATGGGGATGGCGGTGGTGGGGTTCGGGCTGCTCGGGGTCTCGCTCTTCTACATAGTCTTCCAGGGGGTCATAGTCACCACCCCGGCGATCCTGGCCGGGCTCGGGTTCGGCGCTTCTCTGATCGCCATGTTCATGAGGGTCTCCGGAGGCATCTACACGAAGGCGGCCGACGTCGGGGCCGACCTGGTGGGGAAGACCGAGGCGGGGATCCCAGAGGACGACCCGCGCAACCCGGCTGTCATCGCTGACAACGTGGGGGACAACGTAGGTGACTGCGCCGGCATGGGGGCCGACATCTACGAGTCCTTCGTCGTGATCTCCGTCGCGGCCCTCATCCTCGCGGCCCTCATCACATCTGGGAGCTCGGCCTTCGGCTCCCTCGCTTCGCTCATGACGGCCGACCAGCTCTTCGTCTTCCCGCTCCTCCTCGGCGCTTCGGGGATCGTCGGGTCGATCCTCGGGGGGCTCTACATCAGGAAGAGCATCTCGAAGAACCCCATGGGCGCGCTCAACACGTCCCTGCTGATCTCCGCCGTGATCGCCGTGGCCATAGACGCCGTGGCCAGCGAGTACGTCTTCAAGGGGAGCTCGCTGGGGTGGTCCCTGCTGGCCAGCTCGATAGTGGGCATCGTCGTCGTGGTGGCCATCGAGAGGGTGGCCGACTACTTCACGTCCTACAACTACAAGCCGGTGAAGTTCGTGGCCGAGGCCAGCCAGACCGGGGCCGCGACCAACTTCCTCGCGGGCTTCTCCACGGGGCTCCAGAGCACGGCGCCCTCTGCCGTGGTCCTTGTGCTCGCGATACTCATTTCCTATTTCATAGGGTACTACGCCACCCCCTCGACCGTGGCCGAGTCGTCGAGGATACTCGTCGGGGTCTACAGCACGGCGGTGGCGGCCATGGCCGAGCTCTCGCTCACCGGCGTGATAATGTCGATAGACTCCTTCGGCCCGATCACCGACAACGCCAACGGCATCGTCGAGATGGCGGGGCTGGAGGCGGGGGTGAGGGAGGTGACCGACGAGCTCGACGCGGTCGGGAACACCACCAAGGCGACCACCAAGGCCTTCGCGGTGATGTCCGCGGCCCTGGCCGCGGTGGCCCTCTTCTTCGCCTTCCAGGACGAGGCTAACACGCTCATCGCGCAGCACGACCTCTTCGCGAAGTACGGCCTCGCCCAGGGGGCGACCCTCACCTTCGCCCTGAGCGACCCGAGGGTGGTGATAGGCATCTTCATAGGAGCCCTGCTGCCGTTCTACTTCTCGAGCTTCCTGATCCAGGCCGTCGGCCGGGCGGCCATCAAGATGGTGAACGAGGTAAGGCGCCAGTTCAAGGAGATACCCGGGATCATGGAGGGGACGGCGAAGCCTGACTACGCCAGGTGCGTCGGCATCAGCACCACGGCCGCGCTGAGGGAGCTCGCAAAGCCCGCCCTCCTCGCAGTGGCCACGCCGCTGGTGGTAGGGTTCATCCTCGGCCCGCTGGCCCTCGGCGGCCTCCTCATCGGCAGCGTCGCGTCCGGGGTCTTCCTGGCCTTCATGATGACCAACGGCGGGGCTGCCTGGGACAACGCGAAGAAGTACATCGAGCTCGGGAACTACGGCGGGAAGAAGACCCCGGTCCACGCCGCGGCCGTGATGGGGGACACGGTGGGCGACCCGTTCAAGGACACCGCCGGCCCGGCCATCAACTCGCTGATCAAGGTCCTGAACACCATCTCCATAGTGTTCATCTCCGCCATAGTCCTCTTCGCCCTGTTCGTGTAGGGACGAGTGGGCGGCGGCGAAGGCGCGGCCGTCCGCCTCGCACTGTCAGCCGTCGGTTCGATGGGGACATGCTGGCGGGGTCCGAGGGAGGGTGGGAGTCACTCCTTCCCAGCGACCCCCTCGGCCAGGGTTCCTATTCCAAATCAGAAGGTGGGGATGGGACTCACGGCGGCACCGCCGCTTTCGGACCCATGTGAATGCGCTCACTGACGGCCGTCACTGCAGGCGCACGCGTAACCGCTCCGCCACCCCACCGCGAGGGCGCCTCGCCGTTGACGATAATTATGCGTTGCACGGGGCGCCCGGGGACCCCCCAAGGCAAGAGTAATAGCGCGGCCCGGCCCCCCGTAGGGCCATGAGCACCGACGAAGGGAACGTCTTCCCGGGGAACTGGGACGTCGTCTCCGAGACACTCCTGAGGACCTACGACCTCTGGTTCCCCCAGAACTGGGCCCCGGCCGACCTCCCCTGGGACGAGTGCGACGCCAAGAACTTCTCCTCGGACGAGGGGGTGGCCCAGGCATACTGGCTCTCCAAGCTCGCGCTCTTCGAGAAGTCGGGGATAGGAGCCTTCGGGGCCGCGGCCGTCCAGGCCGCCACGCACCAGTTCGAGGACCCGACCAAGAAGTTCCTGTCCGCCGTGGCCTTCGACGAATGCAGGCACGACGAGGTGTGCCGCAGGGCCTGCGCCCGGGTCTGCCCCAACTTCCCCTACAGGTTCAAGCCCAAGTCCCAGCTCGAGGAAAAGGCACACCGGAACATCATGGCCCTCTACGAGAACGGCGCCCGCTACTGGAGCGCCTTCAACCAGGCCTGGGGGAAGTACCCGCTGGAGCTGATATTCTCGAGCTTCTTCTTCGCCGAGATCGGCGCCCAGCTCATCTTCAAGGAGGTGGGGGAGAGGTCCACCAACAAGGTCTACGCGACCGCGTTCAAGAGCATCACCAGGGACGAGTCCCGCCACCTCACGGGCACCCTGGCCATGCTCGAGCGGCTCGCGGAGAGGATGAGCAAGGACGACAAGTCGAAGATCTCCAGGCAGCTCAAGCACGGCTTCATCTACCTCTCCCCGCTGCTCTTCAAGCCGATGAGCGACTTCTGGAAGCTCCCCGAGGACTTCTTCGAGTACGACCAGAAGCTCGAGGAGCTGGCCGCCAGGTCCGGGCTGGGCGTCCCCAAAGTGGAGGACAGGTCCGACGCCTGGCTGAAGGCCATATCACGCCACAGGTCGAAGATAGAGGAGCTGGGGATACCCGTCCCGGAGATCAAGGAGATAGGCCTGGCGGGGCTCGAAGTGAGCGTGAACAAGGGCGACGAGATAATCGCTACGCCGCTCTAGGCCGCCAGCTCTCCACCATGAGCAGGACAGGCACCACGAACACCAGGGTGAGCGCCCCGCTCCAGAGCCATCCCGCCTGGTAGCCGTACCCGTCGACCAGGTAGGAGAAGAATATCGGGGGGAAGAACGACCCGGTCAGGGACAGGCTGTTGACCCAGGCCACCGCCAGGCTCTCGTACTCCTTCCCCGCCCTGTTGAGCTCCCTCGCCCCCGCGAAGGCGAAGGTGTAGCCGATCCCGGACACCAGGCCCCCCAGCCCCGAGCAGACGGCTGCGGCCGGCACCGACGGGTAGGCGGCCAGGGCGAGGGCGGCGGCGCTCCCCGCCAGGGACGCGACCATCACCATCCTGTGCTTCGAGAGGACGTCGAAGGCGCGCCCTCCCCAGAGCGAAGTGAAGATGGGGACGACGTAGACCAGGGACGTCACCCCGCTGGCGAGGGCCCCTGAAGCGGAGAGCGACTTCACACCGTAGAGGGTCATGAACCCGGCGATGTCCGTGGCCGCCACCCCGAACCCCACCGTCCCCAGCCCAAGGAGGATCAGCTGCCTGTCGCGGATCACAGCTCGGAGCGCCTTCCTGTCCACCCTGGGGACCTTCCCCACGGCCGCCCCGGGGACGAAGAGAGCCACGAGGACCCCGGTCGCCAACCCCATGACCCCAGCCAGCAGCAGGCTCGGCCTCCAGCCGGTCACCGTCGCGAGGACCACCCAGCCGAATATGCCTGCGATTCCCCCGATATCGAAGGCGGAGTTCATCACCCCGACCCCCATCCCGGACTTGCCTCCGCGGAGCAGCCCCGCGATTATGATGACAGAAGGTGCGAACACGAAGGCCATCCCCGACCCGACGACGAACCTGAGGACAGCGACTTCGACGACGCCCGCGGCGACGGACGTGGCGAGGACCGCGGACGAGGAGAGGAATATCCCGACCACCACGACCCTCTTTGGTCCCCACCTGGCTGCGAGCAACCCGCCCGGGACCTGCAGCAGCCCGAGGCCAAGGTAGAACGTCGCGGTGACGAGCCCGAGCCCCGTCACCCCCGCCCTGAGGTCCGGCCCCATCAGGTAGAAGATCGCGCCGACGTTGACCCAGTTGATCGCGTAGATGGCCCGGGCGACGACCAGCGACCCGAGGGCACGCCGGCTCTGCATGGAGCGGATCAATCGCGGGACGCCCCCGGCCCCCGTCGCCCTATAATCGAATCGTAGGGTGTGGAATCTTGCTCCTCCAGAGCTGCGAGCCAAGAATATGGTTCCTTGGTTGTAAATCGGCCCGCGGCCAAGGCTGCGCCAGGCGACTCGCTCCCACGGGCCGCGCCGCGATTGTCGAAATCAGAAATGCGAGACGGTAGGAGATGCCCGAAGCCGCCGAATCTCGAAGATTCTGGAACTCTTCTGCTTCGGTACCTAGGCGTTAGAATCCCAATTCGCCCCCAAAACCGCCCCAGAACCGAAAAAACCTCAATTTGAGCCCCGTTGGCTCAGGTTTATATAGCAAACTGCTCGGATTGGCTGCCGAGGCAAATCGCAGTGGTAACCGGATACTGCGTGTACGAGAAGAAGAAAAATCGGGAGATCAAGAATCCCAAGCAAATCAAACTGAAGAACGGCCGCCCCGCGATCAAGGGCATCTGCGCCTCGTGCGGCAAGGCCATCTTCAGGATTGGTAAGCTGAAGTAGATTCCAATCTCCCGTTCCTTTTATTTCGCCGACCCGAGCGCCGACTCTCTCCACAGGCTCTCCCGCACCAGCCGACTCCCTCCAGGCTCGAGCTTCGCCACGCGTCGACGCCGCGTTAGGGTTCGACGGTGCGCGGTTCCCGAACAGGTTCGGGAAGGCTTATCTCCTCGGGAACGCGCGCCCTGCCCGTGCGCACGGAGCGGTGCGTCGTACCTTCTATGGCGGTCATCCTTCTCCTCCTCGTCGGCGCAGCCGCTGCGCCCCTGGTGCTGCTCACCCCGGCGGCCCACGCTGCGAACGTTATCTCGATCACCACGTCCGACGGTTCGACGGTGTGCCCCGGCTCCCTCGGGGGGACCTGGAGCGGCTCGACCTGCACCATGCCTGAGGCCACCATCCCGTCAGGAACCACCTTAGATGTGGGTGCCGGGGTTGATGTCACTGCCACCAACAACTACATCGGCATCTCCAACAGCGGCATCATCAACAACTACGGGACGATAAGCGGCACCGCCGGCACCGACGGCATCCTCAACGCCGCCACCATCAACAACCACGGGACGATGGACGGCATCGGCGTCAACGGCATCGGGATCCGCAACAACGGCGGCGCCATCAACAACGACGGGACGATGACCGGCGCCGTCTCTGGCCTC
>JAFLZE010000051.1 GCA_029785685.1 Nitrososphaerota archaeon | reverse complement strand
TGAGCGAAGCGTTCAACGGGTTCTTCGGGGCGGCCGACAAGGGCGAGGCGGCGGCCTCCCTGAGGAAGGTCGCGCTGTCCCCCTTCGAGAAGGTGAGGGAGCTCAGCAGGAGCGTGGTGAGGTCTGGGCTCCCGCCAGAGGAGATGGCGCGCGCCATGGAGGTGGTCTCGAGGGCGGACCTCGCCATCGGCAGGATGGTCAAGGGGGGCGAGTGGAGGCTCCTCAGGTACCTCGACAGGGGGCTCGTCGATGGCCTGTTCCCCGTTGTCAAGGGCGGCACGGTGAGGTACGCCGGCCAGGACGACCTGCCGTTCCCCGTCCTCTCCAGGATCTGGAACGACTCGAAGAAGGTCAAGGAGGTCTCCCTGCGGTACGCCCGGAGGGCCCACACCAGCGGGTCGGCCGCCCGCTCTCAGGACCTCCCCTACGTCTTCGCGCTCTGCTCCGGGAAGCGGTTCAGGGAGGACCTCGAGCGCTCCCTCGGACTGGACGCCGACAAGGAGATGCTCGAGTCGTACGACAGGTTCCTGCAGAAGGAGTCGACCAGGTAGTGGGCAGGAGGATCGTCGTGGGTGGATGGTTCGACCTCCCACGCCTCGGGAGGGACACCTTCGCGGCGCTGATGAAGCAGGAGGTCGTCTACGACAGGTCGCTGGGGTTCAAGCTGGACTCGGGGACGGACATCCAGTCGGCGGTGAAGACCATCAGAGCAGCCACCGGGGAGGAGGTGGAGCTCGTCTTGAGGTGCTTCATCTGCGGCAAGCCTGCGTGCGAAGGCTGCCCCTACTCGCAGGCCTGCGACAGGACGTCGGTCTCGACCCTGTGCCTGTGCTCGGACCACGCGCCTGAGAGGTCGGTCTTCGAGGAGTACTCGAGGACGTTCGACCTCAGCCTCAAGGGCTAGCCGAAGGCCCTAGCCGACGCGTGGCCGGACGGCTCGGAGGAGATCGAGCGCCACTCTGAGAAGAACCGCCCTAGCGCGTTGGTGTACGGGTTGGAGTGGTTGACCTTGAATATCCGGATCCTGTTGAAGCGCTTCTCGGTCAGGAGGCCGAGCTCGACGAGGAGCCCGAGGTGGACCTCCGCGGAGGAGTGCGATATCCCAGACCGGCGGGTTATCTCCGAGATGTTGAGCTCGTTGCTCTCCATCATAACCCCCATTATCTTGACCCGCCCGTAAGAGGAGAAGAGCTCCTCGACCTGCGGGGTCTTGCTCGTCGCTATCGTCTCCCGTCGCCTCTACGCCTCTTGGAGGACCTCGTCCAGCTGCCCGGCGGAGACCCTCGAGAGGCCGATCATGGTGGTCCTCCCCCTGAACCCCTTCCCGGAGAGCTGCGCCTCGATTATCCCCTTCCTGGCGAGCTCGTTGACGTCGTTCCAGACCTGCGTGTGGTGGTTCGGGGCCAGCCCGAGCGACTCGCAGAGCGCGTTGTAGTTCTTCTCGACCTCGCCGATCGTCGCGAACGCGGAGTCGCTCTTCTTGAGCACCCGTGAGATTGCCTTGAGCATCACCCGCTGGTGCTTGTCGAGGTAGACCAGCTCCTCCTTCCTGAACTCAGGCGGGAGGTCGCTCTTCGCGCGCCTCACGTGCTCAGGCGCCACCTTGTCAGCCTCCGCGACCTCGGCCAGCTTACCCGCCCTGTAGATCAGCTCGATCGCGTACCGCGCGTCGCCGTAGATGCTGGCCAGCTCCGCCGCCATCTGGAGCGCCCCGTCGTCGACGCACCCTTCGCAGAACGCCTGCTGGCTCCTGGAGAGGAGGATGTCGTAGAGCTGCTCCGCGGAGTACGGGTCGAGCGACACCGTGTTCCAGCTCAGCGAGCTGAGCGTGCTCAGGTCGACCATCTTCACATAGTCGAGCGTCTTTGAGATCAGGAGGGAGGAGAAGACCTGTTCGTCCGACGCCACCTCCCTGAGCCGGGTTATCGTGTAGAGCGACGGCGGGTCGGACTCCACCAGCGAGTCCGCCTCGTCGAAGGCCACCAACAGGTGGACCCTGTCCCGCTTCAGCTCGTCGAGGAGCGCCTGGAGCAGCTCCTCGAAGCTGAGCCCCCTCGTAGGGTACGAGTGCCCGAGCGCCCGGAGCCCCTTGTTGAGGATCGCCACCAGAGACCGGTCTATCCTGCAGTTGACGTGAAGGAACTTTACCCTGTTGCCGTAGCTCGCGGCCTTCTTCTCTAGGACGACCCCGAGCTTCTTCGTCAGCATCGTCTTGCCGCTGCCCACAGGGCCGTGTAGCAGCACGGTCTGGCTCACGCTCTGGGACCGCTCCGCGACGCCCTGGAAGTACGCCTCGAGGGCCCTCATCTGGACGCCGCGGTGTGGGGTGGACGCCGGGACGTGTTCTGGGACGAGCACGCTCTCGTTCCTGAAGAGGGGGTGGCGGAAGCTCATCGCAGAAGGAAAAACACCTCCGCTTCATATTTAACCGTGATTGGGAGAGTAGCGTGAAAGTGTTGTGCGTTCCGGGGCGTGCCAAGGATTCTTAAGGTGTCTGAAGGCCTCAGCCTGAAGCCGCGTTGATGTTCCCCACCCCCATGCAGTACGGCCAGAGGTACTCGATGCTCGTCACCTACTCCCTGATAGCCGCGAACGTGGCGGTCTACCTCGTGCTCGTGGCAGGCGGAGGCCCGTTCTACACCGTGCTCGCGCAGACCGGCTCGCTGTTCTTCGCAGGGGCGTACTGGCAGGTCTTCACAGCGATGTTCGTCCACTTCGACATCTTCCACATAGGCTTCAACATGATAGCGCTCTACTACTTCGGGAGGCTCAACGAGATATCGTATTCAAGGGGCGAATACCTTGCGATCTACTTCGGCTCCGGGCTCCTCGGGAACGCGCTCTCCCTGTTCCTCCTGCCCTCGTTCGTCGAGACGGGTGGGGCGTCGGGAGCGATCTTCGGACTGATAGGCTCGTACGCGGCGAGGAACCACAGCGCCGTGAACATCGCGCTCGCGCTCGTCTATGCCGGGTTCATATTCGTCGAGAGCTCGGGGCCCGGCGTGAACATCTACGCCCACCTCTTCGGGATAGCCGGCGGGTTCCTGCTCGGGCTGCTCTTCACCCGCCTCCGCCCGCCGGAGTGAAGAGGACGGTAGCTCGTATAAGGGAGCCGCCGCCGAGGTCGGCCCATGAAGGCCGTCAGGTTCCACCAGCACGGAGGGCCCGAGGTGCTGCGCTACGAGGATGCCCCAGACCCCTCTCCAGGGGCCGCCGACCAGGCGCTAGTCAGGGTGAAGGCTTGCTCGGTGAACCACCTTGACGTCTGGGGGCGGATAGGGCCGCCATACTCCGACCCCCCTCTCCCGCACATTCCTGGATGCGACATCGCGGGGGTGATCGAGGAGGTCTCCCCCGGCGAGCGGGACATCCAGAGGGGGATGGAGGTGATAGTCAGCCCCGGGTTCGGGTGCGGGAGGTGCGAAAAGTGCCTGTCAGGGACGGACAACCAGTGCAGGCGCTACGGCATAATCGGTAACCAATCCGACGGCGGCTACGCGGAGCTCGCCGTCGTCCCTACGAGGAACGTCATCCCGAAGCCCGAGAGGATGGACTTCGTCCAGGCCGCCTCGGTCCCCCTGGTATTCCTCACCGCCTATCACATGCTGGTAACCAAGGCGAAGGTCCAGCCGGGGGAGACGGTGCTCGTCCTCGGCGCGGGCTCCGGGGTAGGGGTCGCGGCCATCCAGGTGGCCAAGGCCTACGGGGCCAACGTCGTGGCGACCGCGGGGACGGACTCGAAGCTGAAGAAGGCCGTGGAGCTCGGCGCAGACTACACGGTGAACCACAGGACGGGGAAGGTAGCCGACGAGGCGCGCAGGTACACCGACGGGAGGGGGGTGGACGTGGTCGTCGAGCACCCCGGCAAGGCCACATGGGACGAGAGCCTGAGGGCGGCCGCCAAGGGAGGGAAGATAGTCACCTGCGGCGCGACTACGGGGTACGACGCGGTCACGGACATCAGGTACGTGTTCGCGAAGGAGATCACGATCTACGGGAGCTACATGGGAGGGAGCGGCGAGCTGTTGAGGGTGCTCGAGCTCTTCAAGCAGAGGAGGCTCAGGCCGGTCGTCGACATCGCCATGCCCCTGGAGAGGGCGGCCGAGGCCCAGGCGAGGATGGAGAAGAGCGAGCACTTTGGGAAGATTGTGCTGACGCCCTAAGGCTCCAGCGCGTACGAGTAGTCGACCTTGACGCCCTTGTCGATGGTCGCCACCACGCTGCAGAACTTCGTCATGCTGTCCGTGACGGCCTCCTTGACGTACCTCTCGTCCAGCCCGCCCCCTCCGACCCGGTAGAGGACCCTGACCTCGGTGAACGGCTTTGGGAACCCGTACTTTGGGCGCTGCCCTGAGACCTCGACGGTCAGGGACCTGAGCTTCTGCTTCCTCTTCAGGAGTATGGCCGCCACGTCCATCCCCGAGCAGGCCCCAAGGGAGGCGAGCAGGTTGCTCATCGGGCCTATGCCCCTGGGGTGCGCATTGGACCTCGAGAGCCCCGAGTCGAAGACCACCGAGTGACCGGCCCCGTCGCTGGCCACGAAGACGTCCTCCTCGACCCACTTCACCTCGACCTTCGAGGTGGTGGTCTCGTGGCTCACTCCACCTTTACCTCGACGGGCTTGGACTTGGCGGAGGCCTTCCCCTTCTCGATGTACGTCCTCCTGCCCCACTTCACGTCGACGGTCGCGGTCAGCCGGTGCGACCCCTTCCCCAGGGACCCTGCCGGTATCTCGAACCTCTTCACGACGTCCAGGAACTCGGCCCTCGCGTCGTCGGCGCTCGACGGGATGATGGGCGCCCCACCGTCCTCTCTGACGATCGCCGACCATATCCTGTACGGGAGGTCTGGGTCCCTGCTCCAGTAGAACCTCGCCCTCCTCACCTCCTTTCCGGTGGTCGCGAGCCTCTTTCCGGAGGAGACGGTCGTCTCCATGGCCAGCCTGACGAGCTTGTCGTTGTCCTCCCAGGCCAGGGTCCACACGCTCGGGGTGAAGGAGTCCCTCAGGCCCCCCAGCACACGGAAGCCCACGGTCATCCCGATGTCCTCGCCCGACGACACGGTGCCCTTGTCCAAGATTATCTTGACGTCGGCGAGCGTGGTCGGCTGCCACGAGTACTCGCCCCTTCTGTCCAGGAGAGACATGGTCGGAGGAGGTCCCCCTGGTTCAGTGTTATAAGGCTGAACGCCCCCGGAAACGCCTATAAGGTCTGCGGGGGCGTTTCAATGAAGCTCGCCGCATGGAAAGCGATCGCGAAGGCGAGGGGCACGGCCGGACACGGGCCGGGGGCCTGGCCGCGTCAGACCAGTTCGTGGAGCGGCACGCGCACATAAGCGGGCGCGGCCTGATCTCCTCGTCAGCCCTGGGGCTCTCCGACGGACTCGTCACCAACCTGGCGTTCCTTACCGGGTTCAGCGGGGCGGTCGCGAACATCGACCTGATCAGGTTCGCGGGCCTCGCGGCGATGCTCGCAGGGGCGGTCTCGATGTTCTTCGGAGGGGTCCTCAGCGCGCGGTCCGAATTCGACCTGTTCAAGGCGGACTCAAAGAGAGAAGCCTACGAGATCGAGAACGAGCCGGAGGAGGAGGCATGGGAGCTCAAGCAGATCTACATGGCGAAGGGCCTCACCGAGCCCGAGGCAGAGATGGTCGTCAGGAGGCTCTCGCTGGACAAGGAGCGGTTCCTGGAGGACATGCTCGCCAACGAGGTCCACATCCACAGGGACAACCTCCCGAACCCGTACACCCTCGGCTCCGTGATAGGGCTTTCCTTCCTCCTGGGGGCGCTGGTGCCGCTGGTGCCGTACTACGTGGCGGCCTCAAGGCACGAGGCCGTCGCCGCCTCCGTGGTCTCGTCCCTGGCCTTCCTGTTCGCGGCCGGAGAGTGGAAGGGGAGGATCGTCAACAGGAGGGCGTGGAGGAGCGGCCTCGAGACGCTCGCGATAGGCGCCGTAGCGGCAGGTATCCTCTTCCTGATCGGGAGCGCCTTCGTCTTCGTGTGACCGCTACGCCAGGCAGACCGACTCGATCATCTTGACGTAGATGGAGAGAGCCCTCTGCACCTCGCTTAGCCTGACGTACTCGTCGACCATGTGTGCCTGCTTGATGCTGCCAGGCCCGAGGACCACCGACGGGACCCCGTGCTTCGTGTAGAGAGCAGCCTCCGTACCGTATGCCGCGGTCTCGGACGCCGCGCCGCTGGCCGACTCCGCGAGCACCACCGCCGGATGGTCGCGGGGAAGCTTGAGCGCTGGCGTCTCGTAGAGCATCTCGACCTCCGCGGCGAACGTCCTGTCCTTCCTCCTGAGCGAGTCCGCGACCGACTCGAGCCCCCTCTTTACGAAGGCCGAGCCGTGCTCTGGGATCCACCTGGAGTCCACGGTGAGCTCGCACGACCCCGGGATGACGTTGCTCTTCGTCCCGCCACGGACCACCGTGGGGGTGGCGATGGTCGCGCCTAGGTCCGGGTCGGTCGTCGCTGCGACGCCCGAGGACCAGGCCGCGAGCCCGTCGACGAAGCGGGCGCACTCCTCTATCGCGTTCACTCCCAGCTCTGGCTTGCTGGCGTGGCCGCTGCTCCCTCTGAAGGTGACGGTGAAGGTGGCGCCTCCCCTGTGGGCCCTCACTGGGCGCAGGCCGGTGGGCTCGCCGAGGACGCCGAAGATCGCCGAGCCCTCCCCGACGAGCCTCTGGTCCAGGACGCTCTTGAGCCCCTCGAACCCCATCTCCTCCCCCGCGGTGCCGACGAAGAGGAGGCCGCGCTTCAGCTTCTTGTTCTTCGCGGCCGCCTCTATTGCCTTCAGCATCGCGGCCAAGCCCGCCTTCATGTCGGCCGCGCCCCTCCCGAAGAGCTTCCCGTCGCTGAGGGACGCGTCGAAG
>JAFLZE010000050.1 GCA_029785685.1 Nitrososphaerota archaeon | reverse complement strand
ATCTGCAGCCTGACGACGACCAAGACTGTCTATGTCGGCGTGCAGTACTGGGCGCACTACTGCTACTTCCCGCTCTTCTTCATATGCGGCAACGAGCTACTGTCTCTGGTCACCTTCCCCAAGGTCATCATGTACACCTACCTGGTGCCCATCTACAGGACCGAGACGGTGACGACCTACGCGTCGGCCACGGTGAACACCTACTACACGACCCAGTACGAGGGCTTCTCGTCCAGTTGCCCCTCCTACGCCTACCAGCTCGGGATAACCTGCTACGCGGTGTACACCACTCAGACGACCTACCAGAGCGAATCGCTCGGCCAGCTGTCGTACTGCCCGACGCCGAACTCCTACACGAGAACCTACTACTCTTGCTCGCCAGTCTACCGCCAGCAGACGACTTCGACCAACCTCGGTCAGCTTTCGTACTGTCCCACGGGAAGCTCGACCACGCAGTATTCCTGCTCGCCGGTGTACCAGGCTCACACGGTCAACCTCGGCCAGATGAGCTACTGCCCATCAGGGTCGCAGTACTCCTGCTCGGCTGTCTACACTTCCTATACTTACTGGATCACTGAGACAGTTCCTATTTTAACCACTGTCAGCTACGAAACCCTGTCGAGCTTGGGGAGCACCTGGTCGATTGGTGGATGAGCATGCGGTGCTGTCTCTTCCAAGGGATTGACTTGCGACCATGCATAAACTGTCAAGTGGAGATTGACGCGGTTACGAGTAGTGCCCCCAAACCCGCAGTCGCCAAATAGACGTAAATAGTTCCATATTTACATAGGCCCCATGGGTTCAGGTTCTGGATTCGCCTTGCCCCTGAGTCAGAGGCAGACACTAGTTTGGTCTCTGCTAAGGGAAGGACAGTCGGTCGCAACGATAGCCGAAACCCTGAAGACGACAAGACAGTTCGTCAACCAGACGAAGCTCGCTGCGGAATCGAAGCTTTTAGGCGCTCTGATGGATGCGGCCCAGGCAAACCAAATCCAGACCACAAAGGTCTACCCTAACGACGGCCTCCTCCTTGGGTACCATCCCGGATTGGGTCGAAGGGCGATTATCACCTACAGCTCAAAGCTGGGAATCAAAGTCTGGTACTGGTTCGACAAGCCCGAGGAAGTCAAGGACAAGGTGTTCCTCAGCCAGACCCGTGCCTACCTCCTTGAGATCACCAAAGAAAGGGGGCTGGATATCGAAGGGGCGAGCAGGATGCACCCGGCCAAGCTTGCCCAGTTTGTGTTCTCCGAGCTTATCCCGGAGTTGAAAGCATGAATCTCGTCAAACGACTCGGAGCGCTGAGCCGGCAGGTTCGTGGCTGGTTACCGGAAAGGCCGTGGACTGCCACACGAAATAGCTTCGACTGGAGGGGCGCAATGTTCGTGGGCGCAGGCACCTTCTTCATCATCGTCGGGGCGATCTTCCTGGTTCTTGAGCAGATTCTTGGGGGCCCCGTGACCTATGTCAACTGCCTCCCTGGAATGTCCTGCCAGGCAATCGGATACGACACATCACCCGTTATGCCCCCCTTTCTTATTGTGTTTGGGATTGTAGTCATAGGAATCGGATTCTACTATCATTCACTGCATGGTAATGCGGCTTTGGCCAGGACGTAAGTAGACTGTCCGAGTCCCGGCGGATGGCCTCTACGACAGGCGGTTGAGCGATGAGCCATGCATACGGCTTTACACGACCCTTCGATTCGCCACCACGCTTGTACTGTCCTACAGCTTTGGTAGAAACGCGAAGGATCCCTCTAGGAACTCCACCATACGTTTCCGTAGGACGTCACTACCCCGACACTCTGTAAGGATGGGCTGACCGAAAATGTCGAAGTCCCTCTCGGGGCAACCATCAGCGCCTGACTTAGAGCAAAGACCTGTTGCTGACCACCACCGTTCACTCCCAAGTAGTAGGGGATTGCGGCAGTAGTTGGACCGTTGTTACGTACAGTCACCGTTCCCGAACTCAGGCTCACCGAGAGGCTTTCGTCCGCCTTCCCGCCGATCACAAACTGGGCTTCGGCCGCCTGCTTCGCCATGGAATACTGGGCAGCCAAGAGGGCAGTGAAGAGACTGAAGACGATCATCGCGAGGACTATGAAGAAGAGAGCACCTATGATCTCAGCTTGGGCTCTTCTGGACCTTCCAACTTTCATCTCACAAGCAGATTCTTTCTTGCTAAAAGGAGGGGAGGGCCTGGACTCGCCCAGACCCACGCTTGACCTTTACTGCACCGTCACAGTGACCACTTGAGTCTGGGTCGCGCCGTTGGCGAAAGTGGCCGCCACAGTGATGGTGTAAGACACTCCCGCCGTGACAGATGTCGCAGTGGAGAAGGTGGTGCTGGTCCCGCCGCCGGGGGCTATGGGTGAAGCTGACGATGGCGCGGGGCTCCAAGTTGGCTGTGTCGCAGGAACGACGGTGCCGCCTAGGGTCAGGCCCGTCAGCGCTATCGAGCCGGAGTCCGTCACCGACACCACTGCCGTACCGGTGCCCGAGCCGCTCGCCACCGCGATGGAGGCGCTTACCTGGATCTGGTTGGTGTTCTGGGCCCTGCTGGCTGTGGTCGTGAAGTAGGTGTAGAGGACCCCGGCCGCGACTATGGTCATGGCTACGACGAGAATGGTTGCGATGATTGGAGAGATGGCTTTTCTTCGGTGTGTCTGAAGACTAGTCTTCATCGAAGTCCGGGTTGGTATCCACTTTTAACGAAGTCAGAACCCGAGGGAGAAGTTCGGAAGATACTGCGTGAGAGCCACCGCCACCACGGCCAGTGCGAAGAGAATCGTCATGTTCAGGGTGTTCTTCGCCGTGAAGTCTGTGGCCCTGGTCATCGTGAAGGCTATGGCGCCCGCCGCGACCACGGTGACGATATCCACGGTGGCGTTCACAATGGCAAGCGAGGCGGTTCCGCCCCCGAAGAAGCCGGCACTGGACGCGCCGAAGCTCCCGATGACCCCGCTGATGACCTTCACGACAAGGGGGATGGCGACCGGGACGGCGTAGCCGAGCATCCTGTAGAGCCCCACCGACGAGGTGGCCTCCTTTTTCAGGCGGTTGTACCCCGAGATGAAGTTGTAGAGGTCCTCGATGTTCGCAGGCGTCCCGCCCCCGCTCTCGGTTATCTGGTCTAGGATGAACACCGTCATCCTCCCCAGCCAGCTCCTCATGGCCACCTTCACCTCGCCGAGCCTCACCCCGAGGGTCATCTGGGCCGCCATCCTCTCCAGAATCGAGTCGAAGACCGGGTTGAACTTCGTCTTCGCCGCGGTCTCGAGCACCGCCTTCCTCATGTTGTACCCAATCTTCCTGTATTCCGCTATGCTCCGGAGGAAGTCCGGGAGGGCGGCTTCTGTCAGCCTGACCTCCCTGATCTGGGCTCTGACCGGAAGGCCGTACAGCGCGGCTCCTGCAGCTCCCGACACAGCCACTACCAACCAGGCCTGCCCGGTGAACAAAGAGACGACCGCCCCCGAAGCTACCCCAACCAGGCCGAGCCTCACATCGCCTCCGAGGATGTCGTAGACCCTGGGCTGCACAGACTTCACCATGAAGTACATCAGCAGAGCGATTATCGGAAGGGCTGCCACGCTCACGTAGGAGATCATGGCGACCAGGTCGGGCGGCATGGTGATCGCCCCGACCACCAGCAGAAGAGGGAGGAGGACGAAGACTATGATCAGCATCTCCCCGATGGTCCCGACCTTCTCCGCGTAGCTCTGCCACCGGAACCTCATGGAGGCGAGGTACTCCCTGGTCCTGTCGGAGAGGTACAGGACCACGTCCCCGCCGGACTTCAGGACCCCCGTGTACCCGTAGAGGAAGTGCTTGAAGGAGTCGTCCGGGTGGGTCGACGCCAGGTCGTCGAGGGCTCCGACCAAGTCCTTCCCGAACCCGATGCTCTTCTGCAGGAGTCTCGCCTCTACCTCCATCGCGGGAAGTATCTGCTTCCCGAGCGCCCCCCTGAACGCGTCGACGAGGGACCGCCCGGCCGACTGCATCACCGAAGAGAGCAGGGCGAAGAAGGGGAGTTCGTCCCTGACGTTCGTCTTCCTCTCGGAAACCCTGTTCTTCGCATTCAACGAGGGCGTGTAGAGGATTATCGCCGGTACCGTCATCAGGGCAAGCAGAGTGGGGCTGACGAGGACGGAAAGGACAAGCGAGAGCGGGACGAAGACCGCTGCCAAAGCCACGGAGTAGAACGAGTACCTGGCAGCAAAGGCGTAGGGGTCCAGCTGCATCCCGCCCTTCACGATGTCACTCCTTATGCTCCGCTCCACCCTTTCGGCGAGCCTGTTCAGGAGGGGGATGCTCCTGGTGAGCCTGACTGCCCTGTCCTCCTTGACCTCGCGGACTCCTGGGCGCGCCCTGCGGAAGGCACCCCAGACGCTGCTCACCCGAACCTTGCTCTCCACGCTGACGTGGAACAGGCCGAGCAGGAGCGGAAAGGCGACTAGGACTATCGTCTCAGAGAGGACGAAGCCTAGGATGAGTCCTTTGGAAAGCCCCGTCAAGGAACCGACTCTCCGAAGAGCCACGAGTAGAACCAACAAGGCTGCGACCCCGAGAATGACGAAGTAGAGCCTGCCTGCTGAAACTCTGGCCACGGAGCTGGAGCCTGGCCCGCCTTAAAACCGGCCAGAGGCTCCCCCGGTGTGAAGAGAACCCCGCTGGTCCTGGCCGCGATTTGCCTTCTCCTGGTGCCTTGTGTGCTGCCCGAAATCCAAACCGCACAGGCAGCTCAGCCTCCGGCGTCAGGCGCCCTTCTACCGCCGGTCTCGATTAGCCTCACGGCGATACCGAGCCAGCTGCCGCCCGGTGGGTCGGGGGTTGTCATAGTCCAGCTGGTAGACGTGAACGGAAACCCGTCTCCCGCGAGGCAGGACATCGCAATCAGACTCTACTCGTCAGATTCGGCCGTCGCGGGCGTCGCACAACAGGTGACCATTCCCTTCGGAAAGTCCCACGCGGAGGCGAAGGTGGAGGCAGGGATTCAAGGGTCGGCGAAGCTGACTGCCACAGCTGACGGGTTCCTATCCGGTTCTGCCCAAGTCTCCACCATGCTCTTCAATGACTTCGCCCTCCAACTTGATCCAATGATCAGCCAAGTCTCCCCTGGAGACACTCTCCATCTGCGAGTCAGACTGACTGCTTCAGGCATGCCCTTCGAAACCCCTAGAGGAGTCCAAGTTTCCATCGTGGCTTCCCTTCAGGGCGTCCCCCAGCAGAGTGTGGAGGTACAGCCAGGCGCCTCAGATGTCTACTTCAGCATCCCCGTGCCTTCGAACCTTTCCCTGAATGTGCCGTATCTGTCAATCACTGCGGCTGCCTCTGGCTTCACATCGGCGACAACGGCTGTCGGCCTGTCGCCACAGGGGACTAACCCTCAGGAGGTGATGGTGGGCCCTCCTAATGCCAACCTTACAGCTCGAAGCGCCGAGTTCCTCTCGGTCTCGCTGTTCAATGCCACTTTCGCCCCGGCCGAGGGGTCCGTAACCCTCAGTCTCTTTTCGAGCAATTCAAGCGTCGTGGAACCCTTGAACAGTCAGGTCGTCCTGAGCAGCGAAGACAGCGCGGTCTTCCCGGTTTACGCGAACGCCACTGGGACGGCGCAGCTTACAGCGGTAGCACCTGGTCTGGTCGTTCTTCCTCTTACGGTCAGGGTGGTCGGGCCGCTCAAGCCGACCCTGAGGTTGTCGGTCCCTCCAGAGATGAGGGTCGGAGAGGCCTACAGCTTCTCTGTTGGGTTCTACCTTGGAACACAACCGGTGCCCTACGGACCGGCCACTGTCTACATTTCGTCCTCGAATGCTGGCGTGACCGTCCCCTCTAGCGTTGAGGTTTCCGCCCTCGGATACGCCATCGGGACACTTACAGCAGGTAGCACGAGTGCAGCGAACATCACAGCCGTCCTTGATGGGGCGGGGGCAGCGACGGCAGCAGTTTCCTTCATCTCCGCGCCCGTCATCGCCCCCGTGACGTACACTCTGAGAGTCGCGTCGGATTCAGGGCCTCTCGCAGGGGTGCCGGTCAACTTCACCTACGGCGGAAGGACCACCATGGTGGACTCGGACCAGTTGGGAGTCGCCGTTTTCGGAGCCTTCAACGACACTGCGACGATCATTTCGGTCCCGGAGCAGATCCAGCCGTCTGGACAGACGAGGTACGTCTTCGTCAGCATGGGGAACTCGACGGGGGGTGCAATCAATGTCACCGCTTTCGGCCCTTCCAACCTCACGGCAAGGTACGCGACGTACTACCAGTTTCGTGTAGTCAGCCAGATAGGAAACACCACAGGGTCAGGCTGGTACCGGAGCGGAACGTCGGCCACCTACTCCATGGACGAGACATCTTCTGGCGGCCCGCTTGTCTATCAGAGGTTTTCGGGATGGGCAGGCAGCTTCTCCTCAAACCAGGCGAGCGGCTCGACGATCATCACATCTCCCGAGTTCATCACCGCCCAATGGAGCACAGATAGCAGCCTCCTTTTCGCCTCCGTGGGAGCAGCCCTGGCAGGGGCAGCTGTAGTCGGTTTCTTCATCTTCAGGCTGAAGAAGAGACTTCCAGCCAAGTGACTCCCCCCGTCTCGTCTCCGCCGTTTTATCCCAGAATAGCTTTGGAGCATGTTGTCCTCGAAGGAAGATCCCGTCCGCAGGGCGCTCTCTGGTTTCTCCCTCTACACGCTTGGCGAGGAACAAAGACAAGGTGATTCGATTGCCGTCCTTGGAAAAGAACTCGAGAGATACGATGTCGGCCCTGCAGCAATAGTCATCGCTAACGAGGGGGGGATTGGAAGGTACACCATAATCGAGCCCTCTCTCACGGAGCGCGAAAGGGAAAGACTGAGCCGTCTCCTCGACCACCTCTTCATGAGCATCTCCCCGGAGGACGCCGCTGACCCCTCGAAGAGGCTCATACCCAACATGGTGGAAGCCGCCAGGAGCCTGGGGTTCCTCGACGAGGTGACCCGCTC
>JAFLZE010000004.1:93899-95689 GCA_029785685.1 Nitrososphaerota archaeon | reverse complement strand
CTCGTCGATGGGAAGTGATTAATACTTCATGCATGTCGCAGAGCGAAACAATGGAGCGGCCGCTTGCCCCAACTGGGAGCGAAGAGTAGCATTGTCGTTCATGAACCTCCCCGTTCCCAACGTGCTCATCGACCTAGGAAGCATCATAGTCCTCATCGTCGTGGCGGCAGGGGTAGCATACAAGGTCAAAGGCGGTTCGCTTCACCACTTCGACCGGTGGAACCTGAACGCGTTGGAGGGCGTCGCAGGGAGGTCGGCGACATCGGGGGTCGCCTTCAGGACCTTCTTTACGGTGCTATTCAGAGACGTCTTCACTACCAAAGTGCTTGACACATGCAGCAGGCTGAAGCGAATTGCCCACCTGGCCCTCTTCTGGGGCTTCGTCTTCCTAGGAATATCTACTACGCTCGCTTTCATGACGAACCCCACCGACGTCATACTGCCGCTCACCAACCCGGTGAAACTGTTTGGAAACACAGGAGGAGCACTCATAGTGGTGGGGTTTCTGGCGATGTTCTACGTCCGTTACCGGGAGCGGGCACCACTGTGGCGCTTGACTCGCTCTGATGTCTTCATGATTGCCCTCTTCTTGACGGTGGTCACCGGGTTCGTCGCCCAAGAGGCAATCTACTCAACGTCCGGGTCAGGCTGGGTTTCCGGGGCCTTCTGGCTACACATGGCTTTTGTGGTCACACTTCTCGCCACGGCCCCGTTCACAAAATTCTTCCACGCGATATCAAAGCCGGTTTCGATACTATATGAGGAGGTCGACGGGAGAATAGGCAAAGAACCAGTCCTCCCTGTCACATCTTACAACAGCAAGGGTGAATCTGGCTAATGCCGACATATGTCAACCCCAACAAATGCGACGGCTGCGGCAAGTGTGTAGACATCTGTCCGAGCGACATAATGCGCCTCTCGAACAGCATCTTTAGCGGGAGAAAGGCCTACAACGTCGAACCGAACTACTGCTGGGAGTGTTATTCATGTGTGAAGGAGTGCCCCCAGCACGCCATCGACATGAGAGGGTATGCTGACTTCGCTCCTCTGGACCACAAACTCACCGTTCTGAGGGACAAGGAGACGAACGAAGTGCGGTGGAAGCTGAAGTACAGAGACGGATCAAAGAACGAGTTCGCCTTCCCCATACGGACGACGACGTGGGGTTCTATTCCCTCTCCCCAGTCGCAGAAAACACCGACCAACGAGCAGTTCGACTCTCAGTTGCTCTCTCACGAGCCAGAGTATCTCAAGACCGACCGGGGATTGGTGACGGCGAAGCGATGAAGACCAAATTCGTCGATAGCGACGTCCTGATCATCGGAGGAGGGATGGCGGGATGCGGCGCGGCCTACGAAGCCAGATACTGGGGAAGGAATCTCAAAATCGTCATCGCGGAGAAGGGGCAGATCGAGAGGAGCGGCGCTGTAGCCATGGGGCTTTCAGCCATCAATTGCTACATGGGGATGCGCTGGAACGAGAACACCCCCGAGGACTTCGTGAAGTACGTCAGGAACGACCTCATGGGGCTGATCAGAGAAGACCTAGTCTTCGACATAGCCAGACACGTCGACTCGACCGTCCACCTCTTCGAGGAGTGGGGGCTCCCAATAGTCTACGACGAGCAGACCAAGCGGTACAAGCGGGAGGGGAGATGGCAGATACTGATACACGGAGAATCATACAAGCCGATAGTAGCCGAGGCCGCGACGAAAGCCGCGACGGAGGTCTACAACAGGGTGATGATCACCCACCTGCTGGCCGACGCCGAAGACAACAACAAGATCGCA
>JAFLZE010000004.1:0-93802 GCA_029785685.1 Nitrososphaerota archaeon | reverse complement strand
CAAAAGCCGCGACGGAGGTCTACAACAGGGTGATGATCACCCACCTGCTGGCCGACGCCGAAGACAACAACAAGATCGCAGGGGCAGCTGGTATAGGCGTGAGGGACGGGGCATTCTATGTCTTCCGGGCCAAGGCCGTGATAGTCGCAGCCGGCGGGGCGACGCACGTATTCAGACCGCGTTCCGTAGGAGAGGGGGCAGGGAGGACGTGGTATTCCCCCTGGAGCACGGGGTCGGCCTACGCTCTGCTCATCGCCGCGGGCGCAGAGATGACCCAGATGGAAAACAAACTCGTCGTCACAAGGTTCAAGGATGGCTACGGCCCAGTGGGCGCCTGGTTCCTGGCTCTGAAGGCTACGGCATCCAACGCCTACGGCGAAGACTACGAGCTGAAGTACAGGGAGGAGCAGCGAGCTCTCTATGGGAACTACGTAGACGCGAAGCCATTTCCCACATGCCTGAGGAACGACGCGATGCTGAGGGAGATAAAGGCAGGGAGGAGCCCCATATTTATCCACACAGAGAAAGTCCTGGACACAAGGGAGAAGGAAGAGCTGGGCCACGAAGACTTTCTCGACATGACCATGAGCCAGACCATCGTCTGGGCCTCCCAGAACATAGACCCCAAGAAGAGGCCCTCAGAACTTCAGCCGTCCGAGCCATACATAATGGGTTCCCACGCCACATGTTCAGGAGCCTGGGCCAGCGGGCCGACCGACCTTTCATCCGGGGAGTATGTCTGGGGTTACAACCGGATGACTACCGTCCGGGGGCTCTTCGGCGCCGGCGATACCATCGGCGGCTCGGCCCACAAGTTTTCCTCAGGCTCGTTCACCGAAGGGAGACTGGCAGGTAAGGCAGCGGTAGCGTACATCGTCGAAGGGGCCACAGACAAGAAGCCCCTCATAGCGCCCGGAAAGGTGGAGTCCGTCAGAGACGAGATCTTCGCGCCAATGGAGACGTACAAACTCGGACGAAACATGATAACGCGGGGGACGGTGTCCCCATTCTATCTCTATCCAGACCAGGGCGTCGTCCGGTTGGAGAAGATAATGGACGAGTATGTTGGAGGCTGGGGTTCCTACTACACCACCAACGAGGTACTGCTCAACAGGGGGCTGGAGCTATTGGGGATGCTGAACGAGGATCTCGCCCACCTGGGGGCCGAGAACCTACATCAACTGCAGAGGGCGTGGGAACTACGCCACAGAGTTCTAACAGCGGAGGCGGTCCTCAGACACACACTGTACAGGAAAGAGACCAGGTGGCCCGGCTACTGCTACAGATCTGACTTTCCGGGGGTCGACGACAAGAACTGGCATGTATTTGTCAATTCAAGGCGGGACCCCAAGACGGGCGACTGGTCGCTCTTCACACGACCATACGTTCAACTTGTGGGGGTTGAAGGCACCTGACCGCCGCATCTTCACCTGGAGAGCCCTATGGCGGCAAACTGGTCGACCTGGAGGTCGCACCCGAGAAAGCGCAGCAGAAGCTGGATGAAGCCAGTGAGCTCCCCAAAATACAACCATTCATCGACTTCGTCTACGACACGGAGAAGCTCGCCGTCGGAGCGTATTCTCCTTTGGAGGGCTTCATGGACTCGGCCGCATTCCACAGGGTGACTTCAGAGGGTCGGCTCCCAAACGGCCTCCCATGGACCATCCCAATAATCATAGCCATCAAGAAGGACCAGGCGAACGAGATTCACGAAGGAGAAAAGACGGCCTTGCTCGACTGGAACGGCAGGACATTCGCAACCCTCGACGTCTCTGAGACTTACCCTCTTCCGAAGGAGGAGTTAGCGCAGGGCGCCTACGGTACCACGGATCAGAACCATCCCAACGTCGCAGACATCTTCAACAACTATGGCGACACGGCCCTTGCAGGGAAGGTGGCTCTGCTGAGGAGGCTGGAGCTGCCGACAGTCGCCCACGAGATGACCCCCAAGGAGACCAGGGAACTGTTCAGGAAAAGGGGGTGGCGGAACGTCGTAGCCTACCAGTGCAGGAACCCTCCACACACAGCACACGAATACATCCAAAAGGTCTCACTCGAACGCTCGGAAGTCGACGGCCTCCTTGTCCAGCCGGTCATTGGCAGGTTGAAGAAAGGGGATTACAGGCCGACCGTGATAATGGACGCGTACAGGAGAGTCGTGGATGGATACTATCCGAAGGACAGGGCCGTGCTCTCTTCGCTCTCCATAACAATGCGCTACGGCGGGCCGAAGGCGGCCCTCTTCCTCGCTATCGTCCGTAAGAACTTCGGAGCTACGCACTACATAGTAGGGAGGGACCAGGCTGGAGTCGGGAAGTACTATGACCCATACGCATGCCACAAAATCTTCGACCAGTTCGACGTCGGCATCGTCCCACTCAGGTACATGGAGACCTTCTACTGCAGAGCATGCAAAGCGATGGCGACCGCCAAGACCTGCCCGCACGGGGAAGATGAGCACCTCGCCGTCAGCCAGACACACATGAGGCAACTATTACAGGAAGGGAAGGAGCTCCCGACGGAGATCCTCAGACCAGAAGTGATCGCAGTGCTCAAGCAGGGAGACGCAGTACTAACCTGAGGCCTGCGGGGGTCTACCCGAGGGCATGAACAAGGGGATCGAGACAGGGCGTAATGACACTGCGCGCAGCGAACTCGGCCGTCGCCATCAAATCACCCACTCTTCTCTTTCCACATCCCTTTTCTCAACGCTCAATTTGGACACCCTGTAATCCCTGCCGCCGTAGAGCTGGGCTTCATCTTCGTGGCGGTAGAGCGAGTCTACCACCCTGCCGAGGGCGTCTCCCTTCATAATCCCGCTGCCGCTGTCCCCTCCTACCACAATCAGATTCCCGGCCTTGAACGCCAGCGGTAGGTTGTCAGCGGTGTTGTAGGCGTACAGCCCCGCCCACATTGCCTTCAATCTCGAACCATTGAAGTCCGGGAAGTACGACGTCAGCACCGGGTAAATCCCCCTTTCATAGTACTGGCGCTCAGCGACGTAACCATCTAGATTGTGTTCGGGTAGGTCAACAAACGGACGGTTCAATTCGTCTTCGCAAGCCACCCAGAAGCATCTTTCCTCGCTCACGGGTTTGAAGTGCACTCCCGCCTTTGGCAATATCACGAGTGGAAGCAACCCGAGAGGATTGAACCCGGCGGTCCGAAGGAGCTTCTCCAGCTTCGATCCTTCGGCGTAGACGCTGAAGAGCTGTCTCTTCTTCGCCTTCACATGCCCATCCAATCCGATGGGCTCTAGCAGCTCGTTCAGCCACGCTCCGCCAGCTAAGACCACGGTGTCAGCGACCACGTCTGCACCAGAAGAGCCACCAATGGAAACACCTGCGACCCTGGCCTCCTGCCACACCAGAGGTTCACCTTCGATTCCCAGCGGCTTCGATGGGGCCATAACCAGCTTCGTCACGTCCGAACCGAAGGCAACGTTCCCTCCGGCCTTCACGAACTCGTCCACATAGAACCGAACGAGCCGGTCGGGGTCGAGCCTCCCACACTTCGGGCCGAAGATGCCGCCCTCGACACGAGGGAGGCCCATCACTTCCGCGTCGCCATCCGACCCAAAGTCTGTCATCATGCCTGGAAGTAGGTGCCTGAGGCGTTCTCTTCCGAAGAACGCTATCTCGATGCCATTGCTCGCCATTCGTCTGAGGGACGGTTCGCTCTTGGAGTGCTGTGTCTCGTCCATCAACCAGAGGTACCCAATCTCCTGGAGCCCTAGATCTACTTTCAGTTCTTTCTGCACATGGAAATAGAAGTCGATGGAGCTGTCGGCCAGGATTTGGTTGTCAGACGAGGAAAAGGTGTTCCTGAACATGGCGTTGCTCCTTCCGGTATTCCCTTGGCCTGCTCCGCCATATCGGTCGACCATTAGGATCTTCTTGCCTGGATTGTTCTTCTGGAGATAATACGCGGAAGAGACCCCCATTATCCCAGCGCCGACCACCACGACATCGTATCTTGAGGGCAAGCGGCCCGATTCCTCCCGCTCCGTTAAAAAACCCCATCGAGTTACAAAGTAGAACATGGCACGGGACAGAGACTCAGTCAAGAAGTTCTTCGGGGCCCACGCACAAGGATACTCGAAGAGCCCGAGCCATGCCCACGGAACTGATCTGGCCAGCCTGCTTAGGGCTCTACACCCAAAGACCAGCGACATCGCTCTCGACGTAGCCACAGGGACAGGATTCACCGCAGTCGCCCTCGCCCCACTCCTCAGACGGGTTACTGGCATAGACGTGACGCCTGAGATGCTCGAAGAAGCAAAACGGCTAGCCTCATCCGAGGGACTCACAAACATAACATTCGAACTAGGAGACGCGATGGACATCAAGGCCGACGACGAGTCTTTTGACATCGTGACTACGAGGAGGGCGACGCATCACTTCGCCGACGTCCCCCGGTTCATCCGGGAGGCCAAGAGAGTGCTGAAGCCGGGCGGGCGCCTGGGGGTTGTGGACATGTCGCCGCCCGAAGGAGCCGAGTCCTTTTCGAACAGGATTGAAGAGCTCCGCGACAGCAGTCATGTGGAAGCGTTCACCCCTAACAAGTGGAGATCGATGGTTTCTGAAGCCGGACTCGAGATTCGTTCGTCCCAGGTCATCGACGAGCAGATTTCTTTCGAGAAGTGGCTCAGCCCCGTAAGGCTAGGAGGACAAGAGGAAAACTCGATTAGGCGCGTCTGGGCAGACGCAGGTCAAAACACCAAGACGTTACTTCGCGCCGTCTTCGATGGTGGTACCGTGAGCGGGTGGACGAAGTCAAGAGTGGTCCTCGTCGCTTCGAAACCCTGAGCGCCACCGTCCTACAAACAGCTTAAAGCAAAACCAATACATGTTTACCGCTATGAAGTTCCATGGTCAAATTTCTCCTTTGGAACGAGATTCTGACGCCTTTTCCCACACGAACTTCAAAACGCTAAATGGCTACCAAAACCACTCTTCGTCTAGGTCATTGGTCCGGGTAGTTGGACACATCGACTTCGACTATTTCTACGCCCAGGTCGAGGAAGTGGAGAACCCAGCGTTGAAGTCGAGGCCTGTCATCGTATGCGTCTTCTCTGGAAGGACCGAAGATAGCGGGGTGGTCAGCACCGCTAACTACAAGGCGAGAGAGTTAGGGGTGCGCTCGGGGATGCCCATAGCCTTGGCAAAGAAAGCGCTAGACGGGATGGACGCGGCGGTGATCAAGATGGACCACGAGAAATACGAAACCGTATCTGGCAGGATAATGGAAGAGCTCGAGGGACGCGTAGACATCTTGGAGCCCACCAGTATAGACGAAGCCTTTTTCGACATTACATCTTCGACCGGAGGAGACTATTCAAGGGCTGTGGACGCTGCGAATTCGATTAAAGGCGCCATCTTCGCCCGTGAGCACCTCACGAGTTCCATCGGACTAGGAAGGAGCAGGACCGTCGCGAAACTGGGATCGGACATCGCGAAACCCAATGGTCTGAAGGCGGTGTACCCAGAAGAGACCGAGTCATTCCTGGCTTCCATGCCTGTCGCCAAACTCTACGGAGTCGGCCCCAAGACCTCGGCTACACTCGACAGCATGGGAATCAGGACCGCTGGGGAACTTGCAATGGTTCAACCCGCAGAACTTGAGAGAGCGTTCGGGAGGAAGCTCAGCGCCTATCTCCTAGGCGCAGCAACAGGGACGGACCCAGACCCGGTGGTTGCGGGGGCTCCGCCTACCCAGTTCAGCCGCATCATCACGCTCAGTCGAGACACCAGAGACCCTCAGGAGGCCTTCAATCAACTCTCCAAGGGGGTGGAATATGTCCATCGGAAACTCATCACGTCAGGCAAGATGTTCAGGACGGTGACGGCAATAGGAATACTGACAGACCTCTCGACCAAGACGAAAAGCAGGAGTTTCGAAGCCCCATCTGACGACGCCATGGCGCTCCGTGACGTCACCTTTTCACTATTCCAAGAGCTCAGTAGTTCGGTTACGAGAGACTTCAGGAGGGTCGGAATCCGTGTATCGGGTCTTTCTACTGTTGACAACCAGAGCTCGCTCAGCCAATTCTTCCAAGCTGGCGGGTAATCGCAGTGGTAGAAGAGAAGGATCTCCTGAAGAAGAGGTTCCCAGAGTTCGAGAGGTATGGTGCGAAGTTGGAAAGGGCACTGGACGCCGCCACATCAGGGAGCGTCAAGGAAGCACGTTTCTTCCCGAGCGGCAGGACGGTGATAACGGTAGTCGGTAGGCTAGGTGACGAGTTCATCGATCCAGACAGGCCCTACTGTTCCTGTAGCAACTTCTTCTTCCGCGTCATGAGTGGAAAAGAGGACACCTGCTACCACCTGCTGGGCCACAAAATCGCTGCCAAAACAGGCAAAGTCGATGTGACAGAGTTTGCTGACGAAGAGTATGGGGCATACCTTTCGGCCGCCGTCCGTGACATATTCGGGGTGCTACGCAGAAGCGGCGGCTGACTAAGAATGGAGCCGCGGGAGGGCTTTCCGTGCGCATTGGCAATTCGGTCCCTCGACCTTGTGCTCTCGTGACGTTCGCTTACAAGGCACACGCTCTAGCCAGGCTGAGCTACCGCGGCACGCCCTATCGCCTTCGGCTCGGTTTATCACCTTTCTGACTGCGATACCCCTAAACCTTCCCTTGGCTGACGCTACCGCGTGGAATACCGCCACCTCGGACGGACACACGAAAAGGTTTCTACCATTGGCATGGGCACCTGGAAGATCGGCTCGTACGTGAGCGCCGCAGAGCGCCAAGCCCAGGTGGATGCTCTGAGGAGAGGCATCGAGCTTGGAGTCAACTTCATCGACACCGCCGAGATGTACGCCAACGGGAAGTCGGAAGAGTTGGTTGCAGACGCGGTCAAGGACGTCCGAAGCGATGTCTTCATAGCGTCGAAGGTATCTCCAGAGAACCTTCATCATGACGATGTGCTCAAGGCGTGTAGAGCGAGCCTAGCGAGGCTGGGGACTTCCTTCATCGACCTCTACCAAGTGCACTGGCCCAACCCGAAGATACCGGTTAGGGAGACGATGGCGGCCATGGAGCATCTGGTCGAGGAAGGCGCCGTCAGATTCATTGGGGTCAGCAATTTCAGCGTGGCACAGACGCAGGAAGCCAGGGACGCGCTATCGAAGAACGAAATCGTCTCCAACCAGGTGGAGTACTCGTTCAACAACAGGCTCGTCGAGGCAGATATATTGCCCTACTGTACCAAAGAAGAAATCTCGCTCATCGCCTACAGCCCTCTTGCTAGGGGAAAGATAGTCGACTCCGTGCCGAAGGCAATACTTCAGAAGTACAAGATGTCCCCTGCCCAGGTTATGCTCAACTGGGTCACAAGGGATCAACACGTGCTAGCCATCCCCAAAGCTGCCAACATCTCCCACATGGAAGATAACGCCGCATCGGTGTCGGCAAGGCTCACCTCTGCCGAGTACGGTCAACTGTCGAGGGCGTAGGCCCTTATTCAGTTGGCAGTGGGTATAGGCATCTAGAGCAACAGGAGTATGCCATTTCCAAGCTGTTTCTGGGATTCAAGTCGCTGTCGCACCAGACACAGCGTCCCCAAGGGGCGACGACCTGCATGTTAACCCAGACGCCGCTCTCCTCATATAAGCTAAGACAAAAGACGGCATCTGCTTCGTCATTCGCCAAAGTCGGGCCGGGTGCCTAGTGAACGTTCCTCGTGCTGGAGAAGGAAGCTTCGCCGAGGCTGTAGTTCCACAAGAGTCGATTACTTGGTGATGTGGTGCATCCGCACCAAATCCTTCTCGAAGTGCTTTAGGCTGACAGGAATCCGCACCGCTATCGGGTCCTTGAGGGCCAACCCCCTGTCTCTCTTGGTCTTCCAGACCTGAGCATTAAACTCCATTATGCCCGAACTCACTTTCTCGCTCACTTCGAACTTCTCCACCTTGGGAAACGCCTCCAGGTGTATACTCTGAGTCCCATAGACCTTCCTCCAGACGTAGTCCGTTAGGTAGGGGGTGATTGGGGCCAGAAGCAGCAACAGTGTCTTCACCACCCTGTGCAGCGTATACCACGCGGCCTCTTGTTCAGTCTTGGTGGCGCTGTCTCCGTATGCTCTTCCCTTAGCCATCTCGAGGTAGTTGGATGCGAAGACGTTCCAGAGGAACTCTCTTGTCTTCGTAGAGACCGTAAACACGTCGAAACGTTCGTATGCCTCGATGCAGCTCTCAGTCAACTTCCCTAACTCGTTCAGCATCCATCTGTCCGTCCAGGTAAGTTCTGCCTTCTCCGGGATGGAGAAGGAACTGATGAAGCGGCAGGTGTTCCAAAGTTTCGTCAGGAACTTGCCGGCCCCCATAATCCTCTCCTCGCTGAAACGGAAGTCATATCCTAGCCCTGCTTCAGAAGCGCCCCAGAACCTGAAGGCGTCGGCGCCTGACCTCATTAGGATGGGCTCTGCG
This sequence comes from Nitrososphaerota archaeon, assembly GCA_029785685.1. The sequence continues at coordinate 85,370 of JAFLZE010000004.1, read as the reverse complement.
TCGACGAAGTTGCCTAAGCTCTTACTCATTTTCCTTCCTTGGGCGTCCTGGCCCATACCTCCGATCCAGACGTGCTTGAATGGCTCTTTTCCAGTCAGCTGGTAGCACTTCAGCATAGTGTAGTAGAGCCAGGTCCTCACTATGTCCTTCCCTTGTACTCTGACAGTAGTAGGATACGTCAGGTTGTGGAACCGCGCGTTCTTCGTGTATTTTGATATGTAGAGTGGGGACAGGCTGGAGTCCATCCAAGTGTCGAACGTCCGCGTCTCACCAACGAACTTCGCATTGCCACACTTCTTGCATTTTTTGAATGGCGCCTGGTCTCTCCACGGACGATAGTATACCCCTGGCTTGGGGAGGTGCGGGGTGCCACACTTACTGCAGTACCACACTGGAATCTCGGTGGCGTAATACCTGCGTCTGGAAATCGGGTAGTCTGTGGTGAGCGTGTCTATCCAATCGAACAGTATCTGGCGGTGCATGGTAGGATGGAATTCCATCTTCTTGGCTATCTTCTTCAGAGCCGGTCTGAATTCGAGCTGCTTGAGGTAATACTCTTCCATCGGTATGATCTCTATGGGCGTCTTGCTCCTCTCGCAGAGTGGTGTCCTGTGTTGTATCTGCTCTACTTTCTTGGCTGCCCCCATGTCTTGAAGGTCTTGGATTATCTGCGCTCTTGCATCCTTGATGGCGGCCCCAGCGTACTTGCCTGTAACACTGGTCATCTTACCATCCATGTCGACAGCTACCACTTCCTTCAACTTGAACTCTCTGAACAACATCACGTCGTTGTAGTCTCCATAGCTGCAGACCATGACCACACCGCTTCCGAACTTCGGATCCACGCTCTTGTGGGCCTTTACGGGCACCTCCTTGTTGTAAATGGGCACAATGGCAGACTTCCCAACGAGTTTCTTGTAGCGGGCGTCGGCGGGGTTCACTACGAGCATCTGACAGGCGACGAGCAGTTCGGGCCTGGTCGTAGCGACCGGCAGCTCTGCTCTGCTGTCTTTCACTTTGAAAGAATTCGTGACCAGGAACGTGGGGAGCTCGTCGTACTCTATCTCAGCGTCGGCTATGGTGGTGTTACAATCTGGACAGTAGTTGTTGGGTCTGTTTGCTACATAAATCAGCCCCTTGTCCCAGAGCTCGATGAATGACCACTGGGTGAGTTTCCGATAGTCCTCGGAGTCGGTCCTGTATTTGTTGTGGTAGTCCCCCGAGATTCCAAGAGTCTTTAGGAGGCCGACCATGTATGCCTCAAGGTCATCTAGGGCATGCTTGCATAGGTTGATGAACTCCTCTCGAGGGGTCTTTCTCATCTGGACCCTGTATTTCCTCTCAGCGAAAATCTCAACCGGCAGCCCGTTCCTATCAATGCCGATGGGATAGAAGACGTTAAGGCCGCGCATTCGTGCCGACCGTGCTATCATGTCAATCTGGGTGTACTGGGTCAGAGCGCCCGGGTGCCACGGCTTCCCCGACGGGTAGGGGGGCGGGGTGTCTATCACAAAATTGAGATTCTTGTTATTAGACGGCTTAAAATCAAATATTCTTTCATATTCCCATATCTGTCTCAGTTCGGCTTCAAGCTTCGGGTCCCAAGAAGTGGCCTCAAGCTTTGTCGTGAACTGTGGCTGCAAACGATTACAGGCTGTCCAGCTTGAGAGTATATGAATATAGAACCCCCTTCAACGATTCCGGGGGTATAACTCACATCACTTGGCGTAGACCGACGGGTCTTTCACGCCAGCATCCCTGAACGCTACCTTCCGCCGGCGACAATTCGAGCAAACACCACAGTGGACTGGCAGTTTTCTCCCCTTTACAACTCTGAAACCATGCCCAGAATAGCAACTGTAGGTGTACTCCCAGGGGACTCCGAGCTTCTCTCCCAATTCGACTACTTTGTCCTTGTCGTATGTTATGAGGGGGGCGAGGAGCTTGTACCCGCCATGGTGTGTGGCCTGCTCTCCTAGTCTATTCATCTCATCCAGGAATTCAGTGGTGTTGTCCTTCATGGCCACGGGTGTCTCCCTGCGAATGCCGATGTAGACGTCGTATCGTTCTCCATCCGAGATGTAGAACGACTCGGCATGAGAGAGACCCACGAGCAACAGGACCGCGTTGCGACACGGGTCCCACCACTTCAGTATCCTTTGCCTCGCCTTGTCAGGATTCCAAAGGTCGACTTCTTTCGTCTCTGAAATGGGCCTTTCAGGATGTGTGAGCACTGAGGTGCTGATATCTCCCAGCCATTTCAGATCGATGATTTTCAGTGGGACCTTGAGTGCCTTCGAAATTTGTTTGATGCAGAACTCCTCGTAATCATATGTCCGCTGCTTGTAGTTGCAGAATATCAGAAGCTGCTTACTAGGCCTGAGTTCCTTCTTGACATAATATGCGGTAGCAACCGAGTCCACTCCGCCCGAAATCATGTTCACTGCGCTTCGCTGCTGGTTCATACTATGTTCCGTATCTCCTTTGAAGGACGCCGAGCCTGCCGACCGCCCTGTAAAAGAGGTATCCTAGCACCGTCGTGGCTAGGAAAATACCTGCCGTCACTTGTGGTATCTCTACGAACAGAGGGAGGTTGAACGCATAGCTCAGCGCGTAGCTCACCGAGACACCAAGGGCGACCGCGTACACTGTCAGTCCCAGGAGCACACTCTTCTTCCTTAGTCTCCAAATAACCCAGGTGAATACAAAGGTGGGTAGCACATTAATCAGGTCTATCGGCCCCAGAGGGTCACCAAAGGCAGGTTGGTTGGCGATGAACACTCCAAGTGTCTGTCCGATTATCGCCGGCCACCCGAGCAGGGGGACCAAACCAATCAACACATTCGCGACCCTGAGGTTGATGACCCCATAGCTTATCGGACTAAACACCACAACGAGAACCACATACATCGCCGCATACACCGCGGCCGTAGCTACTACAAGGCTCCTTCTCACTATTTGACTCCCCCAACACCGGGATTTGTATGGCGGATCGGGTCGAGGTCACTCACCCGCCAAGTTCAGCCGGCCGCAAAAGGCGATTTAAGCTATTATCGGAACCGCAGATTCAGGTCCACCATATCTTGGACGGACAGCTCCCACTCATCCACCCCTGCATTCTCTACGACGTGGGTCTTCTTGGACGCCCGTGGGATAGGGAACACACTTGCCTTGTCTGCCAGCCACCGGAGCGCCACCTGCGCCCTGGTCTTGCCATATCTGGAGCTGAAAGAATCCAGCCTGGGGTCTGACGGGAGTTTTCCATGGCCCAAGGGATAATATGCCATCAGCGCTATCTTTTCCTTCTCGCAGTATGGAAGGACGTCTCCTTCGACGTCCCTGTTGACGAGACTGTAGTCCAGCTGGATTGAGCTCAATTCAGACTTCGGTAGGGCCGACTGGGCCTCCTTGATCTGTTCCAAACTGAAGTTGCTCACTCCTACATGCCTGAGCTTCCCATCTTCGACGAGTTTCTCCATGGCCGCCATCGTCTCTTTGATCGAGACTTTGCGGTTGGGAAAATGAATCTGATAGAGGTCGACATAGGAAGTCCCCAGCCGTACCAGGCTCCTGTCGAAGGCCCTGATGAGGTCGTCCCGACGTAGGTGGCTTGGCCATGCCTTGGTTGCCAAGAACACCTCGTCCCTCCTTTTCTCTCGCATGGCTTTCGCCACCAGAGGTTCCGAACGGTAGACTTCTGCGGTATCGACAAGGGTGATGCCAGCGTCAAGCCCAGCTTTGATGGCCTCGACCTTGGACGTTGCGCCTCTCCTCCATCCCCCCCACGCTGTCATAATCCAAAGCGGGTCGTAGTAGGTGCCCATCCCGACCTCGGAGACCTTCCTTCCTGTCTTACCGAATTCTTTCAGCCTCAATATTCTAAACCTCTCTCGGTAAGATGGGGCTAGTTTAAAGAAAAACCCGAGCTTGGCTACTTGCCAAGCCCGAGACGAAGGCCGTGCTTCACGGCCGCTGCCGCTCCACCTGTGGCCGCTGTCCCCGCCGCTCCTGTCCCCGCATAGAGGGCGACGTGCTGCTTGAGCACCTCATATGCGTGTGACGTGGCTGGCACATGCGACAGCGCCACCTGGAGACCTGGAGGGACAGCATGGACCGCGCTGGCCGCAGCGGACGCGTTCCCCGTAGCCACGGCGGCGGTGGCCGCGGCAGCCACGCCGCCCAGCACTGCGACGACGAAGGTCGATATCATGTTACTTCGCTAGTCTGTGGCATGCAAACTTAACTAATCGGTTTTGAAAACCCGTACAACAATTTACTACGGGAGTATCCCACTTTTCGCACTATCTGCGGCAATGACCTCCTTCGGAAGGAGTCCATAGATGTCAGGGTGTTCAGCCTTCAGCTTTGAGAACGTGGGGGGGAGAAGTCCGTTCCTACGCGCCCTCCTGACGTTGTATTCGATGAACCTTCTCATCGCGCTGGTCTCTCCAGCTGCGGCCACGAATGCCCTTATCTTCTCGATGGCAGCTTCGTCTTCGAGCTTCTTGACATTCACCAGATACGGGGCGAGGACGAGCCACGTGAGACGGTGTCTGCCGTCCGTGACTGGGTGTGCTAGAAGGTCCTCGACATAGAGGTATCCCTTGTTAGTCTTGGGCTTGGGTGATGGGGCATACTTGATTACTTCCGCCTTGACTTCGACGAGTTGCTTCGGCAGGCTGGCCTTCCTCAGGTTCCTGACACCGTCCGCAATCATGGATGCCGCGCAACCATAGAACAAATCGTTGAGCAGGTTATCGCTTAACCTCACCGTTCCCTTGTCCAGATCTTGCCTCGCCAGCTTCCACTTCGGGTCCTTTGAGAGCTCGTACCGTGAAGTCAGCGAAAGGTACACTTCAAAGGGGAGCGAGTGGTTGATCCTCCCGGCCTCCTCAACTGTCTGAATCGTAGCGCCGAAACACTCAGCCATCACAGTAACCTTGTTCCTCGGGCCTTCCACGAGGAAGAACTCCTTCGCTCTCTCTGCCTCTTTCTTTGAGAAGCGCGACCCAAGGACTGGATCTTGGCTCGCCACGAAAGCCGCGGCGAAGAAACTGGAGAACTCGACGAGCTCAGAAATACTACGTTCGTATCTCGTTCTTCCCAGAGAGCTCAGCAGCCTGTTCTGCGTCTGGACGACCACTTCCCTGCTGGCTAGGCTCTCTTCTATTGAAATCGACTCGAAAAACCTCCTAGACCGTGGTGCAAAGGGATACCTCAACTCTAGATCTGACAGCAGCGGTGTTCCATAGGGCAAACCTTCTCCACCTGCCGCCTCTTGTTAGTCCTCTTTCGCCGTCGACACTATCGAGAGCACGTCCCGATCCCTGAGGACGTAATTGGTTGGTAGATGCAGCCCTGTCCTTACATCCACTGCATAGAGGAGGCCCTTTACTAGGTCAGAGTGTATGTCTCTGGCCAGGTCCTCGACGGTGGACCCACTCGGTAGAAGGTACACATCAGGGAGAACCCTCCCATCCTTGTCGGAAAGTTTCTGGGGATCATGTACGGGGTACACCGCATTCTCTTTCAGGAGTTTGAAGACAACAGAATTGAGCGCGAACTGCACCCCGGTTCTCAGGTACTCTCCGAAGACCTTGCGTCTGATGTAAGCAAGCGCACTCCTCTGCGCATCATTCAGCTCCTGCGGTTTCAACAACTCGAACCTCTCCTCGCCGGGGATGTATCTGATGAGTCCCTTAGCCTCTGCCCTCCTAAGGGTGAGTTCGGCTTCTCCACTAGTGGGGACCACCATGAGCCCTTTGTATTTCTCCCGAATCTTCTTGAAGTTCTCTGCCGCGTATGGGAGGTCCATTTTGTTAGCTATGAGCAGCGTAGGCTTCGAGTATTCCCTGAGCGACCAGCAGAAACCTTGGATTTCTTTTTCACTCCAAGAATCGAACGCCCTCTCCTCGAGCATCAGGTCCTTCATCGCCGCGATAACATGTTCCTTCTTCACTCCGATGCCCTGCATCACTTCCGCGACCGCAGCAGGGATACCATAGCCCGGGGTCTTCGACAGCTTCGAAATCTTTGGAAGGTTCTGGGTGAACAGCTTCGTGTACCACAGGACAAGTTCCAACTCCACATCAGCGAAATCTGCGATAGGGTCACCGGTCCCAGGCTCTGTGATCTTCCCGTCCTTATCTACGCTACCCGAGGCGTCAACCACATGGAGGAGCGCATCCGACTGGGCTGCTACGCTGAGAAACTGGTTCCCAAGGCCTTTCCCCATCCATGCTCCCTTGATCAATCCAGGCAGGTCGGTCACTTCCAAGGGGATAAAGCGCCAACCGTCTTCGCACTTCGAGTTAGTGGGGCTGTCCTGGGCTCTGAACTCCTTGTGCACGCAGAGTGTGACCACATTGGCTACTCCAGTCTCTGGAGACTTGGTGGTGAACGGGTAATTCGAGACTTCTCCGGCGAGGAGGGTCATGGAGTTGAATAGCGTAGTCTTGCCGGCGTTGGTCTTTCCAATTAACCCGATTCTGATAGGCGTCAGACGTCACCCGGCCCGACAGGGGGCTTTCCAGATAAAACCATTGTGCGGATGCCCATCACGGCGAAGGAGCGGATCGCCATGCCCTGACCGCTTCGTACCAGAACGCCGCCGCTGCGGTTCCCACCGCAACGGTGAACCACCCCAAGACCGGAACCAGCCCAAAGTATGGCGAAGCTACTAAACCCAGGTACACAGCGAACACCGTGAAGAATACCGCGTAGAAAACAAACCTCGGGACTATGAGGGTGCCGAGCCTAAGGAAGTCCCGCATCACATCTACCTTAACCTCCCCCACTATCTCATACTCTCCATTGTTCTCTGAGACCAACCCCAACTCTTTCAGCTTGTTGAGGTGATACTGTGCCAAGGAGGGGTTCGACATGAGTAGGGCACGCTGGACCTCTCGCACTCCCACCCGGCGCTTCTTGAGGGCGTAGACGTACACTCTCAAAGTGTTCCCCTTCAACTCCGCGTCCACCATCCCCGGGGTGCGCCTTTCTGCCTGTGGTGCTTTCATGGGTTTGCTGTTTGGTTCGTTCACATGTCGCCGCGCTCGAGTTTGCGCGCCTCTCCACGTTCAAAAACATTGGTTGATAACGTCTGGCCGGGGCGTTTAGGTGAACGGAACGATGGACGAAGCGTGAAGATAGGCACAAGGGCCGCTACATATGGATTAGCTGGGCTAGCCCTCGCGGGGGCAATCATCGTCTCTGGGTCGTCTTTTGGTCTCTTCGGGTCAGGCTCATCGGGTGTCCTTTCCGTCCTCTTCACAGACCCGCCTACCGTCCCTACAGGCGTGACTGGGGTCTACATCACCTATTCGAATTTGGCTGTCCACGCTGCAGGGTTCGGTAATTCGGGGTGGATTTCAGTCCCAGGGCATGGGACGTTTGATTCGATGAAGCTCGTCAATCTGAGCCAGATGGTGTCAAGCGATACCGTCCCTCCTGTCACTTATGACAAAATGGGGTTCACTATCACGACCGCAACAGTTCAGTTCGTGGGCCAGAACTACACCGCCATAGTCAGCACAGGCAGGATGGATATCCCTATCATTGGGGGGCTGAAGGTCAACTCCACCAGCCCTGCAGCCGCCATCGTGGATGTCCAACCGACGGTCATCAATCTAGGAAACAATTCTAGTCCTATATTCACACTAGCAGCAGGGGCCAAGGCCCTCCAGGTGCCTTCTGAGTACGTGAGCCAGTTGACTAAAACCATGGGCCAACAGGTTCCGCTGAAGGAGCACGGCTGGTTTGACTCTTTCAAGGCCGAGTACTCAAACAACTTCAGCGGTACAGCAGTGAGCCTGACCCCCAACTCGTTTTCTATCAACGTTGAGAACGGAGGGCCTAGTCAGATTACTGTTCGCATGCTCATTGTGGCCGCTCACATCAAAGGAGGAGAAGGCAGTGCGCTAAGTGCCGCAGCCAACAGCATGGTCTTTCTGGTACAGCCGAATGGTTCGCTTCAGCTTCTCGGCGGTCCGCTGAGTCAGGTCCAGTCGTACCTGAATGGGCCAGGATACACATTAGCGGGCGGTTCTTCACAGACGTTCTCATATTCAGGGAGTATCACAAGCCTTCGCGGGGGGAGCGCACCCATAGTAGGGACCAGCTACTACGTCGTCATAGTCGGCACAGGGACGATAAGCGCCCAGCTCGTCACCGCGACTTAGCTTCTGTAGCGGAGCAGAGCCGCAATTCCGCCGAAGGTCTTGAACATGCTTCCCTCCTCCGTCCCCGATGAAACTACTTCTACTTTGGCGCCTCCCTGAAACGCAATCTCCTCGAGCGCGTCGACCAAATCTTTCTCTGAAAATTCATACTCTGTGGCCCCACAACTCGAGCAGGGAGCAGCGCCCATATCTTGGCGTGTCTGAATCTTCTTTGAAGTAGGGACGGTTTGCGACTTCTGCGTCCTGCACTTCTTGCACACAGCTTCGATAGCCACCAACTCCAAGTCGTCCGAGACAAGCACCACTTCGGCGCTGGCTTTCTGCAACGCTTCCATCACCCTGGGGAGCCCATAGACGGCAAGCCCTCCTTGCCTGTTGACTTCGCCGAGGAACTTCTGGACCAGACGCTTCTCTTCAATGAGCCTGACGTCCTTGAGTATATCTGAGGCCTTCTCAACCAGCTCTCTTACTCCCTCCCTCCCTGAGTACCCAAGGTCAAGCACAGCGACCACTTTCTTCTGCAGCTCATAGTGGAGGTACTCGCCCTTCAAGAACTCGTCCTTCGTGGGTCCGGGTCCCCCCACAATAAGACCGGTAATCTTGTTGCTGTCGATGAACGTCCTAGTTGTATGTTCTGAGACCCTATTGAAGAAGTAGGTCAGCTCCATCTCCCTTCCGCGTTCGTACCTCCTCGCCGACTGTCCTCCCTTACGCGTCTTCCCCGAAATGCCTGAAGTCATCAGATCCACTATCTCCAAGCTCCCGCCGCTAAGGATCCCGAGCCCAACATCACTCGAGTCGATGGCCAGGAGCCCGAAGACTTTGTCGTCTCTGAGCATGTCTCTTAGGTATTCGACCCTGAAATGGTCGTCGCACGCGTACAAGTACGTCTGTACCGGTTTGGGCGGAATTATCTCCCACACGTTGACTACCTCGCTCCCCGGTCCGTTAGTCGGGAGCGCCCCTGAGAAGACAACCAGCCCCATGTCAGGTACAGTCTTGTACAGTTTGAGCCTCTGCATGGCCTTGGTGAGAGCGTCTTGCACGTGGTTTCTCGTCGTATCTGATTTGATGTTCCCCGCCGTCCCCCACTCCTCACGTAGGTTGGCGATTGCTTCATGAATCGCCTTCTTGGGAGGGATGTAGAGCGACACCAGCTCCGTCCCTCTGCCTTCCTTGTTGCTGAGCTCTGAGATGAGCTTCCTTACCTTGTATAGCCTAACGGAATCAGTCTTTGACAATGCAGCGCTACCTCTGCGTCAGGCGAAAGGAACGGACTGGGGAGAGGAGGCAGCGGGCATCCTAATCTTAAGAATGGGAATCTCCCTTACCCATTTATAAAACCTCCCGCCCTGTTGCATGCATAAGTGAGGAACCAAATTTGAAAGTGGTGCTCCGAATCGGCGGCTCTGTACTGGGCGACCCCCCTGCGGCCAAGATCGTGAATGCCTATGCGGAGGTGATCTCTGACCTCAATTTTGAAGGGCATTCAGTGGCGGTGGTTGTCGGTGGTGGAGGCGTCGCAAGAGAGTACATCAAGTCGGCCGCTGCCATGGGTCTCTCGCCCTACCAGCAGGACACTGTGGCCATTCACGCGTCCAGGCTCAACGCTAGGCTGGTCGCGATGAAGCTAGGGGGGGTGAGCAGTGTTCCCACCTCCATTGACGGGATGCTGCAGCGGCTGGCGAGGAACCGGGTCGCAGTCATGGGAGGCCTGAAGCCTGGAATCACCACGGACACGGTTGCCGCTATCGTAGCCGAGAGATGGAGGGCCGACCTGATGGTGAAGGCCTCTGACCAGAGCGGCATCTATACCGAGGACCCACGGGTCAACAAGAAGGCAAGGAAACTCGATAGAATCACCTACGAAAAGATGAAGGAAATACTTGGGGGTTCCCACAGACCAGGGATACACAGCATCGTGGATCCTGTGGCCGTCGACCGACTGACCGGCTCTAGGATCAAGCTAGTAGTCCTGAACGGCGCAGACGCTAAGGGAGTAGTCAGGGCGGCCCACGGCGAGAGAATAGGGACGGTAGTGAGTTAGGAGGGGCACAGGAAGGGGCGAATTGGTCCCATTCATAGTCTACGCATGCCTTCTGGCTGCCACCGTCATCTCTTTTTGGTCTTCACTGGTCGAAGCGACCTTCCTCACCTTGCGTCCCTTCTCTCTCAGCTCTTCCATTGACGACCCATCCACAAGAGCGTCAAAGGCCCTTGCCATAGTCAACGACAAGACTAAACTCGTGAGCGTGACCACCATGGTTGACACCATATCCAACGTCGTCCTAGCAACATCGATGGGACTGGTGCTCTCTGCTTATCTGGGACCTATCGGCTGGGTCTACAGCGCCCTGGGCGGGTCCTTCGCCATAATGACGTTCCTTTACTTGCTTCCCAAAGCAATTGGGATAGAGAACGCCCTGCGGATGGCGGTGTCTCTTGCTCCGTCTACCAGAGTGGTGCTGGACGCACTTTCGCCTGTAGCTGTGCCACTTACGACCTTGGCTAGGAAGCTGTCCGAAGTCATAGTCGGCAAACCAGGTTACAAGGAGGTCGACCTGTCGGATGAGTTCGAAGACGTTGTCACCATGCTAGAAAAGGTCGGGCACATAGAGCCCGACGCAGGCAGACTTCTGAGGACCGCCCTGGCCTCGTCGAAGACCGACGCTAGCGATGCGTTGACGCCGTTGGGAGAAATCACCGCGGTCTCCACGGATGCCACGGTCCTGGATGCTCTCAAAGCCATGGGACAAACCAGCCACCCCCGGATGCCTGTCTACGACCATCTGAGGAAAGAGTATATCGGCGCCGTCACCTTCCGGACGATGTCCAAAGCCATCTCTAGAGACCTACTAGACTCAGGCATCTCGGACTACATGATTCAGCCAGCCAAAGTATCAAAAGACGATGGCCTGGCAACAGTCATCGAGAAGATGCAGGACGCCGGGACCACCATAGCTTTCGTCTATGATGACAAGATGGTCGGGATGATTACCCTGTCGGACATACTCGAGCGACTGCTCGGAGTGAAGGTCTAGGCGAGCCTTCTAGGGACCGCCAACGCATTGAGCTCGTCGAACGTTATGGCCTCGTCGGTAAGGCCGCCATACGTCCCATTCTCGCGCACCTCCTTGGACACGCGTTTGAGGAATCCTAGGGTGGCATACGAGGCACTGGGGCCGAAGCTGATTCTGGCGACCCCAAGACGTCTGAGTTCGGGGACAGGGGGAGTCCCTTTCTGACCATGACGTTGACGGGAAAGTCGAGCGCCCTGACGAATGCCGAGATTGAGGCTGTATCAACTAGGCCCATGGGATACACACAATCCGCTCCAAGGTCTCTGTAAGCCTCGGCCCTCCGTACTGCTTCCTGCAGCTTCGCCGCGTCGTCCCCAGCAGCGAACCGGAGAGCGTCTGTCCTGGCGTTGATCACAAAAGGGACACGCATCTGCTCGCGGAGCCTGATAAGGGCCCTGAGCCGCTCCAATTGCTTTTCCAACGGGAGGAGCTCTTTAGAGCTGTGCACGAAGTCTTCTATGTTAACCCCAACGGCGCCCGCACGAACGACTGCCTCTACGCTCTTGGCGACGCCTTCAGGGCCGTCACCGAAACCCCCGACCACATCGGCGCTCAGCGGGACCGAGAGCACCTTGGCGATTCTACCCACGGCAGCCACGAACTCTCCACGAGGAATCCCCTCACCGTCAGGATAACCCAGCGAGACTAACATACCGGCGCTCGAGGTGGCTACAGCAGGGAATCCCTCGTCTTCGAAGACCCTAGCACTGGAGACATCCCAGGCGTTAGGCAGCACAAGCACTTCCCTCCTGTCGTGCAACCTGCGGAATGCCTCTGCTTTCTCTACCTGATTCATCCCACGGCTGCCTGACGTGGGACTCCTAAACCATTACGGGCCCAGGGGTGGGGTGCGGAATGCCTCCAGACTGGACCGCTTCTTGTTGGCAGCCTCGGCGCAGACACGCCTGGTTGACGCGCCGAAGATCTCTGTCTGTGTTGTCAGTGACGACCAGAGAACCAGGACCGAGGTGCCTCGCCACCGCCTCCATCCCGAACCGGAATTACTCGAGGCCTACCGGGCTGTCGTGGCAGCTGAAGTCTACTGCCTCAACCTCCTTGAGGAGAGGCACAGCAGCTCTTCACACTTCCCCTTCCTTAGGTCCCATCAGCTCTGCAACGCGGTCGGGGCCGCCTACTCACCGAAGGTTGACGGGAGGACCAAATGCAGCTCGGGCTTGCAGATCTTACATCGTTTCGCGCCGAACTCGCGGGCGCCCGTGGCTACGCTGTCTATCCAGAAGTAGCTCCCTTGTTTGCGGTCGTTGATACTGACCTTGCTGTTGAATTTGTCAGTCGTGATGCACTTGGAATTCACTTTATGAATGATGGCAGATTTGCTTGCACCGGTAATTACAACAAATCCTTCGTCCGCTAGTCTGACTTTGCGGAGGTCCGCGAAGCTCTCAATCTCTTTTGATTGCCCCATCGCTTATGGGTCTTGGCGCTCCTTGAAATAATCATATCCATACCTTTCGCCGCGCCCTATTCTCCGGTTCGTCCACGGCTCAGGGAGACGAGTCGGGCATCGCGCCAACTGGTTGATAGATAGTTAGTCCCGGACAGGATTCATTGCCCTGGGCGACCAGAGGACGACGACTTTACCTTCAATAGCCGGGTTCGGGTCCTTTTCATGACGAATTGACGGGGACGATTGGCCACACATCGCTTTGAAACGTATAAGGGCCACAAATCTACCTCGGCTAGCATGAGTCGTGTTACTCAGAATGGATGGGATTTCTTCCTCGCCAAAGGGAAGACTAGCATCGGGCTCGTGGTCATCCACGAAATCTTCGGCTACAGTCCCTATGTCGAGGAAGTGGCGACGGAACTGGCGAAGGCCGGGTTCAGCGCCGCGTCCATCGACCTGTTCCGAGGAGTCAAAGCAGACACCCTAGAAACTGGTATGAAACTCAGGGAGTCGGTCACAAAAGAATCGCTCCGTGAGGGGCTGTCTGCAGGTGCAGAATTGCTCCGGAGCCAAGCTGGGGCCCGGACCGTAGGGTCAATGGGGTTCTGCATGGGCGGAGGGTTCGCTCTCCAGGCGGCCTGTGACCTTGGGCTGGACTTCTGCATTGACTTCTATGGGCAGATACCAGACGCCGAAGACGCGTCGAAGCTGCAAGGACCCGTCCTCATGATTCTCGGGAGCGAAGATACCCGAGTGACACCTTGGGCTTTCCAGCAGTTGCTCCCCGCAGCCATGAAGCACAACAAAAGAGTGGAGACACAACTGTACCCTCACGCGAAACACGCCTTCCATCGACCGGGCTGGGAAGGCCATAATCCAGCCGCAGCCAAGGACGCCTGGGACAAGACCCTAAGGTTCCTCTCACAGCTCGGATGAGCTCACACAGGCGCTCTTTGGGTCGAGTTAACAGCAGGCTTATACGGAGGACAGAGGAGCATGCAAGCGGTTGAATTGGTTTCAGAGAAGATACTTCGGTTCCAGAACAAGAACAGAGATTTGGGCTCGCTGGCTCAACAGATAGCACAACAACTCCAGTCAGAGGGGTACAGAACCAACATAGCCGCCGCGCCACTCGGAACAATCATCCAGGCCCAGAAGGGCGGTATATTGCGCGATCTGATTGCCTCCGAAAGGGCCTTCACCATCATGGTGACTGGTCAGTCCAACGATTTCTCTGTCCACATAGGGATAGGCAAGTTCTTCCAGAACCTCGGGGTCATGGCAGTAGAGGCCCTACTACTTTCAGAGCTGTTCCTCGCAGTGGACATCCCTGAGATGCTCTGGACAGAACACATCGAGAATAAGCTGGCGAAACAGATAGTACAAATTGTCGGCTAGGCCTCTCGGTAACAGGAACTCATCCTGACGAGCCCAAAGGAGTCACCCAACAACGAGCATGTTTCAGTTGAAGGCCTCGCCCAATCGACGATTTGTATCATAGTGGACTTCCGTGCTGACTTGGGACTAAGGGGAGGCCTACCAGTCGCGTCGAACAGCGTCGTGGCCCACACTTCTATGCTGCCTCCAAACATCTTTGTTGGGCTCCTGCATGGTCACTGCACCCAGACCAGTCATAACACCGTGAATCATCCTTAAAGCCAGAGTCGGCGACAACTTGTACCTCATTGTCACCTGCCATTCAGCTCCCTCCGGCCTCACGGACAAAGGAAGCCAGGGGTGCCAAGGGTAGATTGCTATCTCCTTCGTTCTCTGTAGGAGTGTGCGCTGCCGACAGAATGGAAGACCCAGAGGGCTTCATACAATTCATACTCACGGAGTCGACCCGCTCCTCTGCTGTCATGAAAGAGTTAGTGGTCGTAGCCAGCGGGATTGCGGGGCCAGCACTTTCTGGGCTAAAGCAGGCCAGCGAATTGGACGAGAGAGTGAAGCTCCTAGTCGAGACGGTCAGACGCGGGAAGGCCGAAGCAATCAACCGGATACTGTCTTCAGTGTCTGGAGAATACATCGTCTTCGTCAACGCGGACGCCACGCCCGAACCAGGCGCGATATCCTCCCTCCTCAAGTTGGTGTCTTCCAATCCCAGGAACGGAGCGGTTTCTGCGCTCCCAGTGCCAGAGGATTCGGAAGGGATGGCGTCCCTTCTGACCAAGTTCATGTGGGACGCCCACAACGAATGCTCCGTCTATCTAAATCACCGAGGGATAGCTAATCACAGCAGCGACGAGTTAGTGGTCTTCAGGGCAGCAGCGACGACACCCCTACCGGAGGGCCTGGTGAACGACGGTGCTTACATGGCAGGGATGGTCAAGCGGAAAGGCTACAGGGTCAAGGTATGCCAGTCTGCAAAGGTCCGGGTCAAGACTCCTTCCAGGCTCGTGGAGGTCATCCTGCAACGGCGCCGGATCCTCTTCGGCCACGCGCAAGTGTGGCGCAAGGTCGGCTCTCCTCCCATAACCATCGAGTCAATGCTGATTCTCTCACCCATGGTGAGCATGCGCTTGCTGGTCAAATCCCTGTCCAAGGACTCCAAGTTCCTGCTTGTACTTCCCCTGGCAGCAGTGGGTGAAGCCTTTGCTGCCGCTCTTTCAATTCTTGACACACTAAAGTCCACCACCGCCCACGAAGTCTGGAGGCGCTTCACCTGACCCTGTCGGAGAAGAACTCTGAAAGGATCGATCTGCTTTTCGAGCTAGCGAAACAGAACGGTTCTCTGATATCGGTCAGCGAGCTGACGTGCCTTCTATCGGAGGACATATCAGAACGTGAGTTGGTCAACGCAATCACATTCGATCCGTCCCTCAACTCCAAATTCGAGCTCAAGGGCGACTACCTCTCCGAAAGGCGCCAAGGGTCAGAGGCAAGCGACATCGAAGCAGAGTCCCGCAACAGGGCGAGGGCAAGGTCCAACATGGAGTACGCGGCTAAGTTTGCGCGATTGCTCCGTCCAGCTCGCTTCAAGATGATAGCTGTGAGCGGTTCCACATCCTATGGCTCTGCTTCGAGATCCAAAGATTTGGACCTGTTCTGCATCGCTCCCGCCGGAGCGCTGTGGCGTTCCCTTACCTGGGGACTCATCATGGCGAGAGTGTCCAGTCTCATCTCTCCTCGTTCGCCTTCCGTCTGTCTCAGCTGTATCATGGACGAGAGATATGCCCATTCAAAGTTTTCCACCCCTCAGGGGCCGCTCTTCGCCAGGGATGCCCTCGCAACCAAGGTCATCATGGGTTATGACATTCATAGATCCCTCATGAAGACGGCAAGGTGGATCTCGGCATACTATCCGGCTGCCTACGAACATTCAGAATTCTCTGAGGCTCATATCCAACCCATGGTTCATCACAATATCTCGGAGAGGATCATGAACCTCTTCATGTTCGCAACGGCCGGTAGGTATCTGAAACTGAAGTCGTCTTTGTTGAATAGGAGGCTAAATGCAACCCGCCGGAACTGGGACGTCTTCGATATTCAGTGCGAAGAAGATCATCTCATCTATGAGTCTAGACGGTACGTTTCAATGCGGCAAAGATACGAAGCATTGCTAGCCTCTGTCGAAGCAGGGAGGTGAAGGAACTTGCTGGCAGCATCCTACTCACCAGTTGCGCCTGCGCTGCTAATGGGGTCGGTCCTCATCAGCGGGATTTTTGTGGTCTATGGCCTCAACACCCTCTATCTGACCATACGATCCAGGCGCTACAAACAGGTGCGCACTCTCCCGCTTTCGGCCCGCCCACCAGTGGCAATCCATCTCCCGATCTACAACGAGTTCTACGTAGTAGAGAGGTTGCTCGCTTCATGCGCCCGGGTGGCCGAAAGGTACGGCTCTGACCTCGTAAGGATCTACATCTTGGATGACTCCACCGACGACACTAGCCTCGAGGTTGACAGGCTGGTCCCAGAGTACACGTCCAGGGGTATCATGATGAGTGTGATAAGAAGGAGCAGCCGCGTCGGCTTCAAAGCCGGGGCGCTACAGGCTGCCTTGGCGGAGACAGGTGAAAAATACGTCGCCGTGTTCGACGCTGACTTCGTCCCTCCGGAGGACTTCCTAGAGAGGACCGTCCCGATCCTGGAGAGCGATCCTGCCATAGGATTTGTGCAAGCCAGGTGGGGCCACCTCGACAGGGATCACAACTTCATTACCAAGACCATCGCCATCGGCATAGACGCCCACTTCTTTCTGGAGCAGAAAGGCAGGAACGGAAACGGGTACCTGATGAACTTCAACGGTAGCGCGGGGGTGCTCAGGGCCTCAGCCATCACCGAGGCAGGCGGCTGGGCGCCCGACACTCTGGCGGAAGATCTTGACCTGAGCTACAGGCTCCAGCTCAGAGGGTACCGCGGAGTCTACCTGAACGACGTGGAGGTGCCGGGGGAGCTGCCGCCGACCATCACCGGGCTCAAGAGGCAACAGGGACGCTGGGCTCGAGGCTCTCTCCAGACCGCAAAGAAGCTCGTCCCATCAGTCAACTCATCCAAGAGGCTCAGCCTGAAGCAGAAGATGGAGGCGGTGATTCATCTGACTTACTACCTCGTACATCCGCTCATGGTGATCTCGTTTCTCCTGGCAGTCGGGGCCGACTTCCTCTCAGTTGACGTCATCAATTATGCCGTCAACTTCTCGGTGCCTCTCCTGTCCGGAGGGTCAGTGCTGGAGAGTCTCTCGTTCATATTCATCCCCTGGCTGATCTTCTCGATCTTAGTAGTCCTATCCACCGTCGCCGTGTTGGTGTACTGCATAGAAGCAATCAGGGTGCAGAAACTGGGGCTCTTGGAGAACATCAAACAGATACTGCTCTTGGTCATCATAGGGTACGGGATCAGCATAAGCAACTCTGTCCAGGCGCTGGGTGGGATCTTCTCGAAGCAGACGGGATCGTTCTCAAGGACCCCAAAATATGCAATTGAGCGAACCGGAGGGACCTGGAGCGGGAAAAAATATCAGCTACCTTTCAGCAGGACCGCAGGCCTGGAGGCAGGCGCAGTGGCACTCTCTGTCGCCGCTCTGGTCTACGCCTGGGTTACCTCAAACTACGGAATAATGCCTATCTTGGTTGTCTATCTGATTGGATACGCTTGCGTGTTGTATCTCACCGTCGCGCAGACGCTCGCCTCCTCTGGCTCGAGGGATGTGTAGGCGCGCCGACGGCGCTGCAAGCCTAAAGCCATTCGTCTCCTGCCTTTGGGCATGAGAAGGGGCTTGGCCTGGCTGCTGCTGGCGTTCCTCGTCCCCGCGGCAGTTCTAGCCGTGTCACCCGCGACCGCGGCACAAAACTGCGGAGTTGGGTTGACCGCGGGACCCTCGCAGGTCCACTTTCCACTGAATACAATCCCGTCACCGGGTGCGACAACCTTCAGCGAGACGTTCGACGTCACCTATCCGCCCTCCCTGGCGAACGAGACGCTCACACTTGAATATCTTAACGGGAGTCAGTGGTACAAGCTGGAGAACTTCACTGCGAACGGCCTGGGGTTCACTGAGACGAGCTATGGCCTGGACAGGGGATGGGTGAGGTTCGGGACCGCCTCTGTCAGGGTGGCCAGTGGAACGTGCTACTCGAACACCGCGACCTTCGGCGTCGGATACGACTCCAGCGCCACTATGCTGGACATAATGGCATACGCAGCCATGGCGGGTTCGGTCTTGGCGTTCTTCATCCTGGGAACGAGGTTCGGTTGGAGGAGGTTCCTCATATTGGCGATTCCAGCGTACCTGGCTCTGTCACCGTGGACGGGACAGAGGTACGACGTCTATTTCCTCATTAGTTCAGGCATCAGAGTCCTTCAGCACGTCAACCCATTCATGCCGGGAAATCCTCCAGTCTATCCCGGACCCCTGAAGTGGGCTTATCCTCCCATCTATCCCGTCTACAGCGCTTTCTCATACCTGGTCTATCAGGCGTTCACAGGGGCCCATCTCCCTTCCATCTCGTCGCTCACATGGCCCGGATGGTTCACTGAGACCTACAACGTGTACCTAGCGTTCGTTCCTTCTAACCTCCCGCTCCTCGTGATGCTCCTGAAGCTCCCCATGGTGGCATCGGCTTTTCTGACAGGCTGGCTCTTGGCTAAGATGACCGGCAGAGAGTCGACTTCGATTCTGTGGATTGCGAACCCCCTGGTCATCTTGGTGGCGGCTGTCTGGGGTCAACTTGACCCCATAGCGACACTCATGGCGGTCGCGTCACTGTACTACTTCCAGAAGGGGAAGGCCTACCACGCATATCTGTTCGCATCGTTCGGCGCAGCGGTCAAAGTCTGGCCGGCGATCATGATTCCGGTCATGCTTGTGGCTTCGATTAGGAAGGGCGGCTTGAAGGCAGCAGTTCGTCCAATTGTCGCGGTGATACCGGCTGTGGCGCTAACCATGGGCCTCTATGGTGCATATGGGAGCATTCTGAACAGCCTTTCCGTCTTAATCTATGCCAGGGGCATACCCACATTCGCAGGGGCGTTCACAGTCAACGGACTGACATGGCAGGAAGTGCTGTTTGTCTTGAAGTCTCCCCCCGTCCCACTGTTCCTCTACGTGGGAGTTCCCATCTACGCTGCCCTGCTAGTCTGGATATATTGGAAGAACGACACCGACGTCGTGAAGTGGACGCTGGTCTCGATTCTTGTCCTATTCCTGACCTACAACTATGTCAACCCGCAATATTTCTATTGGATACTCCCACTGTTCCTGCTCCAGGGGAGACGGCTTTCTTATGTGGTATTCACAGCCCTCCCGCTTGCCTTCATGGCGGCCGCCTATGATTTCTTCTACTTTGTCTCGCCGGCAATACTGCATAACGAGTATGCCATAGGCGCCTCAATTGCCGACCAGATCAAGGTCAATTACTTCTACCAGACTGATTGGCTGTTCATTCTTATCGCAGCCGCCATCCCAACGACTGTGTACGTGCTGTCGCTGTTTGCACAACTAAAGCCGATCCACCGCGGCACTCGGACCATGGAGAACGTTTAACTCTCTTTGGACCCTTTTCATATGCGGATTGGGCGTATACGAATTGGGCCCAGCTGGCCAGTATGTGCGTATCGAAACGATCGGAAGGAGGACCGGCCGCCTGCACTCAGTCATAGTCAGGTACGTGATGTATGATGGAAAAATGGTCGTCTTTCCCGAGAGTGAAGGGCATCAGGACTGGGTAGCCAATCTCAGAGGAAACCCGAGGGTAGGTGTCTACGCAGGAGAGGCAAGGTGGGAAGGGGTGGCGGAGGAGCGGAGGGCAGATGGCCTCAAGGATCCTGTCCTGGGGGCGTTCACCAGGAAGTACGGTGGGGCGGAGGTAAGGAGGAAATACTGGGGCACGATGGGTTTCTTCCAAATCAGCCTCCTCTCAATGACAAAGGAGAACTACGCGGAACTGGTCTATTCAGACCTAGAGGCAGCTTTCGACGGAGTCGCGCTGACCTATGATCATCACATCTTTGGTAACCCGATGAACGTGTGGCTCAGAGATAGGTCGGTGGACTTGATGGCTACTCTCTTCAAGCGAGGGGACACCGTGGTCGAGGTGGGATGCGGAACTGGGACTGAGACCCTCCGGCTGGCGAGCAGAGGTGTCAGGGTCGTGGCGACAGACATTTCGCAGAAGATGCTCCAAGTGCTGATGAAGAAGGCGAAGGCCAGAGGACTCGACGCGAACGTTATCCCCGTCCACTGCAGAGCGCACCAGCTCAAGGAAGGGCTGGCTAAGGCCGGATGCACGAGCGCCGATGGGGCTTATTCGACCTACGGCGCCGTCAACACAGAGCCACGGCTTGGGGAGATGGTAGCCAACCTCCACGAGTTAATCCGACCAGGAGGGAAACTTGTGCTGGGCGTGTGGAACAGGTTCTGCCTCTACGAAATCATCGGGTATTCGATGAGGATGCGACCCTCGATGATTGTGGCCAGGCTCAGGAACCCGGTCCCTGTGGGGAAATCGAGATTCTGTGTGACCACTAACGCTTTTTCCGTCAGAGAACTGAACCGGCAGATTCACGGACGGTTCGAGTTGGAGTCGCTCAGAGGGGTATGCATACTGCTTCCTCCATCGAATCTGGTCCGATATCTTCCCCGAGGACGACTCCTTCGACTCTTCAAAGCTTTGGATATATCCATTCAGTCCAGGAACCCCTGGTGCCAGCTCGGCGACCACTTCATTGGGGTGTATAATAGAGTTGGATGACTCTACACCTGTGTGTGCAGTCAGGAGGTCGGGGAGGCGGGCGCTCGGATGAAGCTCATAAACGAAAGGACGATGTTCAAGATACTCCTGGAGGGGAACGGGCTGATGCTGTCGGTCACCACAAAGAAGAGAGCATTTTTCGTGTTTCTCTCTTCGGTCTACATAGGCTGCAAGACCGCGCCCACCACCGATCCACACCCAGGGATTGTGGAGCTCTGCGACTACGACATCAAGACAATCATCAGGGAGTGGTCGAGGCTCTACAGAGTATGCCTTCCCAACCAGCCGTTGACAGTCGGCATCACTTCTTGAAGCGAGGTCGCGGGGTCTGGCTGCCGGCAATCTTGGGCAAGGCGCAACACGGCGCATGCCGTCAGTTCACCTGCTTCAGGATTCTCCATCTTTCTGGCTGGACAAACCCTTTCAAGAACTTCAGATAGAACAAGGGAGCATATACGATGTTCTTCGGGCTTCGGCTGTTGAGGCTCTGCAACAGGACGACTTGGGCGGTAAAAACAAGCTGGCCGACGTTGACGCCAGCCGCAACCCGAGTGTTCGCCCCCTCCCACTCCGGCTTGTATCTCCTATACTGGGACCTATGAACCATCACATCGGAAACGAAGACAGACGACAGACCCATACGACGGAGCTTTCTCCTGACATAGAACTCTTCACGGGCATTGATGGACGAAGGAATTACTCTTCCCTGGAAGTCCTCCGTGCGGAGCACGAGGAGCCCCATGGGGAGGCCGTAAGCGAACCTGTGGCCGACCGACATGCCTACCACGGCCCCGACCGTCGGATGATCAAGGACTTCGATTGCGAAGTCAAAAAAACGCGGTTGAATGATCTCCTCGTCGCTATCCACGAATGCGAGATACTTGGTCTTACATAGGTCGAACGCCAGCTGCCGGGCGTAACCGAGCCCTACATCGTGGGAAACAACCTCTGCGCCCAGCCGTCTCGCTATCTCGACTGAGTCGTCGACGCTGCTTTGATCGATTATTGTCATTTTGATCCCATGCCCGCTTCGAAAGACGCTTCGAAGACATCTTTCTAGGGTCGCCGCCGAATTCCTGGTGCACACGAAGACCGTGAGGTCTGAGGTTTCCTCTGTCAGCTGCAAGGAGCCGCCAAATCTCTCCGCATGCCCATATACATTGCTGTGGCTACAGAAACAACCCCGACCACCATGACTGGTCCCCGGCCAACAGGTGGGCGTTACCGAGGCCGGTTCGACTGCGGGTCCAATCGTCCCGAGAGTGGCAGCTGAGTGCGGGGGGAGGGATTCGAACCCTCGAACCCCTAAGGGATGAGGTCCTGAGCCTCACGCCGTTGACCAGGCTGGGCGACCCCCGCGCTACCCCAGGCGAGCCTAATATTCGCTTTAAGAACATTGAACTGGGCTGAGCACTTTCGCGCCACTCTCCCATTCAAAGAGTTCTGTCAGCGAACTTCCCGTTAAATTCAGGTCACAGCCCGCGATTGCACAATGGTGAGACTACACTATCTCTATGAGCAGAGGACCGACGGGAAGGAGAAGTCTGTCTATTACTGCTCCGGCTGCAATTGCGTCATGAAACTCGGCGGGGGTTCCTCTATCGGCAACGTCGTGCATCCCCATGCCCGCTCCTGCACTAATCGTGACTGCCCGCTCGAAAATCCCGAACATATGTTCGCCCCAAGGTCGGAGGCGCTGTTCCGGCCAGCTTCTTCAATCCCCCATTTCACTCTGGGATTTCCCCCATTGGACTCGCTCCTAAGACCCCTATCTGAAAAGCGCCTCTTGGTATTTAGTGGAGACCAATCTTCAATCGTGGCAGAACTGGCGGCGTTCAGGGCTCAACTTCCAGTCGAATCGGGCGGCCTCAATTCTGCGGTCGTGTTCATAGACGGAGGCAACCGCTCCGACCCATACCTCCTTTCGTCCTTTGCCAGGCAGAGAGGGGTCGGGCCCCGCGCCACGATGAAACGAGTCGCCTCTTGTCGTGTCTTTACACTCTATCAACTGACCGAGCTGGTTTCAGAGCACCTGGCATGCGCCGCGGAGGATTACGGGGCGAGGTTGGTGATAATCTCTGACATCCTCGGCACTTTCAACGAGCCGGAACTGGACGAGAGGGAAGCGAGGCGCGTCTTGGATGCCATCTATGAGCGCATAGAGGGACTGACAGAGTGTTCCCTTGTCATCGTGACCCTACCATCGCCCAACAAATATGATGAGCTGGTCATGCGGTGGGCCGACACCATGATTTCTCTTTCGCATAGCAGGGACGGCGCCAAAGCAGAACGCCTCAGCCGAAACAGTCTGGCTTCCGAGGTCATCACGTTCAAGCCTAATCTACTACTGAACGCTACTGGAATCGAGGTTCCGTTCTGATGGGTCGCACTATCTCTTCGTTCAGGGTAACCGAAGCCGAAGTCCAAGAGGCCGCCAGATGGAAGGCGTTCAGAAGGTCCTTCGGAAGAGAGATAGGGAAGTCTTTGATGACCCGCTACGCTCACAAGGCTCTACATATCCGCCTCTTCCACTACCATCAGGTCGTTTAGGTTCGAAGGCATGACAATGGCGATAATTTCCAATCACCTCAGGCTCCTCGAGCGGCCCATCAAGACATCGAACGCGGGCCGAGGGGAGGCGAAGTGACCTTAAGTCATCGAGGCGCTTGACAGTTGGTACTGTTTCGTGAATGTGTTCCCCGTCGAAGACAGGCTTGTTTCGCGCAGATGATCCCGACGTGCTACGACTACTCCCAAGCGGTATGCACTAGGGACGCTCTTTCCCGACGAGGCTCTCATCACAAAGTCGAGGGTCGGAAGTGACGCGCGGTTGGATATTCGACCTCTATCCAGGCGGCCCCGGCGAAATGGTCGTCTGGCTGAAGACTGAGAACGGCGAGGCAGTGAGGCTGACAGACCGCTGGTCTCCATCACTGTTCGTAGGGTCGAACTCCGCGTCAGATTTCGCCGTTCCAGTCCACACACTCCGTGACGAGTTCTTGTGGACCAGGGTGGTCAGGAAGCGCGAAACGGTGACCAATTACGGGTGGTCCGACGTGCTCGAAGCGAAGCTCACCGACGCCAGGAACGCCCAGCGGGTGGCCGAGCGGATAGAACGGTTGGGTCCTTTCGGGACGTTCAGAATCTACAACGTCGACGTCCCTCCGGACCAAGGTTACCTCTACGAGAATGATCTTTTCCCCCTCGCATTCTGCAATGTAATGAGCGATGGGGGGCGGCTCCGCTGGACCATCGAAGACGACGTCTGGGCCTACGACTATGCCATCCCAACGTTAAGGACAGCCAGACTCGACGTGCAGGTGGCGAAGAAGGGGAGGCTGCCGAAGCCCACGGATCAGATAGAATCGTTCACGCTAGAGTACGACGGCGAGTCTGTGGCCATCGTCGGCCAGAGCGAAACAGACAAGCTGTTCAGGCTGGCAGAGGTTGTCCACGAGGCTGACCCGGATGTCATCCTGACCAACGACGGGGACACCTTCCTCTTCCCCTACCTCATCAGGCGCACCGAGGCCAACAGCGTCAGGCTGTCTCTCGACAGGGACGGCGCCCCCCTGACGCTCCCGTCGAAGCCAGGCACTTCCTATTTCAGCTATGGACAGGTACGCTACAAGCCCACCGCGACGAAACTCCGCGGCCGCGTGCACATTGATGTCGACGCCTCATTCACCTACTCTGAAGGAGGATTCGACGCACTCTTCGAGCTGAGCAGGGTCTGCCGCATGCCTCTCCACACATCCAGCAGGGCCAGCATAGGCAAAGCCCTGTCCAGCCTCCAGTTCTATCACGCGCTCAAGGCGGACCTTCTGGTTCCATGGAAGCCTACCCTGGCGGAGCGCTTCAAGGACAGGAATGAACTGATGACGGCCGACCGAGGAGGCCTCATCTTCGAGCAGAGGGTCGGGGCATATGAGGGGGTCGGGGAGCTGGACTTCTCTGCCCTCTACCCGAACATCATGTACAGGAAGAACATCTCTGCCGAGACCGTCAGGTGCTCCTGCTGCCCCGACTCCGATAACCGCGTGCCTGAGCTTGGGTGGAATACATGCAGGCAAGAGGGTTTGGTCCCCCGCTCCATCAGGATCATAGTTGAGAAGAGGCTCCACTACAAGGAGATTAAAGAGAAGGTGGTCGACGACTCGCTCCGAGACCACTACGACGCCAGGCAGGCGGCCCTCAAATGGCTGGGGGTGACGACGTTCGGATACCTGGGTTTCAACAACGCGAAGTTTGGCCGCATCGACGCCCACATCGCAGTTTGCGCCTGGGACCGGAAGGTCATAACCGACGCCGCCAGGGTGGCCGAAGCCAGCGGCTTCGTGGTCGTGCATGGCATCGTGGATTCTCTCTGGCTCTGGAAAGAGGGGGCGGAGAAGGGCGACTATCTCGGACTCAAGGCAAAACTGGAAGCAAAGACTGGGTTCGCCATGTCATTCGAAGGCATCTACAAGTGGGTGGCCTTCCTACCATCGAAGTCGGAGCCGGGGCTACCGGCACTCAATCGATACTTCGGAGCCTTCGAAGATGGCCGCTTGAAGGTGAGGGGGATTGAAGCGCGCCGCCATGATACGCCGCCGGCTTTCGTGGTATGTCAGAAAGCCATCCTGGACATCCTGGCCGAAGCAGGTACTGTAGCGGAGGCGAAAGCCAGGGTCCCAGAGTGTATCGAGGTCTTCCTCAGATACGCGGGGGCGCTCGAGCGGCACGAAATCCCTGCCTCCGAACTGACCTTTTCGACGAACCTCTCGAAGGCGCCAGAAGAGTACGCCACCGCGACAGTGCAGCACGCCGCAGTAAAGCAACTGGTGGACGAAGGGGCCGATTTGCACGCTGGTGAAAGGATACACTATGTTATCATGGACTACCTGGGTAGAGGCTCGAAACGGGTGACGCCGCTCGACATGATTGAGAACCAAAGCCGTTACGACTCGGACCGCTACGTCAGGCTACTGGCTGAGACATGCTCCTCTGTTCTCGAGCCCTTCGACCCAGGATGCGCCGCGGAGGGCCTGATGGCGCGCTACGAAGCGCGGAGGAGCAGGGCTCTCACCAGCTGACCGCTCTGAGGGGCCTTATCCTGATGATGGGACACTCCCCTTCACTCCAAGGGTCTGTCCTATAGCGCTCGAACCGGCCGAAGAGAATCTACAGCAGGCGAAGATACTCCTTTCCTCTCTCAAGAATATCACACTCTCCTTCTATCATGACTGCACTGTTCGGACGATAATCGTCCACGACGAGCGCCACCCTTTTGTTCTCCTTCAGGTTCCTCAGCTTCTTAGTTCCGTAGTCGGTGACCATCACCACATCCTCTCCGTCGAGAGCGTAAATCAGGGGGACGACACGAGGAACAGCGTCCTTTGAAGCGGTGGCCAGCCTGCACGCTTCGTGGGTGCTTAGGAAGTTCAACTGCTCAGGAGTCAGCGCCCCCACGATACCAAGTCGCGGATAGAGCTACAATAACATTTACCAACGGTCGCCCCTGACTATGTTTCGTTAATGACAATCGACGCGACAGTCTGCCACATAATCAAGGGCCACAGACTGCTGCTGAAGAAGGCCACCAGAGGGATAAGTGCCGGCAAATGGAACGGACCTGGAGGGAAGATAGAGCCTGGAGAGACGGTCGCGCAGAGCGTGGTCAGGGAGGTAAAGGAAGAGACCTCGCTGTCGGTAGCCGACCCTCTATACCACGGAAAGCTAGAGTTCTACATGAACGGAGGCCGGAGCCTGGACTTTTTGGTGCACGTATTCTCAGCCAAACGGTTCTCTGGGAGGCCGCGCTCGAGTGAAGAAGGAATAGTAAAGTGGTTCGACATCCAGAAGATACCGTACTCCAAGATGTGGGATGACGACAGGTACTGGCTCCCGCTTCTACTGAACGGCATAAACTTCGACGCCCGTTTCACATACGACCGTAAGAACCATTACGTCGTCGATTATGACATCAGGTCTCGGGCAGGGCTTTAACCAGATACAGTTCCGTGGGCGCCCACGGCCGGACCGATGAATGCGAGTCACCCTGAAGATTTTGGACGCTGTAGGCATCAGCATCGAAGCCTATACAAAGAGGCTCGAGGGGCCTACAAACCCGCGCCCTATGCAATGCAGGGGGAAACCATATGGTCACACATAGTGCTTAAGACCAACCTAGACCCCGCGCCTTTGAATGTCGTTTTCTGCCGATTTCGCCTGGCAACGTGTGAAGACCCTGGCTCCTTTCCCAAGCCGCCTCGAGCCCTACTACCGCGACATATTGTCTCAGTACGAGGCCGCCCACATTCTAGCTTCCACGGCAAGGATGAAAGGATACGACCCTACCAGCATCGTCGAGAGCAAGACGGTATTCGATCTGGCTGACAGGGTAAACCAAATGCTCCGGCTGGACCAGTTCGAAGGACTGGTCGACAGGCTCAGGGAGCTCCTTCACAGCACCTCGAAAGAGCGTGCAGCACTGACGATTTCTCAGGAGATTGCTCTGGGCAAATTCGGAGCGCTCGAGAGGCACGAAGCCCTGAGCTACGGGGTCAGAGCAGGGCTCGCTGTCATGACAGACGGAGTCACCGTGGCTCCACTAGAAGGGATATCTGGCGTCACGATAAAACAGAACGACGACAACACCGATTATGTGTCTGTCTCTTACGCAGGGCCAATGCGCTCGGCGGGGGGGACAGAGGCGGCGTTCTCTCTGGTGATAGCGGACGTGACAGCCAAGAAGCTGGGTCTGAGCAATTACAGGGCCCGCCAGGAGGAGATCGACCGCTTCGCGGAGGAGCTGAGGATCTACGAGCGCGACGTGACCAACTTCCAGTACAAGGTGACTGACGACGACATCCGCCGAGCGATATCGAATCTCCCAGTCGAGATCGATGGAATTGAGACAGATCCCATCGAAGTGGTAGTCCACAGGAACCTCAAGCGGGTGGCCACAGACAGACTCAGGGGGGGCGCCCTTAGAGTCCTCAACGACGGTGTGATAGGCAGGGCCCACAAACTATCGAAGAAACTCGCCAGCTTGAACATATCCGGGTGGGACTTCCTCGCTCAGCTGAAAGGAGGGACCCAGCAGACGACGAACGAGACTGAAAAGGCCGGCGCCCACTTTGAAGAGGTCATTTCGGGGAGGGCAGTGCTTTCAATGCCGAGGAGCAAGGGAGGCTTCAGGCTCCGCTATGGACGGTCGATAAACACTGGCCTCTCAACCATCGGGATACACCCGGCGGTCGCAACACTCCTCGATTTCCCGGTAGTAGCCGGGACCCAGGTGAAGGTGGACATGCCGGGAAAGGCGGCCACCATCGCTTTCGTCGACTCCATCGAAGGGCCCACAATCTCAACGAAGGACGGCAGAGTCCTGAGGGTATCGACTGTGTCGCAGGCGGAAGAGGTGCGCGACGCCATGTCGAAGATAATCGACTTGGGAGACGTCTTGATAACCTATGGCGACTTTTTGGAAAGTAACAAAGCACTACAGCCATCGCCATATGTCTCCGAGTGGTGGGCACAGGACCTCGGGCGCTTGATGGCTGGGGTTCCAGGTGCCATGGAGGCGCTGGCCTCGGCAGGGGTAGGCGGCGACAGGGCACGAGAGCTGGCCTCCTCTCCGACCACCGCCCCGACAGCTGCAGAGGCTATAGCAATCTCACATGCAATCGGCATCCCACTGCACCCATCGCATACCCCACGCTTCGACAGGGTGGGGTCTGCCGACCTAGTCGAGCTACGGCAGAGCGCGCGACTCGAAGGGAGGGAAGTGGTCATCGGTGCCGCCGTCCCACGCGTCCGCTGGATACTGAATACCTGCCTCATTGAACACCGGACCGAGGGTGATGTGGCAATCGTCGGCGGCGAGTCCGCAGTCATCCTCCGCGCTCTTCTGCGTCTCGATGAGCCGGGGTCCGTAGTCTCTCCCGACGCGCCTGACTACATCAGGAGTCTCTCGGGGATTCAACTGGGACGGCAGAGCACCACCACCATTGGCGTCAGGGTAGGGAGGCCAGAGAAGGCAATGGTGAGGAGGATGAAACCTCCTGTCCACGTGTTGTTCCCCGTAGGCTACGGAGGTGGAGCGATGAGGGACGTCTTCTCAGCCGCCAGGGCGGGGAGAGCTGAGATAGAGGTCATCAACCTATACTGCAATAGGTGCAACCAGAGGCGGCTCACTCCAAAATGCGAGGTCTGCGGCGAGGATACGGCGCCATTCATGGCTTGCCCCCGGTGCGGCGCTACAACCCACGACACTGTATGCCCCAACTGCAAAGCGAAGACCCTTCCATACTCCAAGATGGACTTCGACTTCAAGTCGCGGTTGGAGGCGATAAGAGCGAAGATCCCGCACTCTTCATCCAAACCAGTGAAGGGCGTGAGGGGCCTGACGAGCGTCTCCAAGGTCCCTGAAGCCATAGAAAAGGGGATCATCAGGAGTAGGCATAACACCTTCGTCTACAAGGATGGTACGCTGAGGATCGACGCCACCAACGAGCCTCTGACTCACTTCAGGCCGCGTGATGTAAAAGGCGATCTCCAAACCTTGGTTCGCCTCGGCTACACTCACGACCACAAGGGAGTTCCCCTCAAATCCGACGACCAAGTGCTGGAGCTCAAACCCCAGGACATCATAGTCCCCGCGGACATCAGCAGTGATTTGGTCAAGATGGCCCAATGCATCGACGACGAGCTTCAGAACCTCTACGGCCTAGAGCCGTTCTACAACGTAGCAGGGCCTGACGACCTGCTGGGCAAGCTGGTGATAGGGCTCGCGCCCCACACCTCAGTGGGGGTAGCTGGACGGATAGTGGGATTCTCAGCGACAGAGGTCTGCCTTGCAAATCCCTATTGGCACTCGGCGAAGAGGCGGGACTGCGACGGCGACGGAGACTCCATACTCATGCTGGTCGACGCACTGCTGAACTTCTCACTACAGTACGTCCCGGCGCAGATAGGCGGCTACATGGACACCCCGCTCCTGATACAACCAGTGATCCTGCCGGCGGAGGTCGACGAGCAGGCGCACAACTTCGACGTGGCGGAGACCTACCCGCTTGAATTCTATGAGAAGACCCTTACCACCCCGCCTGCGGCATCCGTGGCCTCGTTGATTGAGCACATCGGATCCCGCCTGGAAAGCGAAACCCAGTTCTATGGCTATGGATTCACACATCCGACAAGCGCCATCACGATAAAGCGCTCCAGAGCATCATACTCGACATTGAGAACACTCAACGAGAAGATTGCGAAGCAGATTGAAGTGGCATCCCTGGTAGAAGCGGTGTCTACCCGTGACGTGGTCGAATCCATCATCAAAACACATCTTATCAGGGACATCATGGGAAACGCGAAAAAG
The DNA here is from genome assembly GCA_029785685.1 of Nitrososphaerota archaeon. Next base: position 55,149 of record JAFLZE010000004.1, on the reverse strand, counting down.
TACGCAACCCAGGCGTTCAAATGCAAGGGCTGCGGCCTAACGCTCCGGCGACCTCCGCTCTCGTCCAAATGCCCCAGTTGCGGCGGCGAAATCAGGGGGACCTTGACCAGAGCTTCTGTGGAGAAGTATCTTCAGATTGCCCAGCGCCTCGCCCGAGAGTACGACGTCGATTCGTACCTGAGGAACAGGCTTGATATGCTTCAGAGAGAGTTGGACCAGCTCTTCCAGGGACCGAGGAAGGCCGACCAGCTGGAGCTGACAGATTTCTTGAAGCCTGCACTAATCGAATGAATAGGCGGGCGTGTCTCTGAACGAATACTTCACCTTCTGGAAGCCTTTCCTGAGCTCTTTGATTTTGGCCACAACTTCAAGATTCTTCGCACCGCCGAGACCCAGGTGCACTAGCTCGGCCACCTCGTTCATCTCAGATTTGCCCATCCCTAGGCGTGTCAGCTCTGACACGCCTAGCCTTATCCCGCCTGGATTCGTGTAGTGCCTTCCTGCCTGAAGGTCTCCTGGTATAGGCTCCCTGTTGCAGATGATGTTCTGGTCTTCCAGCAGCTTCTCAGCCACCCCACCATCGGCATATCTGGTCACGTCAAGAACGACCTGGTGGGACATGGTGTAGCCGTTCTTCTCTCCAAGGACGCGTTCGCCCAACTCGGCGAGTCTCCCAGCGAGTGTCTGAGCGTTGACTACTACATCCTTCGCATAACTGCGTCCGAATTGGAGGAACTCGGCGAAGACCATCGCCTTGGCAGCTACGTTATGGAGATGATGGTTGCTCGCAGTACCAGGGAAGACAGCCTTCTTGAGAGGCTCTGCGAACTCAGCCGAAGACGCAATCGCGCCTCCCTGCGGCCCGAAGAGCACTTTGTGGGTGCTCATGGTCATGATCTGGGCGCCCTCTCTGAGCGGATCCTGGAACTGTCCGCCTGCAATCAGCCCGGCGACATGGGCCGCATCATAGCACACGACCCCCCCTTTGTCATGTATGGCTTGTGTCAGCTCCTTGACAGGGTGGGGGAAGAGGAACAGGCTGCAGCCGAACATCGCCAGCTTGAGAGAAGGTAGAGCATCAATCCTCTTCTTCGTCTCATCGATATCGATGTTCATCGAATCTTTGTCGAACGCGAAGTATGACACATCGAGGGAGTGCACTAGCCCCGCCGTCCCTCCGAAATCCTTCTTCCCATGGGAGATGTGCCCCCCATTGGGGATTGAGAGTGCCATCATCATGTCCCCTGGTCCACTGACGGCCGAGTAGACCGCTAGGTTTGCATTGACTCCCGAGACAGGTCTGACGTCGAAATGGTCAGCCCTGAACAGCTTCTTCCCCAGCGCGATTGCCTGCAGTTCTATCTGGTCTATGTATCTGCATCCAGCATAGACCCTCTCACCAGGCCACCCCTCAGCGTACCTATGGCCAAGGTCTGACGAAAGGACCCTCCGAACCGGCTCGGACGCGAGGTTCTCGCTGGCTATCATCGGAAGGCTCTCTGAGAACCACTTCTCATGTGAGCGGATCCCGCTGATTACAGCCTCGAATTCCGATTCGTAGGAGGGCATGTAGCCCGGCGTCCTCCCACGTTAATTATACATTTGGCGAAAGGGTGGTCGACGCAAGGCCCGCCGGTTTATAGCGAGATGCCGCAAGGGTGAGCAAGCGATGTCCTCGACCGGGAGCCCGGTGGCGTGCATCGAGCTCGCCCACGTGAGCAAGTCATATGGCCGGGTGCCGGCGCTCAACGACCTGAGCTTTGAAATCCCGGTGGGCGGGAGGTGCGCCCTGTTGGGCCCAAACGGGGCTGGCAAATCCACGACCCTCAAGCTCCTCGTAGGCTCTCTCCGCCCCGACACTGGACACGTCAAAATCCTCGGCTCCTCTCCCGACAGCAGGGCCTCCAAGTCTGTGGTGGGTTACCTCCCCGAAGACGCCCTTCCATACAGGATGCTCTCGGTGAGAGAGAACCTCGAATACATCGGCGCGCTCCGGGGCGTCCCAGACGTGAAGGGGCGGGCTGACTTCCTCATGGACGAGCTGGACCTGAGGCAGTACGAAAGGGCGAACGTCGGGAGGCTTTCGAGGGGGAACACCCAGAAGCTCGCAATAGCCCTCGCCCTGATCCATTATCCGAAGGTGCTGCTCTTAGACGAGCCCCTGAACTACCTCGACATACCGACCCAGGAGAAGGTGATCACCCTCCTGGACGGGCTAGAGGGGACCCACCTTGTCTCAACACACATCATGTCCATAGCCAACAGGCTCACCGACAGCGTGGTCATGATATCTAACGGGATGTTCCTCTGGGAAGGGACCATCGAGGAGCTCAAGAAGAGGGGTTCTCCGGACGAACCGATAGAGAAGGTGGTGGCGAGGATGATGACCGGTGCTTCTTAGCCTGCTGAAGTTCGTCGTAAGGACCCGCTTCTCCAGGCCCTTCCTGATCTTCTTGGCAATCCTGCTCGTCTACTACATCGGGATCTCGCAGACCATCTCTCCTCGGTCCGAGGGCTTGATACTCGGATACTATGGGACAGCGATTGTCGCCCTCTTCCTTGCCATGTCGCTGGCAGCGGGTGGTGTGATGATCCTGAAGTCAGACAGAGACTACCTGTTCACGCTCCCGCTCAGCACCAGGGACCTCTCAGTGTCAATCTTCCTTTCGCAGTTCATGGCCTTCGGGATAACCATCCTGCTCATGTTCGGCTATCTGTACCAGTCGCTCGACTCACCACTCTTCTTGGTCGATCTGGTCGCCCTGGCCCTGACCTTCACCTCGCTCGGCGTGGTCGCCCCTGCGATCGCCACCAAGGTCCGGATCCCGCTCTCCGCCGGGCTGGCCCTGTGGACGCTGCTGGCCTTTGTAGGCTTCCCGTTCTCCCCAGGCTCGGCGTTCTACGGGAACCTCTATGACGGTACCGCAACCTTGGTGGCCCTAGCCGCCGTAACCACCGCGGCAGCCTTCAGGGGGCTCTCGCGAATCGAGCTCGACATGATGAAGAGCCTTGTAAGATCGACGTCGACGGAGGTCAAGTCCCCAATCAGCTACGCAGGGAAGACCCCCATCGGGGCGATCTACTCAATGAACCTCTCTTCGATCTCGTTGGCAGGGAGGATGAACATGGCGGGCGCGTCCCGATATGTCTCAAGGCGGGTGAAGACCAAATGGGTCATCGCCGCGGCATCGATCCTCGCTATCGCGTACTACGCGTTCGTAATCCGACTCGGCCCTCCGCAACCGTTCACGACTGGCTCCGACTCTCTTCCTACTTCGGTCTTGGTGCCGGTGGTCCTGTCCTTCTTCGCGTTCTTCCTTTCTCAGTCAGCGATAACGAACGAGAGGGTCTGGCTGTCGCTCACTTCTCTTCCTCCTGCCACATATTTCAGGCACCTGGTCATTTCGAGAGTTGCGTCGCTGTTCCTGATGCTCGCTCCATTCATCATCGTCGACGCCGTTCTTTATGCGTCCGGTTATGGCGAGACTTTGGGGGCCCTGGCGGTCACGGCGTCAGTTATCCCGGGCTCCTTCGTCCTTGAGATACTCTGGGCCGCCTACATCGCACCCATTCAGGTCAAGGGAGACGACCTCACAATGCCCGCTCAATTCAGCCTGAGGCAAATGTCTACCGCCATTCCAATGGTGGCCGTGTTGGTCCTGGTCTCCGTCGCCGTTCTCTTCCCATTCATTGCACTCATCGGAGGGATAGTACTCATTGCAGCGGCAGCAGCCCTCACCACGAGCGCAGGTTTCTGGAGCCGGGTTGTCACAAGGCTTACGGAGAACGGGTTCGTATGAAACTTGGGCGTTACGCTTAAGAACTGTATGGCTGGCCGCAACTCTCGATGAGCAAGAAGGACAACGCACCGATGCCCGCGTCAAGCGCAGGCCTACTCACCTTCTTCAACGAGGAGACTCAAGGCGTGAAGATTAGGCCCGAGATCGTCATCATCGGATCGATTGCCTTGATAGCTGTGTCGATTGTCATCAACATCTTCGCCTGAGCCGAGGCAGAGGGATCAGTCCTCCACAGAGGCCCTAGCGAGCAGATACAGGCACCTGTTCATCCTCCCATCATCTCCCAGGCTCATGCTGTACGGAGGGGTCACGACGCTGGTCCTCGCACTGGTGCCGGGGTGGAAGACGGAAGCAGTGGCGTCGGTCTTAGCAATATTGGTGTTCGTCCTGTCTGGGTATGTGATTTCGGGCGCCCTTAACCTCACTGAGAAGGACACAATCGCCAATTTCAGGAGGGTCCTCGCGCTCCTGCTCGTTGGTAGCCTTCTATGGCTCCTCCTGGTCGCGATTGGGGGAGCCTATGCCTGGGCGGCACAGTCCCCACGTTCTCTTACCAATGCCTACCTGTACGGCGCCTTCGTCTGCGCCGGCATGGAATATCTGATAATCAATGGCGCGTTCACGAAGAACGCGGCCCTGTCGCTTGGGCTGGCTGCAGTACAACCCGCAATCACCTTGCTGATTGTCATGTCCACGAAGCTCGAGGCCCATCTGGACGGCTTCGCACTGGTCTCAGGAGCTCTTTCGCTCGTTGTCATTATCGCCTTCCCCGCACTCCTACGACGGAAGAAGACAAGCCGTGGTTACGACGCGCTAAGCCTGTTCAGGGCGTTCATGAAGGCCTGGACAGCGAGTCATCCCGACGACCTCGAAACGATGATTGCCGGCCATTCCGAGGAGATTGAAGTCATCACAAAAGTCCTCCGCTTCAGGACAGGCACAGGCGACATATACGTGGTGCTCCCTGGGGTCCATCCCGGTCCTTTCTACCCAATTGGGAGCTATGATCTCCCCGGAGTGATCTCAAGAGAGTTCAGGGATCTAGGGCGGGTCATGACACTCCACAGGCCCGGGGGGCATGAACGGAACCTCGCTACCAGGGCTGACACCCTGGAGTACGCCAAGGGCGTAAAGGAACTCGCGAGGACCATCAAGCCTGGGAGAGACGCCCTCATTCGGGGACCTTTACACGCGTGCGTGGGCAAAGCCACTGTCAGCGCAACGGCTTTCTCCAAGGACGCACTCCTCACCGTGTCTTTTGCCCCCTACGGGTCAGACGACCTCGACACGGAGTTAGAGGAGGTCATGACCGGGCTCGCATCTGAGGTCGGGCTTGACGTGTCGGTGGTGGATGCCCACAATTCGATAGCCTACGGCCTGGAGTCCCCAGAAGTCAGCGACCCGGGCTGGAGTCAGCTCCTCAAGGCTACGGGAAACGAGGACGCCAAGGATTTCGACATAGCCTACGCTCACTCTGCCGAAGTCGGGTTCGTAGGCAAGGGCGACCTGACGGAGAACGGCATCGGTCTACTGATGGTCCGGTCCGGATCCACGAAGTCTGTCCTTGTGCTCGCTGACGCGAACAACTCTGCATCAGGCCTACGCGGCGAAGTACAGAGTGCCCTCAACACAGCGGGCTACGACCTTGTCGAATTCTGCACCTCGGACAGCCACAACCTTGCAGCTCGAGGGCTGACGGTGCAGCGAGGCTACGAGGCGCTGGGGGAAGCGACCCCCATTGACGCCATAGCCGAGCTCGCCGTCAAACTAGCGAAACTGGCAGACTCAAGGCTGGCCCCGTCGGAGTACGGCTCAGCGACAGAAGGGCGAAAGTTCAGAGTGTTCGGTGTGAAGGCCCTAGAGGAGTTCGCAGCCATTACTCAGACTAGCTCAGCGTTCGCAAAGAGGTACCTCCAGCTGGCCCTGGTCGTTTCTGGGCTGCTGCTGATAACATCTCTCGTCCTTTAGGAAATGGATTTAGACGCGCGATAACACCGGAGACCGTGAGCCGTCCGGGTGCAGTCTTCATCGCCATCGAAGGCGTTGACGCAGTGGGGAAGAGAACCCAGGCCTCTCTACTGAAAGCATGGCTAGAGAATAGGGGACTTTCAGTCCGTACCCTCTCATTCCCAGCATACGAGACCGCCATCGGGAAGCAGATACGAGACTTCCTCGATGGGAAGATATCATATCCGCCTCAGGTGCGGGCCATGCTGTACGCCGCCAACAGGTGGGAGAAGAAGGCAGAGTTAGAGGCGACGCTCTCAAAGGCCAACGTGACGATAGTCGACAGATACACAGGGTCCAATTTGGCCTACGGCATGTCGAGCGGCCTGGCCCTGGAGTGGCTGAGGGTTCTTGACGCCGGACTCCCTGAGCCCGACGTCACACTAGTCTTAGACGCTCCGCTCGCCAAGACAATGCCCAGGCGCAGTGGCATGAAAGACTCCTATGAAGGTGACGCGCACCTTCAGGAAATGGCCCGGCGAGCCTATCTAGAGCTGGCTAAGAGATTCGGCTGGACTGTCGTGGACGCAAGCATGGGGATAGAAGAGGTCAGAGGTTCAATCCGTTCAGCGGTGTCCAAGGCGATGGATATCAGAGGCCGAACCGTTTAAGTTGGCAGAGGCGCGTCTAGTATAGGGTTGACTACTGACGCTGTGGCCAAGATAAGAGACCCGGTCCATGGCTACATCAGAATGACAGAGGTAGAACGGGAGCTCATCGATTCCCCTTTCCTCCAGAGGCTCCGAAGGGTTCACCAACTCGCTGGTTCATACATGGTTTATCCTGGCGCCACCCATACCAGGTTCGAACACGTAGTAGGAACCATGCACGTGGCGGGGCAGGTTGCCGAGTCCCTGACGCGCTCCTACGATGTGAGCAAGGACATGACGCAGGAGGTCAGGGTTGCGGCTCTCTTGCACGATGTCGGGCACGGCCCGTTTTCGCACATGTACGAAGAGGTGCTCGATGGGAAGGCGCAGCGCTCTCATGAAGAAATCTCAAGACGCGTGATCTTGGAGACAACAGTGAGCGATATCTTGGAAAGGAACGGGTACTCCTCGAAGAAGATGTCGGACCTCGCCGTAGGGAGAGCGAGGTCCAAAGAGCCATTCATGAACGAGATTGTAGCCGGCGGCCTGAGCGCTGACATGATGGACTACCTACCACGTGACTCATACTTTACTGGAGTCGAGTACGGCAAGGTAGACATCCAACGCGTAATCGATTCGATGCGCGTGGTCGAGGGACACTTAGTCATAGACGACACCGCGCTCTACGCATTCGAGGCCCTACTGCTCGCCCGTTATGAGATGTTCAAAGCTGTCTACTTCCATAAGACAGTAAGGGCAGCGGAGCTGATGCTTGTGCGTTCGATGCAACTCGCTGACAGCGTGCTGGGCCTGACAAATCTTTCTGACATGGAGAATTATCTGGAGCTGACAGACGAAGTGGTTCTGCACAGACTGGTCACCTTGGAGCCTTCGAACCAGGAACTTCGAGAGGCAAGGCGCCTCGCCTTGGGCTTCAGGGACAGGCGCCTGGTGAAGTGCGCCTTCGAACGGGTGATGCAGCGGATGGAAGGGAAGATAGGGAAGATCTTTGTCGACCAAGCAGCCCGAAGTGAGACAGTCTCGCTGATGGCTAAGGACACACATGTGAGCCCCGAGGCGTTATATTTGGACGTCCCGACCACGCCATCAGTTCCTAACACCTATTCCAAGGAGGTGTTCAGGACGATAGGCCTCCTGAGTATGGAGGAGAACAAACAGGTTCTGAAGTCGGTCCCGCTGACAAAACTACCACTGGTTGGATCAATAGCAGGATTCATGGATGTCCTCCGGGTCTACACAACTTCCAAGAACAGGAAAGGCGTGGCGAAGGTGGCGAACAAGATTTTCAACGACAAGAGGTTCCTGGCCAGGATGACTTAGGCCCTGGGGCGCTAAATATCGAGGCATCCTGTCACCCTGTGAGCATAGAAGACAGATTCGTCTATACTACGTTCCGGCCGGGACAGAAGGAGCTCGCCCTTCGAGTCTACGATGCGTGCCTCGGCGGAGAAATCTTGGTCGCTGAAGCCATGAGCGGCTTCGGCAAGACAGCGGCGGTCCTCGCAGGCGCCCTGTCAATGGCAGAAGAAACAGGATGCAAGGTGATATACGCCTGCAGGACCAAGAGGCAGATCAACAGAGTAGTCGAAGAGATTTCAAGACTGCAACCCAAACACCACTTCAAAGCGGCTTCCCTGTTCTCGAAGTTTGATTATTGCCTCCTCAGGAAAGGCAGACGGGTACCGAGAGAGTCATTCGGCTGGTACTGTACCTTCAACATCAGCAACAATCTCTGCTCGTACTTTCTCAACGTCCCACTGGCAAGAGGCTTCGACGACCTTGTGAAGGAGTCCCTGGCTCGTTCTCCAAGCCATCCGGAACTGATGACCCGCTCCGAAGCTACACACGTCTGTCCCTACGAGGTGGCGAGGCTGGCCGTTGCCCAGGCCACAATGGCCGTGGTGCCATACCACTATGCCCTCGACGCGAGAGCCACACCCGTCCTCTTCGACCGGAACTCGATCGAGAGAACGCAGACAGTCTTGGTGGTGGACGAGGCGCACAATCTCAGAGAGTTTTACCGGGGGATGAGCTCTGTTGTCGTCACTCTCGAACAGGTCAGAGGAGCAATAAAAGAGGCAGAAGCAATGCTCATGGAAGAAGCCGCTGCGGCTCTCGAATCCCTGCTGTCCACATTGGAGCGGTTATCCGAGGAGTGCAAGGGTTGGTTGCTTGACAGGGACTCCGTCCTGGACCGGTTCCGCAGCGCCCATGGGATTACATGGCTTCAGAACCTTGCATTCGAGCTCAACGCGAGCTCGGGGGTCGCCTGGGGGTCCGTTGTATACGAGAGACGGTTGCCATCTCTGATACTTCACATTGGCGAGTTCATCGCCAGGCTCTCTTCCTCTGATCCCACCATTCTGGTGAAGTGGGAGAGTTCGTTCGGGCTCGTGGATCCAGACCCTGTGAGGAGCTCCTACGAGTACTTCAAGAGGTTCAGGAGCACTGTCCTCCTCTCAGCCACAGTCAGCCCATCCAACGTCTTTGCCAGGTCTGTGGGCCTCCGACCAGAGTCTGTTGCGATGTACCAAGTCGCGGCCAGACCAGCAGTCACGGTCAAGACTGCCATCGACACCGGAACTTCAACGCGTTACAAGCAGCGGACCCCTCAAATGTACGAACGGATATCTGAAAGGGTCGCCGCGGTTGTAAGGTCTACTAGATCTGGTGTGGGGGTCTTCGCCCCCTCCTATTCTGTCCTCGGTCCGATTTACGAAAGAGTGTCCAACGACATCGGCGGCAGGAACATGGTGATTGAGGCCCCCGGACTCTCGAACGCCCAGGCCACGGAGGTCTTCGACTCGTTCAGATCGGCAGATGACTCAGTCCTCTTCGCGGTCCAGGGTGGACGTTTCTCTGAAGGAGAGGATTTCGAAGGAGGCGCCATGGGGTCGATAGTGGTCGTTGGCATGGCCCTCCCGCCCCCGTCTCCCATGATGTATGCCGAGTATGAATACCTGAAGAGGGCGGGGGAACAAAACTCACACCTAATGCTTTCCCGCCTCCCTGCTCTTAGGAAAGCGTTCCAAGCGGCAGGGAGACACATCAGAAACCCGGGGAAACGAGGGATGGTGTTCTTCTTGGATGAGAGGTTCGGCACGCCAACTACTGTGGAATCGATGCCCTCTTGGCTCAGGAGGGACCTCGTCAAAGGTGACCTCTCCCCGGACGTAATCGAGTCACTCAGCCGCGGATTCTGGTCGGGGTCGAGCTAACCACTTCTCCCTTCCTGAACGCAATCTTGGCCGCTGCTGCCTGATCCCGCTGGGCTCCTCTGATCTTTGAGCTACCCGTCGATGTCCCTGACTCGTCCACCACCTCTATTGTCGCTCTTGGGACTTCTTTCTTCAACAACTCGACCAGCTTCATGGCCATGGACCTGTTCCCGTTCCCAATCCTGACCAAGAGTCGGCTCTCGGGAATGCCTCTGCCGAAGGCGCCAATCCGCATGCAGACAGAAGCCGCCGACTCTAACGTGCTGAGGGCAAGCCTCCTTTGGCCGTAGAAGACGGCCAGGCCGTTCCTCTTCCCAGGATCGACGCCGGCGAGGATGGTGTCCCTTGAGGTATCCAGGTGGGAAAGGACTTGACCCTTGAAGACTCCCGGGTTGTCGTCCACCGCTTCTAACGTCAGGACCTTTTGCCCGAACTGCTTCGCTTCGAGCGCGGTGGTCAGAATCACCTCACATCCATTTAGGTTGGATTCAGGTACGAGGCTCGAGAATGGGAGTCCTGCTCTCCTCAACCTCGTCACGAGGGCGTAGTAGGCACGCGCGTCGGAGGTCATCACGCATATTCGACTCAACTTGGGCAGCGAAACTCAATGAGCGCTGGTTCCATATTGAGCTTTGGTTCGTCGTACCACGCGTCGGACCGGCCCCGAGCGGCGACTCGTTTGCTGCGCGCTCGACAGGTCCTCTGATGCCGCTTCGTCACAGGAACAGCTGCTTCCTATACTGGCCTAGCTTATCCATTTCGAGACACCTGCCTCAGAGGAAAGGAGAACTCTGGTCGGATACCAAAGGAGAGGCTGGTTGCACCTATAACTAAGCCCACGCCGGACTATGGCAAGATCGTCGCTACCTCCAGCCTGCCTGAAAAACGAGTTGAGCACCGGACCATTCCCATAACCTGACATCCTCAGTCTCTCGACGTCAACCATTCGACGCTCTTTTTTCCTCTGACGAGTGAATGGGTTTCTAACACTGGAGCACAGACGGTAATCGACAGGACAAGCCATGTGTCTCCCCTATGTCTAGGGCTTCGCTGGGAGCTCTAGATGGCGAGGCAGTCGTTTCGACGTGTTTATGTCAGCTGTTAGATACCAGAGCGCATGAACTCCCACCAGCCGGCAGACCCATGGTGAGGGAGTCCAGGCGGGCAGTCATCTGCGACTTCGACGGAACGATTACCGATGTGGACACAGGGCAACTAGTCTTGACAACGTTCTCGGGTAATGATTGGATACGCTATCACGAGCAATACGTACGCGGCGAGCTCTCCTTTGAAGAGTGCCTCCGTCGTCAGTACTCCCACGTGGCACGCGCCACGAAGGCTTCAATCCTGAGTCTAGTAGAAGAGCGCGTGCACGTCAGGCGGGGCTTTGAAGAACTACTGGCAGCTGCCGCACTCGCGGATGCCCCAGTGGTTGTCGCCAGCTACGGCCTCGACTTCTGCATCGAACGTGTGATGGGTAACGTGCGGAATGGAGGAGCGGTTCAGGTCTACTCACCGAAGGCAAAGTTGGAAGAAGGCGGCATCACCCTCGATTTCCCCTCACCGCATACAAAGGATGTAGTCAACTTGAAGGATGATGCAGTGTGCTGGTACAAGCAGAAAGGCTTCGAGGTGCTCTTCGTTGGGGACGGTGCCTCCGACCTACCAGCGGTCGAGAAGGCTGATGCGAGTTTCGCCATCGAAGGCTCGGAACTTGCGACGATGTGCGAAAGAGAAGGAATCAAGTGCGTCACCATAGCAGACTTCTGGCCCGTGGTGAATGTCCTAACACGAGTGACATCGCGACGGGGCAGGTAATGCAAGACTGACGTGTGGGGTTCTATTCCTCTCATGGGGGTTGGCTCGACTGGGTGTTCCCTCGGAGGCGTTGAGAGCCACTTTCAGGAAGGCGAGCCGCTTGTTCTGCTCGTCGAGGTGGGTTCCGACCCTCTGTGCGGGGGTCTGCTACGCAAACGCGAGTAATGGGGCCGGGGAGAAGGAAAGGGACACAGGCGAGCTACAAGGCGCGGCGGTATGTCGACGGGGCCAATGAGGACGAAACCCAATCTGAAAAGAGACGAGACGCTCAAGAAACTTGACATGCACGCGCCTCCCAACTGGGAAGAGACCATCTCCAGAGGTGAGCTCGCCCGACTGCTGGGGGCGGGAGACCAGGCGGGAATACACGTGGTCATCGGAGACATAAGAGGATCGACCCATCTGATGAGAGAAGCGACATCGTCGAGGGAATATGCTATGATCACTATGTCATTCACAGAGCGGATGAAGAAAATCAAGGGAAAACTCTGGCTGGTTTGACAAGTTCACCGGGGACGGCTTCATAGTCTACTGGCTCTATGGGTCGAAGCCCTCAAAGTTCCTCGACGAGGCGATGGGTTTCTGCAGGCACGCTCACGAGACCTTCGAAGGAGAAATCTTCCCGGAGCACAGAAAGAACGCGAGGAATCTGCCTGCCCACGGTGGCTGGCCCTGGGGGTCGACTCGGGTCGGTGTGCGCTGGAAGAGATCGCAGGGGACTTCACCATTATCGGTCACGCAGTGGTAGGGGCAAAGAGAATGGCCGAGGCAGCCTCGAAGGGAGAGACTCTCTGCAACATCAGGATGGGTTGCGTACTGGGTGCCGACCGTGTCCTGGATGCCACCATAGATTTCCAAGAAACCATCGCCAAAACCAAAGAGTACCCGGGGCATGGGCAGGAAGCCTATCGGATCTTGTTCGGATAGTCCACTCAGTTGTAGTGCCACCAGACGCGACCGCGTCTAGCTCTTTGCTATGCGTTCCTTCTCTCTGAGTTCTGTCCACTCGTGCCCACAGTGAGTGCACTTGAATCGGTACTCATAGGTGAGGTCGTCGGCCGCGACATCTTCACCACGGGAGCCTGGCACTCTGACGCTGAACGGGTTCAGCATCTCTAAGTCGTCTTCTGCTCGTCCTCTCAGGTCGTCCTTGAAATCCTCGACTTTCTCGTCCTCGATAAGCTTCTTGCTCTCCGTTACGACGCTGAACAGGTGGTGACAACCAGGACACTCGACTTTCATAATCAGCTTCATACAATTCCTTTCAGGGCTCCAATTTAACCATTCTCAGGCGTGGAGTTGACCTCGTCGATGCGCGCCAGCTTAGACCCCTTGCACCAGCGCTTTCAAGGATACCTCCGCCTCTTCGGCAACCTTCTGAAGCGCTACCGCCTTCCGCAACTCCTCAGGCAGCTGCTTGGTGGGCAGGTATAGACTGATGTAAGTCTCCTGCCCTTCGTCATAGACCACAATCTTACAGGGGAGCACTAGACCCGCCTCCTTCGATGCTGTCAGGCCTTCGGCAGCGAGCTTGGGGTTGCACACATCGAGTATGTTGTATTTCTCCACGTCTACGCCGGTTCTCTCCTTGAGCGTCGCCTTTAGGTCGATGTCAGTGAGGACTCCCCACCCGTTAGCCTTGAGCGTTTCCTTCAGCCTCAGCACCGCCTCTTCATGACCGAACTCTACTCGCCTGACGAAAGCAATCGACGTCATGCTCAAAAAACACATCTCCAGCTATTTAGGTTGCACGTCCCCCATGCCATGGCAGGGGTGTGTTCTCATCAGTCGTATCAGGTTCCCAGGGTCCCCGCACCACCTTGGAGGACAGGTTGGCCCTCACTGGGCCATCTTTGGAGCAGTGTTGCATCAATGCCTTCACTCGTCCGTCGAACAGGGCGGCTTTCTGAATCGGGGGAAGACCACATCCAGGCAAGCCCAGTGCAGACTCTGCCCCAACGAGGAGCGAATAGGGCGGGCTCAGGTCGACCTGGAGCTTAGCCTATTATTCTGGGCTCTCTGGCCAGCAGCCATGAAACACGTCATTGACTGGCTCCTCGAGCCTTCGCAGCCTGCAGTCCGGTACCTTGCACTGAGGGACCTCGTTGAAGGGACGGGAAGGCGCGAGCTTGAAAACGCAAGGCGTGACATCGCAACAAGGGGCTGGGCCAAGGACGTTCTCACGAAGCAGAAGCCAGGCGGTAACTGGTTGGACAAAGAAGAAGACCTCTACAGACCGAAGTATGTCTCCACAAACTGGATGCTACTGCTACTCTCTGACTTAGGGGTTACAAAGGACAACCCGCGAATAGCCAAGGCATGTTCGCTCTGGATGGACACCTATGCGGGGCCTGATGGCGGCTTCGACACGCCTGGTGCCAAGAACAGCGAACACTGCCTCGTGGGGAACACAGCCAGGGCGCTAATCAAGTTCGGATACACCGACGAGCTAAGAGTGAAGAGTGCCTTGGACCTCCTCGTAAAAACACAGAAGGCCGATGGTGGCTGGCACTGTTTTCCCTCATCCACGGGAACGATCGACGCGTGGGAAGGCATGAGCGCTTTTGCCGTGTACCCACGACAAGAGTGGACCCGAGGGATGAAGGCCGCCGTCGAGAAAGGGGCGGAGTTCTTCCTTGAACGCAGGCTTTACAGGCAGGGAAGCCGCTATGACCCTTGGATTCGTTTGCATTTCCCATATCACTATTACTATGATATCCTCGTCGGCCTCGACTTCATGACCGCCCTCGGGTACGGCGACGAAAGCCGCCTGAAGCCTGCACTCTCCCACCTGAGAAAGAAGCGCAGGGGGGACGGGACGTGGGGACTGGACGCCGTTCATCCAGACTTCTACGATGAGAGGTGGCCCCGCTGGCGGTCCAAATACGAGAAGTACTACACCTCGTTTTCTCTGGAGCGTGCAGGCCGGCCGAGCAAAATGATAACCCTCAGAGCCCTGACTGTGCTGAAGAGAGTAGGAGAGTTCAGCACACGGCGCTGATCTACGGGACGGCCCGACACATCCAGATGTTGGACGCCCTAGAGGCGGGCGTTCGACGCTGACTCCAAAGGCTTCACAGGCCAGGGCGCAGTTTTACGAAACAGAGAGCCTCTGTTCTCCTTGGTTCCATTCCCACTACCACATCTCTGTTCAATCCGTCGACCTTCTACCAGACCGGAGCCTCATTCAAGAAAAGCCACTGGATGGACCATACAAGAAGCCCTTCCGAACCTGCTTAAGCGCGGCACTGTGCTTCGGCGGTGCGAGCTTGCCGAGGAAGATAGCCGCGAACATGTACACGACCCTAGACGACCACGGTGTGCTCCAGAAATGCCCCCGTTGAGACGTGGACACTGAAGAGCCTGACACCGCTTTCACCGAAACGTGGATCAATCGCTACGACTCTGTGGATATCGTCGTCTTCGAGGGACATTCTTTCGATGGTCATCTGCAGGTTCACTCGGAGGCGGCGAGAAAGCAGGACACTCCGAAGTACCTCTTCGATTACGAAAAATGGCTCACCACCACCAAGGGGTCGTACTGTCTCGCAGAAGGCAGTTGGTGGCGGAACTTCCAGGGTCATGTCCGGTGAACTGAGCGAGGTCGTTGCAAAGCTGAGGACGGAACCAGGGAACGATATCATCATGGACGGAGGATCCTCACTTGTCCGCGAGTTCATCCAATGTGGACTCACAGGCGACTAACGGATGGCCGTCTGACATGTGGTCCTAGGCCTTGGCGGCCACCATCAGGAATCAATGCCTAGTCAGCAGGCGCTGAAGCACCCTTTCTGTCATGTCCCTCCCTTATGGAGCGCTTGTTCTGCACTGCGACAGTGTGAAGCGAAACTATCCTACCTGCCTGGGCCACGATCTTCCACGTCAAAGGGTGACGGGGTTTGAAGTTTATACCATCTCCCAGTTGACGAAGCCTGCTCGTTGAAGTTCTGTCCTTCGTGCGGTTCCAGAGTCAGGTCTAGTATCGGTACATCAGCGGTGACCTGCGCCAGTTGCGGGCTCGCTCTGGGTCGCAACGCCCCGAAGCGAAAGCTGCTCGACAGCTTTCCATTCCTCACACCGCGGCCGTCGCAGGAAGAAGTCCTGGCCCACGTAGAGGCGACGCTCTCCCAGTCGAAAAAATACGTCATTCTTGAGGCTCCGGTCGGGTTTGGAAAATCCGCAATAGCAGCGGCCCTCTGCCGCCACTTGGGCTCCGCATATCTCCTTACATCAACCAAGCAGCTCCAGTCACAATACTCAGCCGATTTCGGCTTTCCCGTGGTCACAGGGAAGTCGAACTTCACTTGTCTGGTCCCTACTGCAAGGGGGAGTTATCCATCCTGCAGTAAGGGAAGATGCGAGGCAGACTGGACCCTCTCCGAATGCCCGCACTTCTTGACCCTCGAGGAGTATGACGAGCATGCAAGGGGTGCTTGCGGCAAGAATTCGAAATGCAGACGCCTTCAGGACGGAAAGCTCTGCCCCTACTACGAGCAGAAGTGGGATGCATTCAGGGCTCCGGTCATGGTGGCCAACTATCCGTTCTTCCTCTCAGAGCTGAGCTATACCGATGATGTTCAACATAGGAGACTCCTGGTATGTGATGAAGCCCACGATCTAGAGAGACAGATGGTCGGGTTCGCGTCCTACTCACTAAGGAGGTCAACGCTCGGGAGCTACTCTCCAGAAGGAGACTTGACTCCTGTCATCCCCGACATGGGCCTCCAAGATGTTGGCGCATGGGCCAGGCCCCTCGGCGACGCCAAGAGGACGTTGGAAAGCTTCATCGACGCGAACCAGAAGGACGGGGGGATGCAGGATAGGATTGCTTCCTGCAAGGACGCACTTGAGTCACTGAACGGGTTCGCTGAGGAGCTCGAGGCCCACCCATCCAACTGGGTTGTCAACAGCATGAGGAAGTCTTCAACGGCCAAGGGCGATTCTACGGTCGAGGAGGTCGTCTTCCAGCCACTGGACATCAGCGCATACACATCCAGATTCTTCGACTCAGCGGACACGGTGCTCCTCATGTCAGCAACGGTCTTCTCCAAGGAGGTCTTCTGCAGGGCCCTCGGCATCCCCGAAGACGAAGCGACCTTCGTGCGCGTGGAAGGCTCCGCTTTCCCCGTAGAAAACAGGCCTATCCGCGCACTCGACGCTGCCCAGTTGAGCAGAACTACCATGGAGGCATCCATGGGAGCAATAGCGGAGGCGGTGGACGAAGTGATGTCCCGCCACGCGGGGGAGAGGGGGATTATCCACACTACCTCCTATCAGCAAACGAGGTACATCATGGACCACGTCTCAGAGCACAACAGAGCGAGGCTCTCCAGCACTGAGAATGTATCTTCGAGGTCCGCGCTCCTGCGGGCCCATGGGGATAGGGACGAGTCGGTTCTAATCTCTCCAAGCCTGTACCAAGGGGTTGATCTGAAGGACGATCTATCCAGGTTCCAAATCCTCGTGAAAGTACCTTTCCCAGACCTCTCGGAGAGGAGGACGAGGGTGAAGCTGGAGAAGGACCCTGGGTGGTACGACTGGCAGACGGCCTTGAGACTTGTTCAAACCTATGGCAGGAGCGTGAGGAGCGAAGCGGACCACGCCGTCACTTACGTCCTCGACTCCAACTTCACCCATTTCATCAGGACACATAGAGAACTGTTTCCAGAGTATTTCCTGGATGCACTAACCCCCTTCAGCTGAGGTACCGGACCGGTCCGAACGACTTGAGCTAGGACACCTACTCCTCGATCCATGTCATAGTAGGATCCGCCTCATCTCTTAGGGACGAGTCGACGGGAGAACGCTTCGACTCCTGCTCTCCTTAGTCCACGCCTCGTCAACGAGGGTGGCCAACTCTCCCCTAGAGAGGGCATAGGTTGATCCCCGGTTTACTTCGACGAGCCTGGAAGCGAGTTTGCCCATGGCCCAGCGGAACTCAGCCATGTTCGACGTGACGACGTACCTGTTCCTAGGCTCCTCCGTCAGGAGCGCCTCCATAATCACTTCCGCGACCAGGGAAGGCTGAGCGCGTCCTTCGACGTCCGAAACTTCATCCTTCCAAGTCGCTGCCACCTCTTCTGCTTCTTTCTTCATAAGCGCAGGTTTCATGACTCTCGCACGCCTTTCGAGGACCTTCGCGGTCGATTTCGCGTAGTTTGTACTGAAACCACCAGGCTCAACAATCGCCACGGTGACACCATAGGGCCTTAGCTCTCTTCGAAGGTTGTCAGAGTAGGCTTCCAGTGCGAACTTACTTGCTTCATAGGGTCCTGCGAGCTTTGTCGAGACCAGGCCTTCCAACGAGCTTACGTTCACAATCCTCCCGTGAGCCCTCGCCAAGAGCGATGCAGACTCGCGGACGACCCTATGCACTCCCAGAAGGTTCACTTCAAGGCTCCGCCTCAGCTCATCATCTTCAAGCTCAACGAGGGGCCAGACGTCAATCACAGCCGCGTTGTTTACGACCCCATAGAGCCCTTCTCCTGCCTGTACTATCTGAGCGATTCCCCGTTTCACCTCCTCTCTGTCTGTCACGTCCATCATCAATGGGTGGACCCTTGGAAGTTTCACAAGAGACGAGAAATCCTCTTCAGTACGAACGGTAGGATACACCATGCATCCAGCCGCGGAGAGGGACTCGGTGGCAGCCTTCCCTATTCCAGAACTACCACCGGTGATCAATATCGGCTTCGCCATAGCCTCGTCGGCCACGGGCTCAACCTTTCAACGTTGCTCGGCATTCTTCACTCCAGAACAGTAGATGTCAACAATGGGTTGCCCGTATGAATCAGGCGAGCTCAGACCTAGCACCTGGCCAAGAAGGTCATGAAAGATGCACGAACAGACAACGCATTCCATCGTCTGTTCCACAAGATGCGCCTTCCTTCTGTGGCGGGAAGCAGCTGGAGTTAGCCGGGAACCCCAGAACGATCTCTCGCGCCGGTTTAGGTTTACTTTCGGCGCTGCCTCTCACTGCGCATAGGTGAGCAAGCAGCCGTCGCTTATACACGTAGTCGCCCTCGACGGCTGCATGAAATCGAAGGTCACTGCAGCAGAACTGGCAAAGATAGCCGGGGTAACGGCTGGCCTAGTGCAAGAATACGCGAAGGAGCTTAGAAAGCTCATACCGGAGGACGAGCTGCCCAGTTGAATGCGTGGAATCGAGTCGCATCACCCATGGTAAGCATGGAAAACCGCGCACTACTGTCCGGGAGAAGCAAGCTCTTCGGAAACCACACCAGGCCACTCGCTCTCCGCAGGTTTCCCGTGAAGCGCCTGAAGTACTAGCAGACGTTGTTGCCCATTACCAAAGGCAAGGTATCAGGTCCTAGGTGGTGAATGAGCACGTGGCGCGGTGCCCTGTCGCCACAGCTTCCCAGGCGTGACAGTCTCTACCGCTCGTAGGTCCCTATGAGGCGCGCCTGCTCCAGTATAGAACCGGCGATCGCGCGTAGCAGTTCAGGCCGACCGAGACCTGGTTCTAGTTTCATCTCCTTTCCAAGGGCATAGACCCAGAAGTAGTAGTGGTGCACCCCATGGCCGTTTGGCGGGTATGGTCCCATGTAGCCGGTCTTCTGTGTCCCGTTCACTCCCGGCGTGAATGCCTCGGCCTTCTGCCCTTCCGCTAGCTTCGTGACTTCAGCAGGAATGCCGTACACCACCCAATGAGTGAAGCCGTCAGGCAACGGCGCGTCGGGGTCGTGGCAGATCAAGGCGAATTCCTTGGTCCCGCTTGGCGCGCCAGTCCATGCTAATGGCGGAGACTTGTTTTCCCCATCACCGCCATATTTCTTGTCCAAGCGCCCGGAAGGGCTGAACACTGGGCTCGTCAGCTTCAGATTCCCAAGTTTGAGACTCAACAGCGACGGACTCGATGAGACGCGATAAAAGGGTGTTTGAAAAAGAGGGAGGGTCTGAGTGGCAGAGACTCACCGTCTCCAGGGAACACGCCCGCGTTTCATTGACGTGCGCCCTGCCTTCGGGGCTTCCGGAGGAGCGAGTCAGCGATGGAGATTGTCCGTTCCTCTTTGAACGTGAAGCGCATCAGTCAGACAACCGTTACATATCGAAATCGCGCCTCCTTTCTGATTGGACCAGTTCTGGGTTGGGCTATGGGAGCGGGAGAAGGAGTTCATGCACTCAGTCAAGCCAGAGTTCCGTCATGGCACCGGCGTCGTAGGGGTGGCCAAACTCTCGGCTCAATTCTATTGCGAGTACAAGGTAGAGAACGAATTCGTTCTCGGAGAGGTGCCCACCGCGGCGAAGGACACAGGGACAGAGCTCCACGACGAGTTAATGCCAACCGAAGAAATCACCCCCGAAGACTTCGCAAGACTAGTGGGTGCGAAGGGACCCAATTATGCCGTCCTAGGGCTCTGGGGAGCAGTCGGCGGTCTCCGACTGGTCGGGATGCCCGACCACATGATATGGTCGGAGGGAAGGCCACTCTGGCTGGTGGAACTCAAGACGACCAAAGGCGATCCGATTCCGTTATGGAACGACCAGGAAAACCAGGCAAGGATCTATGGTCTTCTGTTAGACTGCATGGGGTTTGACTGCTCGAAGCTGAGACTGGCGGTGGTGAGGCTGAGGTCCGGAGCACTGGACGATGGAGAGAAGAGGGATTGGGCCGCAAAGGTGTCGGGAGCCTTGATGGATGGAACGGTAGAAGAACTCGAAGAGGCGCATCAGGGTTCGATGAAGATTCACATACTCAGGCATGAGAGAGACCTTGCCGAAGCCGCGGTGGAAGCGAAACGGGGTTACTGGACAGGTGAGAGGGAACCAACATCGAGCCGGAGCATAGGGAAGTGCAGGGCCTGCGAATACAACCAGGTCTGTGTGAAGTCTCTGGCCAAGCCCTAATGGCTGGAGCCAGCTTTTCTGACCATCAGGGTGGTGGAGGCCTCGCAGAGAATGCCGAGCTCTGTCAGTACTTGATTCCATCCAGACGAGGGGCTCGGAGTCGCGACAACCATCTTCGAACCTCCGAGAGACCGTACCCAATCAGAGGCGGACCCGATGACCGCGGTGATGTCATCTTTCGTGACAGAACGGTCATCGGTCACTGGAAAGATATACCCTGTCTTCACCATCGAGGTGTATATACCCCGGACCGCCGCGGTTTTCTGTCCTGACTGCCCGATCTCCCACGTCACATCCCGGGACCCAGGCGCTCGTACCAGGAGCTCTAGGTGTGTGAGCCTCTTCCCAGACGGAGGGAGCGGAACCGCCATAGACGGGGGGATGTTTCCCTGTACCCAAGACGCCGTTCTGCCTAACTGGTTCCGTTCCACTAGGGCAACCTGCCCGCGGCCAGCGACCATCCTCCGCAACGGTCCCACATGCCAGGCGAACGTAGCGACCTCCTCATACCCAAGTCTCTTGTAGACTCTGACGGCTACCGCGTTGTCTGACTCGACATCCAGCGCCGTCCACGTCTTTCCTTTCCTTCCCACATCTGCGTGAATCCTCTCCAAGAGATTCGTCGCGATACCACGATTGCGCATTGCTACATCGGTGGCAACACCGAGTACGTAGCCTGACTCCTTGAGGAGGACTTCCGATGCAGTCCCGATCACCTTCCCGCCTGTGACCGCCACATGGATGTTGATGGGGGCGCGCCCCAGGGCGCGCAGCAGGGAGAACATGGTCCAGACACCCGCCTGGCGCAGGGATCTCAGTTGTGAGACGGTCGGCTCATCGAGGCAGGTCACCCGTTCGAAGTGCCCTAGCCCTTGCACTACCACATCCTCGAACGAACGCAGATCCTGCTTCCTGAGCTCCATGTACTTGACGTGACCAGCGTCGTGACTCGGGGCAGCCAATCCGACCTTCGCCTTAGCCCCCTGGCTAATTCACAAGACCCAGAGGCGAGCTTGCCGTTTTGCTACCTGCCCTGCCTAAGGCTCGCATAGGCCAGTATGTATCCTTCCTGTGTTGGCTTGTAGAACTTCTGTCTGCTCACAACCTCAGCGCACTCGACCAGGCCTTCACGTCGCAGCCTGCTAAGCTCCCTGCTCACTGAGCTGAGATGTTTGTGTTCCAGAGACGCGAGCTCCGTGGGTGTGAGTGGCCTGACAATCAGGCGATGCAGTAAGCTCAGCCAGAACGGCCTGCCGACGGATCCTCCATCAATTAGGGCCATTTATCCCCCAAAGGAAGCGCTGTAAACACCCTATAGCCTTTACGCCGTCATCTGACGGCGCCTCGCAGGGGATGTGCACAAGGCGGGGTCCCATAGATGCCCCGACAGCCCCGCACGAAGCACTTGGAATGATGCAACCGAATCCTGGGGGGTAAATCGAAATTCACCTACACGAGAGTCCACGAAGGACATGGACGAGTCGAGGTTCAATACCTGCCTCCTCGTGGTGAAGGTGCCTGGGAGGACCAAAATCGTCGCCATCGGCGACGAGGTCGCTGGCCTCAGAAGCGAAGATGGCGGGCCGGGAATAGCTGAACTATCATCTTGGCGGGTCCAAACCGATTACGTTCCCGCGGAATCCCTCGACCACCTAGTCTTCAGGATGGATGATCTGTACGAAGCGCCGCGACCTTTGCAGCGGCAGGACATCCTACCGTGTTGGATGTACGGACAGAAACGAGCAGGCGGACTTTCAAGAATCTCGAAAGGATCGATGTCGAGCTCTTCACATAGGCTGCGGACTAAGGCGCCAGCTTTCCCCTAGCCACCGCTGTTCTCCCGGAGGCCTTGAGCGAACCGTTCTTCACCTGTCCTCTGAACCCGAACCCTCCGAGGGTTATCGAACCTCTGACGAACCTGTCCTGACCCATCCCGTAGGGCATCTCCGGGTTGAGTCCGATGAGCAGGAGCTTCAGCTCCCTCTGGTCAGGAGAGACCGACTCGAACATACGTTTCACCATCGCTCGAGAGGACGACTCCCAGGACTCCACCTTCCCGTTCTTGAACTCCAACGTTATCCGGGGGATAACGCCATGTTCGGTGAGCGTGTCGGTCAGTATGACGCTCCCATTGGCACTTCCTGGGTCTATCTCTTTGCTCACAAATCCTGGGGGCATGTACGTCATGTTGTTCCCTGCCTTCTTGTCGCTCTCGTCGACCACCCCGTCCTCGATGCCGAAATCTCCCTTTAGAGTGAACGTAAGCGTGGCCTTCCCAGAGGTCAACTCCGCGCTTGCCCCATCGGCGAGCAGCGGTGAGACCCTCTCCGCTGAGCTAGAAATCCTGCGAAGATCTACAAGCGCAGCCTTGAGTTGCGCTCTGACCACCTCATGGATCTTCTTCCCCAACAGCCTCGCAGTATCCTCGCCGACATAGCCGAAAGAGAGTCTCGCCCCCCTCAATCCGGACTTTTCGGCCGCTTCATACCATGAAGAGTTGTAGCGCGTAGACTGAGCCTTCTCTTCGGGTTTGAGCGTCTTGGAATAGGGCCCTATGGCCTGGCCGGGGATGAAGATGTAGGCGTCTGTCCCAGACAAAATCCCATACTCGTTTCGGCCCATGGACCCCACGACATCAGCTGGGGCTCGCCTGACTCCTTCGACGTACGCTGCCTCGTCCTCGTATATCGTCACGGCCGTGCACCCCATTGCCCGCGCTTCTGCCACGGCCCGCCGTGCGAATGGAACTCCATTGTCCCACGTCTCCACTGTGACGGATTCGCCTTTTTTCACTTGGAGGGTCTCCGCAAGCACCTTCTTCGCGACCTTCGTGTATAGTGAATCGAGACTGTCTGTTGACATGGCAGGTCCGCCGAAGCGCGTCTATTTATGGGCGGCTCTTGGCGAGGGGGCCATCCGACAGCAGGTCTTCGACCAAGCTTTTCGTAGATGCGACCCCTCTTGAGTCGCCCGTCAAGACATGCTCGACCTTCCCGTCACCGTACTCCAGGAAGACCTGAGGTATGACGTAGTCAGGAGACCAGTCTCCATACTTCTTGACGAGGTCGTCTGCTAGCCTCACTTCGTCCGTGTCGATGTCATGCAGGAAGCACGGGATTCCTAGAGCTTCGGCCCTCTTCTTCAGTGGCTCGACCGTCGTTGGGACACAGTGGGGACACCACTTCGCATAGACTACATGGATGGCCTTGGGTTTTCCCATGGGTCTGGCATCTACAGCTCGGATATTAATCACTCGCGGACCCGCATCAGTATATCCAAGCTTGGAGGCGACCTTTCACGAGGGCTTTCAGGGCCCCCTCTACCTCTCCGAGTGTCCCGAACTCACGCGTCTGAATTCTCCTTCCAGGAACCCCTCTCTTGCTGAACGAGTAGGTCATCACGGTGTATTTGGATCCGAACCGTGTGACGAAAGCATAGAGCTTCTTCCCATCTGACTCGCCAATCAATCTGATTCCTGCATCCTGATCCAAGACTCCCAGCCTCATCATGAGGGCCGGGAAGGAAACGACCTTGTCCTCGTAGAACATCCCTCGATGTGTCCAAGTTCCCGTTCAAAAACTAATACCCAGGCAAACTCAGACGCCTGGTCTCGCTTTGAACAAACTTGCCCTCTATGACACCATGAGCGGGAAGAAGGAGCCCTTTCACCCTCGCAACCCCCCGTTGGTCTCCATGTTTGTCTGCGGCCCCACCGTCCAATCTGAGCTCCACCTGGGGCATGCCAGGACCTACATTTTCTTCGACGCCCTAGCGCGATACCTTCGACACCTCGGGTACGATGTCTACTACCTGATGAACATAACCGACATCGATGAGAGAATCAGCCAGGCCGCTGCCAGAACAGGAGAAGACCCACTCGAGTATTCACACAGAATGGTCTCATCGATGATGAGAGACTTGGAGAGCCTGAATATACACACAGTCTCCCGCTTCGAACCAGTGTCTGCCCACGTCGACGAGGCGATAAGACAGGTCAATGCCCTACTGGAGAAGGGGTTCGCGTACAAGGCCGATGGCTGGGTCTATTTCGACACCGCGAGATTCAAACGCTGGGGGCGCCTCTCCCACCAATCGAAGAACGACCTGTCGCTCAGGCCCCTCGAGCTTTCACCCAGGAAGAGGAATCTCAACGACTTCGCTTTATGGCGACCCGAGATACTCGTCGACGGGCTCTGGCCGAGCCCTTGGGGGGTCGGGTCTCCAGGCTGGCATATACAGGACACAGCTGTCACCATCCCTATCTTGGGTCCTCAGTATGACATCCACGGCGGAGCCTATGAGCTTGTCTATCCACACCACGAAGCCGAAATAGCCGAGGCCGAGTCAGTCACAGGCGCTCGGCCTCTAGTCAGGCACTGGGTGCACACCAACCTCGTGAAGTCCGACGGACTGAAGATGTCAAAATCCTTAGGTAACGTGGTCACAGTGAGGGATACTCTTAGGACTTTCAGTGCCAGCGAGATCAGACTGGCATCTCTTTCCATCCACTATCGCAAAGAGGCCGACCTTTCAGGGCTGGCCTCTGCGAGGCGCAGGCTCCACGGCATGAGGACAATAGCAAAGCGATTCGCAGGCAGAGCGGCTTCGGTAGAGCCGTCTCTGACCCCGTTTGAGCGAGCCCTGAACGACGACTTCGACACACCGAAGGCACTAGCCTGGGCTGAAGGCGCTCTGAAATCGGCTTCGAAGGAGGCGGACCGGGATAGAGCCGCAGCTGTCGCCGTACCTGCGATAGAAGGGATGAAGATACTAGGCGTGGACCTGTTTGAAGGCGCCTGACGGGAGAAGCGCCGAGCTGAACGAGCTCGGATGGTGGTCTAGATGGGCTAAGCTCAGCTGGCGCGGCGACGGCTACCTCATGACATCAGAAGAATTTCCTGAACCATTCTTCAATCACGCCGGTGCCCTCACTTGCAGGGGAGCGAAGAGGACCGCAGCCTGGGCAGAGCGCGAACTCTTCCGCCGCGGGAAGAACTCTACCTTTCTGGGCTTTGAGGACTGCGAGGCAACTCCTTTCTTCATCGCCTTGGGTTATCGACGCGTGGATGTCATGGCGGTCCTTTCTTCAGCGGGTCGAGCTAAGAGCCGTCGTGGTGGGCGGAAAATGCTACCCTCGCCCTCGCCCAGGGAGTGGGCTTCGGCGTACCTGAGGTCCTTTTACGGTGACGAAGGTCTCACAGCTGTAGTGACTCCCATCGTCGCTTCCCTGTCGCAATCCCGAGCAGTCACACTTCTGGAGTCGAGGGCAGATGATGAAGTCACTGGCGTCCTAGCCATCTTCAGGACGAAGGGGATTGCGGGGGTCTACTGCGTGGGTACGACTCCTGAGCACAGGAGGGAAGGGGTCGCGACCAGCCTGCTGTCCAAGGCCAAGGAAATAGCTGATTCCGAGGGAAGAGCCCTCGTGCTACAGACTCTGAAGTCGGACGGCGTCTTGAATTTCTATCTGGACCGGGGCTTCGAACCATTGTATACCAAGGCCGTCCTGGAAAAAAGACTCAAATGACTACTGGAAAGAAGTTCTACGACTTGGATCTTGGCGTCAACATCGAACGGAAGACGAAGATAGGCATCCATCCGTTCACCAGTGTATTCGAAGGTTTCGACAAACTCAGAGCGGTCAGGGGTATCTTCGGGAAGGACACGGATGAGGTGCTGGGTGCTCTCTCGGTGGAGGTGTCCAGACGGCGAGGCTACATGAGGATAAGCGACCACGAGGGGTCCATCATGGTTTGCTCGAAGTATCTTAAAGAAGGCAGGGAAGTTGATGTCTACCTGGACGTGATACACGAGCTGGTGCACATCCGCCAGCACAGAGCGGGCATGGAGCTCTGGGATAGACGGTACGCCTACATCGACAGGCCCACAGAAATCGAGGCTTACAAGGTAGCTGTGAAGGAAGCTCGCAGGCTGGGAATGGACGAGAAAGACGTGGCTCGGTACCTGAAGGTCGAGTGGATCTCCGAAGAGGCTTTCCAGCGCTTTCTCAGGAACGTCGGCGTGAAGACGCTGCGCTAAGACTGGCTCCAGAATGGCGGATACGCCGGCTGAGGCGCAGCCCTACTACTTGTGTCCTGGCCACCGCGCCGCATCGAAGATTTCAGGACCTGTTGAAGGCTACCCGACAAGGGAGAGGAGTTTCTCCTTCCATTTCCCTCCCCTGTCCATCATCTTCGCCTCGAACACCTCTGCCCCGCCAACTTCCACGACCGGTACCCTGAGGAAGTACCTGGCCTGGAGTTCGGGATCTCTGTCAACGTCTACGGTGATCATGTTCTGCGTTATACCCAACGAGCGGGCCTCAGCCTCCACCTCCTCGCAGAGATGACATCCTTCCCTGCGGTAAAGCACCACGGTCCGGGTGTGACTCCCGTCAACAAGGTCCCTGGCGTCGGATTCCCTGTTGACCCCGCTCATCCCGCCCTCCCGTTCACACGAGCCTACCGGATTTCATAACATGGATTACTCTCTCCGGTGCTAGTGCCTGTATGTCTTTTTCTGGATCTCCTCTGACTACGACTATGTCTGCTCTGTACCCTTCCCTCAGCATCCCCGCCTTCTCAAGTCCGAGGCAGTCAGCCGCCCTAGACGTTGCTGCGACGAGCGCTTCTCTGTTCCCCAGGAATCTCGCCTCCTCTGCTATTTCTTCATAATTGCGCCCGTGCGGCCTGGCCCCGTCCCCGACTATATCTGATCCCATCGCCACCTCAGTCCCACTCTCTTTGGCGACCAACATGTCGTCCGAGAGGTGCCTCTTCACCATCTCATTGCACCTATTCTTGTAAGCCGGGTTGGCGTATGTCACCAGCGTCGGGACATAACGGGTACCTTTCCTCTTCATCTCAGAGGCTAGCCGGGGAGTAAGGCCAAGCCCATGCTCGATGGAGTCTACTCCGCAACTGACGGCCCTCCCTATGGCTTCCTCTCCATAGGCATGGGCAGCGACCTTGAGTCCCAGGCGCTTCGACTCATCCACTATGGCCCTCGTCTCCTCGAGGGTGAAGTTCGGTTTGACTTCGGTCCCGCGAGAGAACGCACCCGACGCGTAGAATTTGACTACTCTTCCTCCGTCCCTGGCCACCTTCCTCACCGCCTTCCGACACTCCCAGGGGCCGTCGCAGAAGTACGTGTACGACGTCAGCTGCTGAGCCACCTCGAGTGAGAACGCCGGCGGGTCGTCGTCCCCCCCGGTCTGGGCGAGGGCCCTGGCGCACGACACTACTTCTGGTCCGTCGATGGCTCCCTCGGCCACGGCTTGAGCAAGGTGGACCCCTCCCTTTGTCCCCAGCTCGCGGACGGCTGTGAACCCTGCGCGAAGCAGCTTCCGCATGTCTCCTGCGCCCCGGAGCACCGCAAGCGTATCTGGGACTGATGCCCACTCGTTCACTCCCGCTCCCTTCGAGGAGTAGAAGTGAACATGAGCGTCGATGAGGCCCGGGAGTATGGTCCCTCCTTCTACCTTGGTTTTCTTTGAGCCTCTGGGCTCTTCTACCGAACCACTTTCCCCAAATCCTAGTATGGTCCCACTTTTGCTGTCGACCTTGACAGTAGCATCCTCATAGAACCTCTTCCCATCGAAAGCCTTGCCGCTGAATATCAGGATCGCCATTTATGGTCGGTCAGGTTCCCACGGGAGGGTCAGCAATAACGTCTCCGTTGCTATCTCTCCCGCACCAAGTGCTGCGCTGGCCTCGGGCATGACTGACGCCTCCCCCGCAGCCTGCAACTCAGTCATGGGTTGCTCAATCATATCTTACCGCAGTAGGGGGCAACGCCATGAAGAACGGCCCGGCGGTGAAAATCTTATCGAGTCTCTCTGTGACGCCCACAAATCGCTCTCTGACTTCCTCAATCATCTTGTCCCATGACTCCCACTCGTCTCTGCGAGGGGCGGTAGGGGACCTCTTCCACGGCTCGACATCTTAGTCGAGCTCACATGTTCTAGCACTCATGGACCCAGTGCACGACTGGAGGGATTTGAAGCAAGCGCCAGCCGTCTGCCAAGCTGATGAGGGAGGGCTGAAAGTGTCCCTTTCACTCGGGGTTGAGCCAGATGACGTTTCCGTCCGGGTCCTCGAACTGGGCGTATATTCCCCAGCCGTCGTCCTTAGGTGGGTGCGAGAACTTCACGCCTTTCCCTTTGAGCTCCTCATACGTCTTGTTCAGGTCATCCGTCGCCAGGGCGATGCCGGTGTTGCCTTTCTCCAACTCGTCACTCTCGCAGAGGTGAAGCACCGTCTTCGATCCCCTAGGTGCGACCGTGATCCAATGCCCTTCCGTGGACCTTGATTCCAGGCCAAGCACTTCGGTATACCACTGCAGAGCCTTCTTAGAGTCAGAGACCACCACGGCTATATCTGCGATTTCGCGGATCATGAAGGTCCTCCGTTCTTCCACAAAATAAATCTGCTTCTCGTGCATGGTACTTACCAGGGAACCTCTTAATGAAGGCCCCTTTCATCAGGTAAATGAGATGCGATTCGAAGCGTCAGTGGTGGTAAGGGCGGCGCACGAGAAGGTCTACTCGGCCTACACTGACTTCGGTGCTGCTCCAAAGTGGTCCTCGCAGGCGAAGGCGGCCGTCGTCTCAGCAGATGGGAACTTAGTCCGCCTCGAGACCGAAGGGAACGGTCGGAAGGTAATCAGGGAGATGAGGCTCTTCCCGCCCGAGAGGGTCGAGTCGGAGTGGGAGACGAGGTTCACGAGGGCTAGTAGCGTAGTAAAGTTCGAGGACCTCCAAGAGGGAACCCGGGTGACCGCCACGCTTGATATCAGGTTCAAGGGACACTGGGGATGGATATTGAGGACACGAGGAAAAGCCGACGCCGAGTCTTCGGCAGCCCAAGAGCTGAATTCGTTCGCGAGGTATGTCGAAGCGCTCTAAGCACGGGTCGGTATCCGCGGCCACTGATGACAGCAGTCAGCCGTCCTCCACACCCACATCGTTGGGCATCGGTTCCAAACCCTGGGGTCCTCGTTCGGCTCTCCCTCGCCACAGCCACCGTCTATGTCCGAACTGGAGCCTCATATCACGCCCTACACGGCGGGCCGCCCCGGCAGCTTTTTATCTCGAAGGGCGTTTCAAACCTAAGACAGGATTGCTAAGACACATGTCTCACGAAATTGGCAGGGATTTGAGCACAAAATCTAGGCAGTTCTTCGAACTGGTGTTACCCCCAGCAGACGTGTTCGAAGACGGGTCGGACCTGGTCATAGTAGTAGACCTGCCAGGGTTCAGGAAGGAGGAAATCAAGACAAGGCTCAATGAGTCTGCATTCACCGTCACCGCCAAGAGGGAGGCCGACGAGAAGGATGGCATCTCTTACGCGGCACAGCGACCGCTTCGGCTCAGCAAGCGGATCCCGCTCCCTGTCAAGGTGGAGACGGGGGACGAAGAGGTCACAGGGAAGTATGAGGAGGGGGTGCTAACCGTACGGATTCCCATCAAGGGAGTCGGCAGGGTAGTAATACAGTAAAGACGCGCCCTATCTCCGAGCAACCAAAGCAGCAACCGCGAGCAAGAACAGTGACACTGCAAAGCCTGCCTTTCCGAGGACTGTCCCGAAGTAGAACGCAGAGGCGACCAGGCCGCTTACGCTAACCCCTGCAATGGCGCCCGACAGGAACGGACCTCTTCCTCTGGGCCGGGCACTCTCCCTCGAGTGATAGTCTTCCAGGGCGCTCTTCAGGAGTGGGGCGACCTCTATGGTCGCCTCTAGCCCAGACCTCAGTTTGGTGATCTCGTCTATGATGTCCATTTTGTAAGCCTCACTTACGAGACCCTCGTCTTCGAGGAGCCCACCGAGCATGCGGACGAAGCGGAAGTCAGGGTCCAGGGTGACACAGACTCCCTCCAATATCGACGACATGCGCATGTAGAGCACCAAGTTCTTCGGCAGCCTGAAGGGGAACTGGTAGATTGTCCTATTGGCGACCTCCATAAGTGCCCTGACTTCTGTTTCCTCCACATTCCTCCCATGCATGTCGGCTATCGCGAGCTCGATACCCCGGCGGACCACCACCCTGTTAGCCATCGGGTCAAGAATCCCTAGGCGCAGCATCATATCGACCACCTTGTCAGGATCCCCTGTCAGCAGGGCCAGGTAGAACCGTATGAGATTGGTGCGCGTGTCCTCATCCAGTGTCCCAACCATGCCATAATCATAGAGAATAATTTTCCCTTCGCCAGTCACTGAGATGTTCCCAGGGTGAGGGTCGGCATGGAATATCTCGTCCCCGAGCAGCATAGCCAGGAACACCCTTGCCACCTTCCTCGCGAGCCGCTTTCTATCGATGCCAGCGTCGTCGAGGGCCTTCACATCTCCTATCTTGATCCCAGTCATCCTTTTCATGACTAGCACGCTCCCGGATGATAGGTCGCTGAACAAATCTGGGACTATCACCTCTCTCTCACTGCGGAGGTTGCGCTTGATTGCTAGGAGATGCTCAGCTTCCTTCTTGTAATTCATCTCCTCAAGGATCGTCAGCGAGAACTGATCCACAATCGATTCGGCGCTGGTCCTGAGTCCGCGGTCGATGAACCGTCCCACCAGGGGGACGAGGCGCCTGAGCACCTTGGTGTCGACAGACACCTCATCACCTATGCCGGGCCGGTTCACCTTAACCACAACGTCCACTCCCTTGTACCTCGCCTGGTACACTTGGCCAAGGCTCGCCCCGGAAACCGCTGAAGGGTCGAACGAGTCGAACACTCCGTCGATAGGTCCGATGCTGGCCTCAATCACAGGCTTGACCTGTTCAAACGGGGCAGGCGGTACGTCATCCTGCAGCCGGGCGAACTCTTCAACATACGGCTCTGGCAGGACATCAGGTCGCACAGAAAGGAGCTGCCCCAGTTTGACGAAGGCTGGGCCGAGTTCTATGAATGCTTCGACGGCTTTCCGGCCGTGTTCCCGATACTTCTCCGGATTAGCAATCTTTCCTTGCGCCCTGAGTATCTCTTTCCTGTCGCTCCTATACCTCAGCCCGACCAAGAGAAACCTGAAGACGACCTGGACGAATCTTCTGTCCTCCTTCCTAAACAGGGCCATCCTGTTCCTCAAGCCGAGTGGACGGAGGGGCTTTTGAACAATCCCCCCAGGGAGCGATTAGGAACAGCCCTTAAAATCACAGGCGCGGGACCTTCTTGCTCATGGGCAAGATCAAAGTCGCATCCTTCGGAGTAGGTGTCATCGGGAGTGCAGCTGCGAAATTCATACTTGAAGAGAAACAGCGGCTGGAGCTGGTTGGAGCATTCGACATAGACCCAGGGAAGGTCGGGAAGGACATCGGGGGGGTTGTCGGGCTCGGCCGATCAGTTGGCGTGGCAATCACCAACGACCTCAGAACCGCATTGAAGGACGCCGACATAGCTATCCATACCACCACCAGTTACCTAAAGTCGGCTTATCCTCAGCTGGAATCCATACTGTCCCAAGGTGTAGACGTGGTTTCTTCATGCGAAGAGCTCTCGTATCCATACATAGTGGACAAGGAACTGTCTGGCGCACTTGACTCACTGGCGAAGAAGAACGGGGCGACAGTCCTAGGGACTGGCATAAACCCGGGCTTTCTCATGGACGCCCTTCCCATAGCCCTCACCGCTCTATGCAAGAGCATAAGCAGAGTCAGGGTCTCCCGACGCATGAACGCAGCCACCAGGCGCGTACCCTTCCAGAAGAAGGTCGGGGCAGGCTTGAGCGTCGCAGAATTTGAGGGAGCCATCAAAGACGGACGGATTTCGGGGCACGTGGGTCTGGAGCAGTCCGTCTCCATGCTCGCTGACGCGCTAGGCTGGAGGCTGGACAGGGTAGATGTGGGCGAGGTTGAGCCGGTCATCACGGAAACAGCTACCGACGCTGGCTATGTCAAGATACAGCCAGGTAGCGTAGCAGGGGTCAAGCAGAGAGCGAGAGGCCTCGTAGGCGGTGACACGCGAATAGAGCTGAACTTCTCCGCCTACGTGGGTTCGGAGGAGGAGTACGACCAGGTCGAGATCGACGGCGTGCCGCCGGTCAACTGCAAAATAAGCCCCTGTGTGCACGGAGACCACGGCACCGTGGCCATGCTCGTCAACATGGCTCCAAAGGTCGTGGCGTTTATGCCAGGGCTCTATACGATGAAGGACATGACGCTGCCGTCAGCCTTCCTCTGAACAGAGCGCTCTCACTCTTTCTGCTGTCGGGACCCAATCTCGACCAGTTGGAACTGCGCCTGGTACCTCTTCCCATTGATTTCCAGCTTCTGACTGGCCCAATAGCCCACAGAGCCGGTGCTGAACTTCTTTTCTGGAAGGCCTACATCGGCGACCTTCTGAGCGCCTTCGTAGATTTCTATCCGAGGCATGGGTCAGCGACGAGCAGGTGCTAGTTAAGGGTGTCAGGCCTACTTTTGGTTCTGTTGCGTTGAATTAGAGCGCCAGGGTAGACCTCCTGCAGTTACTCTGGCCCGCCACAAGTACGAATTCTCCTTTCTCTGTTTCTATGCTCACGTCTTCGATGGCAGGGGCGACCCGGTTCTCATAGGCAAGTGTGAGGTCCACGATTTCTGTTTCCGGGAACCGGGCGACCGCGTTGGACGCCCGATTCTTAGGCTGTGTTCTGGGGGTAAGCCAGATGGACTGGATTTCCCTAACGGTTAACCGTGACCGACATCGCCCTAAGGGGTTCGTCATTGGCCGCCCACAGGATTCCAAGGTTCTCGACCGCTTACATGGACCGGTCTGTCGACCCACGCGCAGACTTCTACCGGTACGCCGTCGGGGGGTGGCTGAAGGCTAACCCGCTCCCCAAAGACAAGTCCAGGTACGGCGCATTCAACGAGCTGGACGAAAGCAACCTGCTCCTCCTGCGATCTATCGTCGACAGATGCGCCCGGGCGAGTGGAGACGGAAGCGCCAACCCGGTCGTCAGTCTGGTAGGTCGTTTCTACAGGTCGGCCATGGACACGCGGAAGATAGAGGCTGCACAGTTCCGCCCGATCGAGGACCTCTGGCGCCTTGCTGAGGGTGTCAGCTCGCCCAAAGATGTAGCGGAAGTCCTCCCGCAGCTACACGTCCAGGGAATCGAACCGGCATTCCACTCCTTCTCGAAGGCAGATGACAAGGAGAGCGGCATCTACGCGTTCTTGTTCGAGCAGGGTGGCCTCTCCCTTCCTGACCGTGACTATTACATCTCGCAGGATTTCGCTAAGCTCCGGCGGCAGTACCTCGTCCACATGACGAAGATGTTCACACTAAGAGGGCTCGACGGAAGGACTGCTGGGCGCTGGGCCGCAGCCGTCCTCAGGATAGAAACAGCTCTTGCCAAGTCGAGCAGGTCCAGGACAGAGCTGCGCGAACGGGAGAAGAACTACAACAGGATGAGCATTTCAGAGCTTGGGTCCGCCTACCGCTCCTTATCTCTGCCCAAGTTCATAGAAGACGCCGGAGTACCTGCCCTTCCACACGTGGTAGTGGGGCAGCCGGAGTACTTCAAGGCCCTCGACCTACTCCTGGCCCGGGGAGACATGGATGACTGGAGGGCCTACCTCTGCTGGAACGTCGTTCACTCGATGGCCCCCTTCCTGCACTCCGCCATCGAGAAGGAGAACTTTGACTTCTTCCGCAGGAAGTTGACCGGCCAAAGGCAACCGGAGCTGAGGTGGAAACGCTCCATCAGGATCATCGACGCTCTAGTGGGTGAGGCTCTCGGTAAGCTCTTTGTGGAGGAGCACTTCCCCGAGGAAGCGAGGAGGAGGGCCGACGCGCTAGTCGAGGACCTAAGGAGGGTGTTCACGAAGAGGCTGGAGAGTCTCCCATGGATGTCTGATGCGACAAAGCGACACGCACTTGCAAAGTTCCACAACTTCAGAGTCAAGATCGGCCACCCGGCGACTTTCCGCGACTACTCCGCATTGAAGATCGACCCCGGAGACTTCGCCGGAAACGTACGACGGGCAGCAGCCTTCGAGTTCAGCCGCCTGGCGGCGAGGGCAGGAGGCGAGGTAGACAAGGACGAGTGGCAGATGAGTCCTTCGACCGTGAACGCATATTTCGAGGAGACCATGAACGAGATAGTCTTCCCGGCAGGCATACTCCAACCGCCTTTCTTCGACTACAAGGCGGACGACGCAGTGAACTACGGCGCCATAGGGGTCGTCATTGGGCACGAAATCACCCACGGCTATGACGACCAAGGGAGGAAATACGACGACCAAGGCAACATGAGGGACTGGTGGACCGTGGAGGACAAGAAAGAATTCGACAAGAGGGCGAAGGCCGTCGTCAAGACCTATAGTGCTGTAGAAGTCCTCCCTCGGCTGCACGCCAACGGCAAGCTCACCCTGGGTGAGAACATCGCGGACCTCGGTGGTGTGAGTCTGGCTTTTGAGGCGCTGCAAGGAAGGCTTTCAGCAGCCAGCACCTCTGCGAAGAAGGACGGCCTCACTTTGAATCAGCGCTTTTTCTTGTCCTACGCCCAGATATGGCGGGAGCAGATGACCGAACAAGAGGTCAGGAGGCGCACCACCATAGACCCGCACTCCCTCGGTCGGCTGAGAGGTGTAATCCCCGCAGTCAACCACCCTGCCTTCGATAGGGCTTTCCCTCCGGTGAAGGGGCACACCTCAGCACGGAGTGCAAGAGTCGGCGTATGGTAGTCGCCTAAGCTGCTTTTCACCATCCGCCCTGCACCACATGGTGCTAACTATCTGACTCTCTGGGTGGCCGGTCTCTTGACTGCGGAGACGCGAGGATGGGTCACCCTGTCTGACTCGACCTCAGCACAACACATGCGTCTCACCCAAAGCTTCGCCCCAAGGGTCTCCAGAGGGAGACGCGAAGCCCTGTGAAACAAGCCCAGAGATTGTTTACGCTACTGACGGGGTTTCCGCCACTGCGGGCTTGCTCAGTTGGACGATTTCTACATGTGTCTTCATGGGTAACTTAGTCCCTGCAGCCCACATCGCTTCCTTCCCTTTCTCGAAGCTCTCCGCCTTCACGCTCAACTCAAGGACGACGCTCCCTATCGCGACCCGGGCAGCCAGCCCTATGGGCTTACCGAAGGCCTTGCGCATCCCTTCTTGAAGGCGGTCCGCTCCTGCCGTCGCAATCATCTTGTTCTCGCGGAGAATCAAGTGAGGGTATGTCACTACCCTGAGCAGGAAGTTCTCTTCTCCGAGCAGGGCCACCTTCTTACTGGCCGCGACCCTTGCCGCCTCCAGCGCGTTATGCCTAATCTGAACCCTGCCATCTGAGACGAGCTTGAATTTGTAATCGTAGTCATTTCTGCTCTTTCCCGTGGTAAAGCGCGCCACCTTGGGGTTGGGTGCCCCCGGAGCAAATTTCTTGCTGGTGTACGCCATCCCACGTATCACCCTGTAGTTCTTTCCGTGAACGGGTCTCCTACCTCAGAATTCGGGCTTCAGGCATTGCTAATTAAGTTTCGTGCTGTGTGGGTTCGTCGTACGCCCAGGCGTCGCCCGTCCTAGGAATGTCACGAAGTGGAAAGGCCGCCGTCTCAATGCCCTATCGGAATTCGGCCTTCTCTGCGCTTCCTCCGTTGACCCGAACCTCATAGGTAGCTCCAGGACCTCGTCCAGCGCGACTTTAACCCGACTCTGAGGAACTCCACCAGTCCAGAGTACATCGATGACTGACATCGCGAGGCAACCAGATCCAAGACAACGCTTTTCCGCGGGCCCGGAACCGAAGGGCCATGAAGACATTCGTGGGGGTCTCAGGCTTCAGCTATCCAACTTGGAAAGGAATGTTCTATCCTGACGACCTGAAAAGCGACGGCTTTCTCCAATTCTATGCTAGGCGGCTAGAAAGCGTTGAGATCAACAGCTCCTTTTATGCCGCTCCAGGTTCCGCCCTGGTGAAAGGATGGGCCGAAAAGACAGGCGATGATTTCAGATTTGCATTCAAAGCGCCGAAATAAATCACGCACGTCGACAAGCTTGGCAAGGGCGCCTCCGATGCTGCCCTTGACCTCTCAACGGTGCTGGACGACCTAGGCGAAAGAAGAGGCCCCACGCTGTTTCAACTCCCGCCTTTTCTGAAGTTCGACCGGGAACTCTTGGATGACTTCCTCTCAAACACTGCCAGCATCGCATCCAAGGTCTTCGAGTTCCGCCACGAAAGCTGGATGAACGACCGAACCTATGACCTCCTGGAAGATCACGGCGCGGGTTTTTGCATAGCTGAGACCGAGGGCATGCACCCAGCGCTGGAGGTGACCGGCGGTACCGCCTACTTTAGGCTGAGGAAGGAAACCTACGAAGACAAAGCCGTAGCCGAGTGGGCGCTCAGAATCCGGAAAGCAGTCGAGGGCGCCGACGCGGAGGAATGCTACGTGTACCTAAGGCACGACGAAACAGGAAAGAACGCAATCTTGGCTGAGAAGCTCGCGCTTTCGCTGCGGTCCTAGCCGACAGCGCAGAGCGCAATAGGCGCACTTTCCGGGCGCAACCGTCGGCCCACGCTTATTACATCACCTCTGGCGGTGGGATAGATGCCTTTCCTCCTCCCTGACTCCCTAATGGAGGCTCGGGATGTTGCCATGGTCCTTGCCTTTGGGAAGCTATCAATCCTGGAGGCCTGCTCCCTGATGGAAGGCTCGGTGGAGCGTGCCGAAGCCCCCACCGAACGGATTGCTGTATTCCACACGACGCGCCTCGAACGGGGGCGACTCCGAGGCCTTGCGGGAGCGCACAAACTCGCTTCTGTCGTTACGGTTCTCGACTCGCCGTCAGGAGACCAAAGCTCACTCACCGACTTGATGAGCTTCCACCTGGAAGAGAAATCGAACGTCTCGCTCAGCGCCTACGGCGTAGTAGATGATGACTACGAGGACCTTGTCCGGTCCATGCTCGACGGGCTACGGAATAAGGGCCTTAGGAAGGTCAGGCTCCTCAGGCCGAAGGACAACGAGCTTCTCTCAGAGAAGGTGCTGACCAGAGGTGCTTTGGATGTCATCGCATTCCCCTACCACGGCGGGGTCGCCCTAGGCCCAACAGTCTGGGTCCCTGACTCGGCGCCCATGCGCCAGAGCGGGACGCAAAGGCCAGTCCCGCGACCTGAAATCGCGCTGTCGCCTCGCCTAGCCCGTACCCTGTTGAACCTGAGCGGCCTGAAGCCAGGACAGACTGTGCTCGACCCTTTCTGCGGTTCGGGGACCATTCTCGTGGAAGCGCTCAAAAGGTCTCTCAGGTGTCTGGGGCTCGACTCGAGAGCGAGCCGCGTCCAGGAGGCACGTGAGAACCTGCGGTGGGCAATCGGAGGGGTCACGGACAGAGGGTTCGATATCAGGAAGGGGGACGCCAGGGAGCTACCCAGAATGCTCAGAGGGACGAAGGTGGACGCCATCGTCACCGAGCCACTGCTGATCCCGAGTCTGACCGCCAGGCCGAAGACCTCCACTGCTGAAGCGCTGATACACGACTCAGCAAGCGTGTACAACGACGCCCTCGCCTCGATGGCTGAGTCGATCCAGCCCAATGGAAGGATTGTGGTGGTGGTCCCCCTGATAGAGACAATGGACGGGGACGAGGTCGCCGTCACGCTGGACGGCAGAAGGCTGAATCTCCGGCTGTACCAGCCCGGACCCGTAGGGTTCGAGTATCCTGTGAGGCTGTCGTTCGAGAGCACTAGGTGGGTGAAGAGGGCAGTCTACGTCTTCGAGCCCCGAGTCTGAGCTGTCTCGATCGTGGCCATGGCCTTTCTAAGGACCCCAGAAAGGACATTGAGCTGCGCGTCGGTCATCTTGGATGTCGCGGCTATCCTCTTCCCTACCTCCATCATGCCCTCCGCCTTGTGCTCTGTCATCTTTGACGCCACCGCAAGCTCTGAAAGGCTCTTCGCGAATACCTCCCTGGCCCTGCGACCCTGAGGCGCGCGGCTTTTCCCAGTTCCCCGGGAAGCAAGGTAGAGAGTTATCGCTGCTGCGTGGCCGATGTTCAGTGACCTGTACTGCTGACCGGTGTCGATGGTCGTAGTCACGTCACACATCCCAATCTCTGCATTGGTCAGGCCTGTCGTGTCCCTTCCAAAGACCAGCGAGGAGGTGGAGGCGGACGAAAGAATATCGTGCAGCCTCTCTGGGCTCATCATCCTACGTATTACGTTGGATTTCTTCGAGGCCCTGACCGCAGTGGTCGCCACCAACAACTCGTTCTCCTCCCTCACCCTTTCGAGCGTGGTCACCACGGCCCTATCGAGGACATCGGAGGCGTGCGAGGCATAGATCGAGGCCACTGAGAGGTCAGCCTTGGGGTTGACCAGGTAGAGTTTCCGGACGCCGAAGTTCTGCGCGAGTCTGGCCACGTGCCCTATGTTGACCGGGCCCTGGGGCTCCACTATGGTGACCGAGACGCCCCTAGGTAGCACACCGCTGTCCCGCCAGCGAGGCATAAATCCGTCACCCCCTGCAGAGCTCGAAGACCTCCTCAGGCCCGAGCGAAAACACCCTCCTCTGGCCATGGCCAGGCCCTCCCATGCCCAGCTCCGCGAGGGCAGAATCTACTTGCCTTCTTCTAAGGGTGAAGAGGCTGATTATCCTAGATGCTTCTCTTTCCGAGAGCCTATGCCTCGGAACGATGGCGATAACCACCGAGCCGACCCTCGGCCTTGGCGAAAACGCCTCGCTTCCAACGCGTTCGAGGACTCTGATCCCGAATGCTATCTGCGCAAGGGCAGAGACCCCCCTGTAGTCTCGGCTCCCCGGCGGGGCGGTCAGCTTCTTGACGAAGTCTCTCTGCAGCATCACTACGGCCCTGTCGAACTTCATGGTGCAGAGCCACCTTACGAAGGTGGACGACTCTGCGTAGGGGAGGCTGGCTACCAGCACGTCGAATGTCGGCCGTTCGGCGAACGCGTCTCCCAGGCGGACATCTGCCTCTGTACCATCAAGCATTTTCACGGTCTCCTTGAAGTTCTCACTATCTATTTCGTAAGCCAGCAGAGGTGCCCCTTTCCTTACGAGGAGCCTTGTGACCGCTCCCCTCCCAGTGCCGATTTCAAGCACCCGCTCATTTCTGTTGATGCCTGCATATTCGACCATCCTCAGCGCCACCCCCTCATCGACGAGGTAATGCTGGCCGAGCCTGTGACGTTTCATCTACTTCTTTACGAAGACACTGATTCTCGAGTCTCCGGCCAGCTCTTCGATAATCCGCTTCGTTATCATCTTGGCGGGATCATGTAGCCCCACCCTGATTTGGACATCGTCGAAGCTGGTGAACGGCTGCCTCTCTCTCATCTCGACTATCTCCTTCATGAATGTCTTGCCGATACCTGGGATGAGTTCGAGCCCGTGGAGCCTCGGCGTGAGCGGTTGGAGGTCGTTGAAGTAGGCGACGTATTTCTTCTCCTTCTCTTTCACCAGGCCTTCTATCACCGCCGGGAGCGAAGCCTTGGCCTCCGGCGAGAGCTCTTCATAGATGAGCTTTCCGAGGACGCTGACTATCTTCTCCCTCCCCTCCTTCCCTATCTTCACCTTCTCTCCGGCCTCGAAGTTCTGGTCTTCCATTGCCAGGAGCTCCAGCAGGGTCAGCCTCTCTTCTCCTATGGCTTCCACCATGGGGCCTTCTCTTCCCTTGATCACGGTGGACTTGCCCCTTGGCATGAAGTCCAGCACATAGGCGAACTCTTCGTACTTCTTATCCGCAGGCATCAATTCCCGGTGCTACTCTCCTTTCCGGTCGCCCTATCGCGTAGGGGACCCCGCGGCGCTATAAAGAACGACGAACATCACAGTCCTTCCCCCAGTGCTCCCCTGGTAGCCGCATGCAGCCGCCTTGTTATTTAATGCTGTCCTACCGAAGAGCGTTGTTGAATAACTCCGAACCAGGCCAGATTTATGTCAAGTCGCACAGGAGTAGCTCGCCAGACAACCAGGTAGAATTATCGTAGACACAGTAGCTATTCAACAAGCCTCTACCGAAGGACTAGTGCAGTATCTTCAGTATTTTCTCGAGGGTCTCGGTTGAGAGCAGTTTGCGCCATCCAGAGGTGAAGGTTCTCAGCTCCTCTACGGACTTCGGCGATATGTTCACCAATTCCACGGCCTCTTCTTCGCTCAGCCCGGCTTCGTCTTCCAACTGCTTCCTCAGCTTCTTCGCTGAGTCAGCTTCGGCCTTCGAGAACTTGGTGGTGTAGTCCAGTGTCCGCTTCTGTATCTGATCAGCTTTCTCCATGTCTATCTTCGCGAGAATCTGGTTCGCCTCGGGAATCGAAAGCAGCCGCTTCTCCTGTTTCTCCGACATCAGCTTCCCCCCATCCTCACGACATGCTCCTTCCTTGCGATGAGCTTCTTTACCTTGTCTCCTACCTTGACGTCCACGGTAACCGCCCGTCTCCCAACCTCGGTCACCGTCCCGACCAGGCCGTTGAACCGCCTGTGGGGCATCCCCTTCACCTGGGCGGGGTCGATTTTGATTACAACCTTGTCATCAGGGGAGTACTCTACGAGTAGGCTGCTCAGGCCCTTCTTGGCCGAAGCCCTCAGAAGCGACCTAGTTCTTCTCCTTATCCCGTGTGATTTCGGCAAACCTGAATGCTCCTATCTCCATGACTCTACAGATGTCGAAACTGCGGCAACCGACTTCAGTTTTTAAGACTTCCGACACCGAGGGTGAGACGAGTTCCCCGTTCACGAACCGCTTCACGGGGAGCCCCCCATCCAGTTCGGCGTCTATAACGAGCGTCCTTCCCCTGGCCCTGGCCCTCACCCAATACACCGTCTTGATTGCCGGTCTGCTACTGGGTCTCTCGAATGTCACCGCGGCCCTATGGAACCTGGCGTGAAGCTCCGAGACTCCTTCGGGTGGAACCTTGGAAGCGGCCGTCGCCGTAATCCTCGTCTCGAAACGGAACGAAGGGATCCTCATAGGCTTAGACGGGAGCATCCTCCCGGAGGATACGCCCACCGTGCCGCCCCCCACACGCACCGCGAACTTCCTGACGAGCTTCCTCTTCTTCGGGCCCTTGATCTCGGCTACGAAGGGCCTCCCAGGGGAGAAGACCTTGCTGTCCTCGTCCTCGCTACCAAGCCATGTAAAGACCATCTTCTCGCTCCCAGCCAGTCTCCCAATCTTCTTCCTTAGCGCTCCCTCCACACTGGAGACGACCTTGAATCCCGTCCCCTTGCACTCCTCGCACCGTGCCCCCCGACACACGTCACAAAGGGACCTCCTCTGGGCGACCCCTGCTGGCTTCGTGTATCTCGCATAATAGAACACAGGCTTTGATGAGACCACTGCGTCTCCTCTCCCGAAGTCGGCTAGGACGGAGACGTCGGGCCTGGCTTTGTCAACCTTCCTCCTTGTGGCCTCAGAGATCTTCACCGCGACCAGCTTTGCTACTTGGACCTTGATCGTCTCGCCGCCTTTCAGCTTGAGTTCCGACCTCAACTCGTCCTCACGCTCCTGCACCCTCTCAGGGAGCGTCACGCCTACGGCGAAGGTCTTGAATTCATATGGACGAAGCCTTCGAGTCGCTGCTTTGGCCATCCTTGGAATCCCGTCCAACATCCCTTCGCACACGAAACACTCTCTTCCAGGCACCACTTGGAAAGGCTGGGCACCCGTGCCTTGCCTCTCAGAGCATCGCTGGCACAGCCTGTATGCCACGACCGTTCCGGGCACCCTATCCTTCACCCATGCGCCGCATCATCTGGCGCATTTCGCGTCCTTTGCTTGTCTTCACGAGAGTCTTCATCTGCTTGTATCTGCTCAGGAGCTCCCTGACGTCCTTCTCACTCCGCCCCGACCCTTTCGCGATGCGCCTGAGCCTTGACGCGTTAATGGTCTCGGGGTTGTTCTTCTCGTCCCCGGTCATAGACTGGATGATGGACCTGTAG
This sequence comes from Nitrososphaerota archaeon, assembly GCA_029785685.1. The sequence goes on along the minus strand of JAFLZE010000004.1, from coordinate 12,967 downwards.
ACCTTTACCCTATCTTCTGCCTTGTCGAGCTCCTTGGCGTCAACCTGGCCCGAGAAGCCTGGGATATGCTCTAGGATCTTCTTGAGCGAGCCGAACTTCTTCATCTGTTCAAATTGCACCAGCAGGTCGTTCATCGTCATCTTCCCAGACATCACCCGCTGGGTCATCTTCTCGTCTACCACTACTTCGGACTCCCTGACCATATCCATGAGCGCCTTCAGGTCGCCCATCCCGAGGAGCCTGCCTACGAACCTGGTCGGGACGAACTCCTCCAGGTCGTCAATCCTCTCCCCCGCCCCGATGAAAAACACCTTCGCACCAGTGGCCGCCGACGCTGCCAGCGCTCCGCCTCCTTTCGCCGCGCCGTCCAGTTTCGTGACCACAATCCCGCCCACAGGTGCCGCCTGGTGGAACGCCAGGGCCTGGCTGTAGCACTGTTGCCCGATGGTCCCATCGATTACCAGGATGGTGGCGTCTGGTTTTACTCCACTCACCACATCCTTCATCTCTTGAAGGAGCCCCTTCTCCTCTTTATGCCTCCCAGCAGTGTCGATGATTATCATGTTCTTTGAACCCTCGAAGTGTGCCTTCCCTGCCTTCGCTATCTTCACCGAGTCCTTCTCCTTCTCGTCGCTGTAGACCTCGACCCCCGAAGCAGCCGCGAGCGCCTTCAGCTGGGCGACAGCCCCTGGCCTGAACGTGTCTGCAGCCACGACCCCGACCTTGAACCCTCGCCTCGAGTACAAGCGCGCCAGCTTTGCGGTCGTGGTGGTCTTTCCCGAGCCTTGTACTCCGAGCATCACCAACACGTTGGTCCTCTCCTTGCTGAGGGGCAGCCCACCTTCCCCGCCGAGGAGCCTGGCGAGCTCTTCGTAGAGTATGGATACGATCTGGTCTTTCTTGGTCACCCCGGCAGGCGGTTTCTCTTCGAGCGCCCTCTTCTGGACCCTCTCGGTCACCTCCAGCGCTATCCTTACGTTGACGTCGGACTGGATCAGCGCTCTCTGAAGGTCCCTTACGAACTCCTTCACAGCCCTTTCGTCGACGAGGTTGGCGCCCACAAGCTTGCGGACGGCTGACTGGAGCCCTTCACGCAGCGAGTCTAACATAAGGTGGAAGTCCGCCCCTGCGGTTCTTTAATAGGATTCAGACGCTTTTTTAGAGGAATGGACCGTCGACACGGCCGTGCGCGGCAAGTTGGACGGCTACGATGGCTGGAATGACCTCTCCCACTGGTACGATCGAAAGCAGGGGGACGGGGGCGACCTCTGGCACAGAGCTCTCATCGATCCGGCCCTATTGAAAGTAGTCAGAGACTGCCGCGGGAAGACGGTCCTCGATTTCGGATGCGGCAACGGTTACCTCTCGCGCCGCCTCGCGCGCCAGGACGCCGACGTGATTGCAGTGGACGCTTCTCCCAAGATGGTCGAAAGCGCCGGGGCGCACGGGTCCGCCGGGGTGAAGTACCTGTGCTCCGACGCCGCCAGGCTGAAAGGCATCCCAGACGGCAGGTTCGACATTGTCTTCGCGAACATGAGTCTGACGGACATGCCGGACGCAGAGAACGCGGTCGGCGAGGTGGCCCGCGTCTTGAAGGGAAGAGGGATATTCGTCGCTGGCATCTACCCCCAATGCTTCGAGGTCATGTCGCACTCAGGATGGGTGGCCGAGAAGGCGGGCGGGAAGCCGCGTACCGTATACAGGAAGGTCACAGGGTACAGGAAGCCTTTCTCCGACAAGATGCGCTGGGACATCAGCGACGGGACCAACGCCTACACGATGAGCTACCACAGGCCACTGGGCTGGTACGCTAGGGTGTCATCCTCCAAGGGGATGGCAATCACAGCTCTGGACGAACCGCAGCCTACCAAGGAGTTCGTCGAGATCAAACAGGGAGACACGGAGGACTTGGGCGGTCCAGGGCTTCGAGAGGTACCGCTTCATCTCATGATTGAAGCGGTCAAACTGTGAGTGAGCTGGTACGAGGGTCGGGGCGCTGTTCAGCGGCGGTAAGGACTCAGCCTACGCTGCCTGGCTAGCCTCGAAGAAAGACGAGCTGGTCTGCCTGGTGACGCTACTCCCCCAGTCTGATATGTCGTACATGTTCCACTTCCCCAATCTCAGATGGACGGCCTTGCAGGCGGAGGCGATGGGGGTCCCGCAGCTCACAGTAAGGACCGAGGGCGTGAAGGAGGAGGAGCTGGCTGACCTGGAGAAGGCGCTGGGAGAGGCGAAGTCGAAGTTCGGGCTCGAGGGGGTATACACCGGAGCCCTCGCCAGCGTCTATCAGAAGTCCAGAGTAGAGAGGATATGCCAGAGCCTCGGCCTTGACTGCCTTTCGCCCCTGTGGGGGGTCGACCCGGAGGCGCACCTGAGGAGACTCGCAGGCGAAGGATTCTCGGTAATCATGGTGAGCGTGTCTGCCCTCGGGCTGGACCAGGGTTGGCTCGGGAGAGAGTTGGATGAAGAGGCCATTGGGGAGCTGGTCGCCTTGGGAAGGAAGTACAGGTTTCACGCGGGCCTCGAGGGAGGCGAGGGGGAGACCTTCGTCCTAGACGACCCTCTCTTCTCAAGGAGAATCAGTGTGAGATCAGCAGTCAAGCACTGGAGGGGGGACTCCGGTCACTTGGAGATATCCGACGCCGTCCTGGTGCCAAAATCTGGAAAGCAGCGACAGTCGGCGTCCGAGGAGCGAGCTCCAGGGGCGCGGGACACCCTTTCACGAATATGAGCCCTACAGAACCTCGCGGCGCAAAAGCCTATATCCTGAGAGTCTGTCTTTCAAGTTGCTCTAGATGAAGGGGTTTTTGGGAAGAGCCGTCTGAGGCATCCGATGAAGAGCCAAACCATCGATAGAGCGATGTAATCTTCACTCCAAACAGTGCGGAAATGGCCGAGCCGCATTCTCTGCAGAAGACTCGGGTCCATGGGTTAATCGGCTGACAGAGCCGCTGGGAGGGTATTGGCCGAGGATTTCGTCAGCCGATGCTACGGGAAATCAACGCCGGCAGGTGAGCCCATAGTGATAAGGTCCTATGTCTAACGACTTCACGGTACGGAATCCATTCGCAGCCAAAATCCTTTGTGCCGTGGCCTCTGTGAGCCTAATCCCATAAGGCGGCCCTACCTTCATTCTCACCCTCTTCCAGTCCACGTCAACGATCACTGCGGCAGGCTTACAGATGCGCCTCACCTCATTGAGGAAGGCACCTTTGTCCTCTATGTCGTGTAGGACGTTGGCGAAGAGCGCGACATCCACGGAACAAGATGGAATACCTGTATCAGCGACATCTGACTGTATGACCTTGATCACCTTACGATCTGCACCTGATGTCGCAATCATCTTGCGCAGATGGTCCAGCATCGTCTTGGACGCATCTACCGCATAGACAATCCCGCCTTCCCCGACCAGTGAGGCCAGCGGCAGGGTGAAGAATCCCGGGCCGCACGCGAGATCGGCTATTGTCATACCTCTCATTACACCCGCGGCTTTCGATATCTTCAGCGGGTCTTGCCACTTCTTTCTCTCATCTGAGAGAAGGATACGCGCGAACTCGTCCTCGCGGCTCACGAACTACTCCATCTCCATGACTGACGACGGTCTCTCCCCTTTACCCCCGGACGAGCGTCGGTCGCGCTTGGACACCAGTGCCCACCTGCCCGTCAAGCCCTCTCCGCCCTCTATGACCTCGAACTCTTCGAGGATTTTCTGCCACTCCGCCCGCGAGACGCTACGAGGATCGCTCTTCCTGAACGCGCGTGTGACGCTGAGGTAAGCCGTCCCACTCGGTTTCAGTATACGCCCGACCTCGCGGATGGCGCCCCTGTGGTCTACCATGCAGCACAGGAGGCCGTTGGCAAGCACGAAATCGGTGGAGGCGTCGCTTATGAAGCTGAGCTGCGCAGCCGAGCCTACTCGGGCGTCCACAATGGCGCTCAGCTTGAGCCCTTCGGCCTTGGTCGACAGCGTCCCGACTGCCTTTGCGTCGAAGTCCACCGCGTAGACCTTCCCCGCGCTCCCCACCCTTCGAGCTAGAGGCAAAGCGTAGAAGCCCGACCCCGACCCCAAATCCGCGACAACCTGCCCTGCCGCGGCATGCTTCTCAGCGAACTTTGAAGGCGAGCTTGCCAGTCGGCGAATAAGGTTGTCCATCAAGAAGAGAGGGACGTGCCTGTCTCCCCTGGAGCAGGATGGACACGTAGTCTCGGCCGCCGTTGACCCTCCGCATGATGCCGTCGAGACTTGGATCAACTCTCTTGGGGGCTGAGCTCTCTCTCTGTGCAGAGCTACCGGAATCCTTAGGCTGAATCCCAACCGCAGTCCCTTAATTTGGACAGACGTGAGCATAAAAAACCTCCTACACATAATCAACAGTGCGCTAACGCGGATATCAGAAAGGTTGGCTTAACCTTCGACCATCACTCGAGCCTTGCGCACATAACTTGAATCCTACAGCTACGAGTCAGGAAGCAAACCGAAGAAACCTGATTGCCCCAGCAGTTCGAGGGAGTTGGTGCCTCCGCGAGTCAGGTGTCTCTACAGAAACGCCAAACTCAACATGACACAGATTGAGAACCACCACGCGCCGAACCAGAGTGCCGCCAGCCGGTCGAAGTCCTCGTGCAGGTACACATAGAACAGCATAGCGATGGTGAACAGCTCAGACGCGAACAGCGCCGCGAACTGGTTCTGCTGCGATATGGGGTTGAAGAACCACAGCGAAATCCCTACCGCCACCAGGTACACGGAGAGCGGGACCGCTGCGAGGGTCCGCATGTCGCGCTGGACGGTCGTCATGCCTGCCTCGCACTCTCGTTGATTCTAACCAGCCGCTTGACTATGAAGGCCATGAACGCGAAGCTGCCCACCAGCGTCACCAGACTGAAAAAGAACATCCCCGCCTCGTTCTGAATAGCGCTGAAGGAGTTCACAAAAGAGGCGAAGGCTATGCTCCCCACGAGGAGAAGAATCACAAAGCTCCCTGTCAGGGCAGGCACCTTGAATGGGGTCCTCATCACCCTCATGAGGGAGCCGCTGGATCCCTTGGCTGTCGTGGGCTGAGAGGCTGGACTGGGCGTCCGTGCCGGCTTCCTCATCCGCCAGACAACCCAGACGGCGCCTATGGTTACCAGAGCGGGAATCGCCAGGCCGGCTATCGACTGGGGGATTGGTATGTCCTGGCCCGGAGTGAGATATCCCCAGATCGTGAGCCAGACGAGCTCCACTATGAACACCAGCCCGAGCGTGGAGTAGACTGGTCTTTGCAGCGGGTTCCTCCTTTGGTTCCTGTCTACGAAGGGGAGGATGACCGCGAGCACGAGGCCGACCGTGACTAACGCCATCGCGTCAGGCTCATGGACTCCAGCGAACATCCCCAGCTTGAGCAGCTGATACAGGGAGATGAAATACCAATCCGGCTGGGCGGTGTAGCTGGCCGCTGCGGCGACGGAATACTCTGGCGGGAGCGCAAGAGGGAAGAGTACTGACGCGGCGAGTAGGAGGCCCAAGAATACCGCGCCTATCATCATGAGGTACGAGAGAACGCCAGGGAACCATTGGTGGTACTTGACTTCCCCTTTCAGCCCCGTAGGCGGCTCGGACGCTCCATGGGTCTCGAACATGTACATCTTGGCGGCGAAGAGAAGGATCAGCACCGTGGGGAGTATCAGGATGTGCAGGTCGAAGAACCTGGTGAGCTCAGCCGTGTTTCCAGTGTTGCCTGCCGCCAGGTAGGTCACGATGCCAGCGAGTTGGGGAGGCAGCAGTCCGATCATGCTGATCGAGACATCCGTTGCCGACTTCGATACGACCGTCCACGGAAGGAGATAGCCAGTGAGCCCCATCATCAGCGTGACGATCCCCATTACCATCCCGGTAACCCACATGAGTTCCCTCGGCTTCTTTTGAGCCGAGGCGAAATAGCCACGCATCAGATGGAGGAAGGTCAGGAGGATCATCGCGTACGCGCCGTACAGATGCACCGTCTCGATGAGCTCCCCGAATGGAACCGTCTGCATGATCAGTATAGTGCTGGCATATGCCTGTGCAGGGGTTGGGATGTAATAGAGAAGCATGAGGAAACCGGTCAGAACCTGGATGCCAAAGGCCATTATCGCCAAGGCCCCAAGCCAGTAGAATGGGTTCAGACTGTAAGACGGGGCTGGCTTCAGCATGGTGTTGGTGAACCCAAACCTAGAGTCGACGAACTTCGTCAGGCTATCGGGGGTCAGAACCTGTTTCGTCTGCTTAGCCTTGCCTATGGCTTTCCCCACGAGTTTGCGTATGCTTGGCGCCATGCCTACGCCCCAGTGCTCCCACTGGCAGTGCTGGTGCCGCTCGTGGACTGCGTCGATGTGATCGAAACGGTGTTGGTGATGACGCTTCCTCCTGTCATATCCGCAGCCAATACCTGGGCAGGTGCCGTCGCGCCTGTGTTATGGCCGAAGATGCTTGGGGGTCCCATAGAAGACGCGTAGATGTCTCCGGTGGCTTTGTCGAGCTCCAGCTGCACCATGGGTACGGGTCTTGGAGCAGGACCGCCTATCACCGCTCCCTCCTTTGTGAAGTCGTAATGGCTCCCATGGCAGCAACAGTATCCTCCATCGACTGGCATCTTGTATGCGGAGTTGCACGTGGGGGACGACCCTTCAGGGACGAAGGCGTAGATGCATCCCAGATGCTGACAAATCAGACTGAATGCGACGATGTCTCCACTCGGGCCTATGCCGTTCTCTGCCTTCACCCCAAGCTTCACGAGGATGTTCGGTTCGTTGGTCAGAGGATAGAAGAAGTTCACAGGTTTCAGGTCCTGGAGGTCGCTTATGTTGGCGACCTTGGATTTGGGCCAAGCGAGCGTCACATTCGACTGCGGGACAAAAGTCAAGAATTCAGTAAACAATCCTGCTACCCCGATTATAGTACCAACCGCCCCCGCTGAGACCACTATCCTCAGGAAATCACGTCTTCCCACTCCAGGACCCTGGTTCCCGTCGGTGGGTGTAGGTTGCTTCTTTTCCTCCGGCTCGCCCATTTCTGGAAACTCCCTAATCCTCATTAAAAAAACCTATCTTGAGTTTGTTGTCATTGCCGCGTCAGGTCGTCGATTTTTTCACTGCATTTTTAGGCAAAGCTTATGAGCCGTTCCCTAACGCCTTTGGGTGACTTTCATGGCGGTCACGCCCCCCACGGTGGCCATCTGGACCTCAGTGTTCGACGTCTATCTGGTCCTCGGCACGCTGGTGGGTGTGGTCGTAATCTCTGTTCTGACCTACAGCGTATTCACCAAGCCGAAGGTGAAGACCGAGGCAGGCCCGAAGAGGTCTTCCGAAAGGAGGAAGAAGATCCGCGCCGTCGTCCTCGCGCTGATCACCATAAGCATCCTCACCACCGTAGAGCTAGACACTTTCAGCGCCACTTCTCTGGTCACCGTCCCTTCGGATCCCGCTAGTTCGATGACCATCCAGGTGGTGGGCCAGCAATTCTTTTGGACGTTCATCTATCCGAACAACTTCGCTCAGGTGGGCAACCTCACCATACCCGTCGGTGAAACGATAATTCTGAACATAACGTCAAAAGACGTCTTTCATTCATTCGCCATACAACAACTTGATGTCGCCAAGGACGCCATTCCTGGAAGGTATAATCAGCTCTGGCTGGAAGTCCCAACTCCGTCGACCTACTCAATCGTGTGCAAGGAACTGTGCGGCGTCGGACACGCCTTCATGACTGCCGAGCTCTACGCTGTGAACGCGTCGACCTTCAACGCGTGGTATGGCTCAATCCAGACAAAAGGAGGTTAGCGCGTGGCTTTCGACTTCCGCAAGAGTCTGCACCGATGGACTACTACCACTAACCACAAAGAAATCGGGATTCTCTATTTCATCACTTCGATGTTCTTCGGCGCCGTAGGCGCGATGCTGGCTGAACTCATGCGCGTGCAGCTTTCGGTCCCCAGCAACACGGTGCTCTCTGCCTCCCTGTACAACGAATTCGTAACCATGCACGGGCTGGTAATGATACTCTGGTTCCTCTCCCCCCTCGGCATCTCGCTGATGAACTACTTCGTCCCGCTCCAGATTGGCGCGCCAGACCTTGCCTTCCCAAGACTCAACGCGCTGAGCTACTGGATGTACCTCTTCAGCGGTGTGCTCGCAATAGCCGGACTCTTCCTGCCGGGGGGTGGGCCCAACGGAGGCTGGACGGTTTACCAGCCGTTGAACACTTCAGTGTACTCTCCGGGAGTTGGCATTTCACTGGTCTTCTTGGGCCTTGCGATGCTCGCCGCCTCGGTGACTATCGGGAGCATAAACTTCCTCGTCACCATCGCTCACGAGCGCGCCCCCGGGATGACAATCTCCAAGATCCCGATGTTCACATGGTTCGCTACCTTCACGTTGATACTGATGCTCCTCGCGTTCCCCCCTCTCCTGGCCGCGCTGGTGATGTTGATGTCGGACAGGCTACTCGGGACCGTCATCTTCGTGTCAGTGGCTGGGGGGGCCATCCTCTGGACCAATCTGTTCTGGTTCTTCGGGCACCCCGAGGTGTACGTAGTCTTGCTCCCTGCCTTCGGAGCCATCGCAGAGATCCTGCCCGTATTCGCTGGGAGGGATCTCGAAGGGAGAAGGCTGATACTGCTCGCTACTGGGCTCTTGGTCATCCCACTCAGCATGCTGGTCTGGCAGCACCACATGTTCATCACAGGAATCAACCTGGCAGAGTTGGCGACCTTCAGCGTCACAACGATCATCATCTCTTTCCCGTTTGACATCATCGTCCTTTCGTTCATATTCACCACCCTGGGAGGGGTCAAGCTCAACACTCCGATGTTGTGGGCCTATGGAGCGATAGTCCTCTTCATCATAGGAGGGATATCGGGAGTCTTCCTCTCGTCATTCGTACTCGACGTCGTCTTCAGGGGATCCTATTTCGTGGTGGCGCACTTCCATTACGTGATGGTGGGTGCTACCATATTCGGTCTGGTCGCTGGGGTATACTATTGGCTCCCGAAGATCACTGGAAAGATGTACAGTGAGAAGTTAGGGGTGCTTCACTTCGCGATTTCATTCATAGGATTCAACATCACCTATGCCCCGATGTTCCTCCTAATCGACATGCCCAGGAGGATAGTCACCTACTCTGCCTCAACCGGATGGGGCACGCTCAACTACATTTCGAGTGTCGGTGCCATCATCTTCGGTGGTGCGCAGCTCATCTTCGTAGCCAATCTCCTCTATACACACTACGGAGGACTCCCATCCATCCCGAACCCCTGGCAGAGCCTCTCACCAGAGTGGGGCACGAGCGGCTTTCTAAGGTCGGTCGGGTCTGCTAGCGGCGGGTTACACGAGTCGTCCGAGTTGGAAGCAGACGAGGCCAACCGTACCAGCCACAGGCCGCTGGAAGTCAGCACCGGCATCGCGATCACCCTCGTGGGCATAGCGGCGTCTCCCTATCTGGCCGGGAAAGCCATAATCATAGTTGGTCTGTTGCTCCTAGTCTACTCTTTGCTTCGATGGGCAAGGGACAACATGGGGGGCAAATTCTCGCTCGGAGAGACGTTCGGGGACAAATTCCCCTTCAGCGGAGTGGGCAGAATCAAGCTGGGGATGTGGGTATTCATCGCTTCGGACATTCTACTCTTCGGCTCGCTCATCGGCAGCACGCTCTTCATACGTGAGAACTCCGCCATCGCCGGAGTCACCTGGCCTGCGATAGGCAACGTTCACGACGTAACTACGGGAGCCATATCCACCGTGTTCCTGCTCGCCAGTAGCTTCACGATGGTCCGCGCCGTAATGTCGCAGAAGGCAGGTGAGCACCGCCATTATCTGGCCTGGCTCGGCAGCACCTTCGCGTTGGGCCTCGCATTCCTCCTGATGGAGGCGAGCGAATGGTATGGGCTCTATCTCAGGGGCATCTGGTTCAACACCTCGTTGCCGAACGGGCTGTACTTCCTCCTGACGGGGGTTCATGCCTCTCACGTGACAGCGGGTCTTGTAATGATGGTCTACCTGATGATCAGGGCAGTCAGAAAACCAGGCCCTGAGGGGAGCAGCTCCATTGCCAACTTCGCCCTATACTGGGACTTCGTCGACATCGTCTGGGTCTTCCTCTTCCCGCTGTTCTATTTGGTGTAAAAAATGAGAGAAGCAGGTACCATCGGCGTTCTCGTATACCTCTTCCTGGCGACAGCCGTCGAGGTCTATCTCTCAGGATCTATGGTGGTTAGCACCACTTACTACACCGTGATTGGAATCATAGCGATCAGCGAAGCCACCGTGATGGGAGGCTACTACATGGGGCTGAAGGACGAGCCATCACCGGTGCGTGCCATAGCACTCGTGGGTGTCATCTTCATCGCGGTGCTGATTATATCCATGGTCGTCGAATTCATAGGCCCCTCATACTAAGAGCTGGCAAGGATCACAGCACATCCATCGCCGTCGCGCCGAGTTTGGTGCTGTCTCATTGAGCTCAGGCAGCGCTTCATAGCTCAGCATAGCCCGTTGCCTGGTACTACTATTCATCCTTCGAATAGGGTCCGGCAGGCGGGAAGTACCCGGCACGTACCACTGGAAGCGAGGCCCCCAGTGCAGCGGAGGACTTAGCCCCCCGAAGCCTCGCCCTGAGCCAGGCTCTGATGTCGTAGAAGTATATGTTCTGATACGGGCACGCGGTGACGCAGTCCCCGACCCCGATGCACCTCATAGTCTTGAGCTGCCCGGTCCCGATAAACGAGCCAGGCTGGTCAGTTATGCCCACGGGGCACACCTTTGCGCAGTCCTTAGTGGCGCAGGTCACACAGGTATCGCTGTCCTTGACTTTCAGCTTGAACAAACCAAACCTCGAAATCAGCTGATTGAACGAGCCCCAGCCGCACATGCCTGTCGTCGCACAGGCGTACGTCCCCATGAAGGGAATCAGTATCCAGACAATGTACCAAAGGAAGCTGAAATAGAAACTGTACGTGAAGAAACTCGTATCAGCCCCGAATACTGTGACATCAATCACTCCTATAGAGTTCAGATATGAGAGCATGGCCGCTGCCACCAGCGAGAACCAGACCACTGACACCACCCACTTGTAGGTCGCCGAGAGTCTGCTGGTGAGGAATCTACGTCCCAGTTTCGACGTTCGATTGAACGAACTCATGCTGTCAATGGCCGTCCCTTGGTACATGAGTGCGGCGGTACAGAAGACCGAGCAGACATTCCTGCTCCCGAAGAAGAACGACAGGAGCCCGCTCGCAAAGTAGGTGCCGAGCAGCGCAAGCGCTACCGCAGGAGCGAGCGCGCCAGCCGTACCGACCCCCATGCTCCACCCTATCCATGGGATGTACCGGGCCGTACTGGGGAAGACGAAGTATGGAAGGAAGACAGCGTAGACGGCATATGCCACTATCACCATCCCAAGCCTGACCTTGGTCTCCAACTCGCGCGAGTATCTTATCTTGAAGAGCACCAGCGCACCCATCTCTATCCCCATCATGACGAGGTACCAGACGGATGCGGTGACCGCGGAGAAGTATGTGATGAAGTCGTAGCCTGCGGCGGCCATGGCCCCCAGGATTGATCCGGCTATGGGGACTAGCGGGAGGCTCGTGAAGTACGCCGTTCCGTAGGCATACACGTCGATGGCGGCCCCCATGAAGAACTCTGCTACGAAGAGGAAGCTGAGGACGGCGAACACCCACAGAGGCCTCGACTGCCAACTCTCGGACCCCGAGCCAGACTCCCTGTTGCGAATGACCGCGGAGAAGTACACGGCCATCTCGACCAGCAGGGACAACGCGAAGACTTCTTCGTTTCCGAAGAGCAACCAGGCGAAAATCCCGGCCATCATTATCCCATACGCAAGCAAAATCCGGACAAGGTAGTCTGACGTCCCTCGCTCTAGACTGCGGTTCCTGAAGAGGAACTCGAAGACGTAGATGAACAGCACTATCATGACCACGCTCGCCAAGTAGGTCGAATACCTCGCCCAGTCGGAGGAGTTGATCGCCGTGGGCGAGAACAGCATGATGAGCACCTGTGCCCCGACAACTGTCCAGACCGCCTTCTGGAGCCTGTCTCTAAGGAGATACAGCGTGATGGCCATCTCTCCGGCCATGGTGAAAACGAACCAGTATGAGCCGATCGATCCAACTAGGGCGGAGTAAATACCTGCACTGCTCCCGTCCGGGGTTATGGCTCCTGACGCCAGGGTGAAGGCCCACCCCATGAACACCTCGGCGGCCATCACCAGGGCTACTGCTGCCAGTTGGAAGGCTCCGAGGAGCGTCAGGCCACCTACGCCGAAGTCGTCCAGCTTCTTACCTCCATACATTAGAGAAGCGACGATGGGGACCAGGAAGATGCTCATGGATACCATGTTCGCAGCGAAGAGGACGAACAGCGTGGTGATGCTGGGCACATAGATGTAGTACACCGCGCTCACAAACATGGCGACCATCATGGTGAGAAGGAACAGCATGACCGACCCGTCGTAGAGCGTCGCCACTCTCGATGTCCTCTTGATCAGCCAGGCAGTCACCGCCGCCATGGAGACAGCTACCCCCCAGAGAAGCTCAACGGGAACCGGCATCCTCAGGCGAACTCCTGCCCTTTCGACCCAAATCTCCTTCTGACAGATACCTCGGGGCGCAGAGGTAACCTCTGCTGAGGCGTTCCTGCCGTGCGCCCCAGAAGGGGGGCGGTCCGGTGTCTGGGGGTTTCACATCGTGGCAATAGCAATCGAGCGACTGGCATCTGTAAGCTGTCTGTGAGCTGCAGCATTTTGACACGCCGACTAGGCGTCATAGTGAACTCCCGTTCGCCTACAATTAAATCTTGGGACTAGTGGCGGGAGAAGCCGGCCTGCTCAACCACTCGTCCCGGGTGGGAGCTCACAGATGGGACCGATGGGCGTGATTAACGAAGATGACGCCGTGATGTTATTCAGGTTGTACATGATGGTGAACTGGTT